>SEEV01000232.1 GCA_004211695.1 Rhodococcus sp. (in: high G+C Gram-positive bacteria)
AGCGCCGCGTCCGCCAGCGAACGCAGGGGGAGGGCAAGGAATTCCGGATCAACCTGTCGTGGAGCCGTCACCTGGACCACCGTAGTCGGTCGCTCAGCCGAATTGCTGCCAACCCAACCGGATCACCATGGCGATCACGACGATCAGCAGGGTGATCCGGACGAAACCGGCGCCCTTGCTCAGGGCCATCCGCGAACCGGTGACCGCGCCGATCACGTTGCAGACCGCCATGCTCAGCCCGAGTGCCCACAGCACGTGACCGGTGGCGGCGAAGAACACCAGCGCACCCAGATTCGATCCGAGGTTGATCACCTTCGCCATCGCGGCGCTGCGCACGAACTCGGTGCCGAGGAACGTGGCGAAGCTGATGATGAGGAACGTGCCGGTGCCCGGACCGAACAGTCCGTCGTAGAAGCCGAGGAGGCCGGCGGAGAGCAGGACGACTGTGACGACCTTCCGCCGGGTCGGCGGATCCTTCGCCAATGTGGTCCCGAGTTGCGGCCGGATCGTCACGAACACGGCGACACCGACGAGCACCGCCATGATCAGCGGGATGAAGACGTCCTTGTCGATGCGCGACACCGTCGCGGCGCCGAGCGCGGACGCGGCCGCCGCCAGCAGGCCGGCCGGAACCAGCAGTCGCCAGTCCATCGGGATGCGGCGCGCGAACGTGATCACCGCGGCGGAGGTGCCGGTGAACGCGGTGAGCTTGTTGGTGGCGAGCGCCGCCTGCGGCGTCAGTTGCGGTGCGACGAGAAACAGCGCGGGAATGAGGATCAGTCCGCCGCCGCCGACCACGGCGTCCACCCACCCGGCGGCTGTCGCGGCGGTGAGAAGAAGCGCCCAGTCACCCACATTCATGGTGCAGACTCAACCACACCCACCGCGAGGTACTTACGCTGTGCACATGCGGAGGTTCAGTCTGTGGCTGCGAGGAAAGCCGACGGTTGCGGACTCGATGTTGGCGGCGATCCTGTTCACCCTCGAGGTATTCGTCTTCACTGCGGCGGGCGATCGGTCACCGTGGGTGCAGCTCGTCATGGGCTTCCTGCTGTGCCTGCCGATCGTGTGGCGCCGCAAGTACCCTCGCGCCGCTGCCGGGGCGATTCTGGTGGTGTCGATCACGATCACCTTCGTCAGTTACTCGATCGACGATCTCGATGCCGAGCACCCGGGGCTGCTGGCCCTCGCGGTCGCGCTGTACACCCTCGTCGCCTACGTCGACCGGCGCGCCGCCGCCGTGTTCGCGGTGGGACTGGTGCTCGACTCCGCGCTCTCCATCTGGCTGCTCGAGCAGGGGCCGCTGGAGACCGGTCTGTATTCGGCGCTGATCTTCGCGCTGTCGTGGATCACCGCGGAGTTCCTCGGAGCCCGCCGGGCCTACGACGAGGAGGTGGCCGCACGGCTCGCCGTCGCCGACTACGACCGGGATCGGCGCGCCGAGGACGCGGTGGCCGCCGAGCGCACGCGGATCGCGCGGGAACTGCACGACGTGGTCGCACACGCCGTGAGTGTGATGATCGTGCAGGCCGACGGCGCGTCGTATGCGTTGAAGAACAACCCCGAGATCGCGAAACAGGCGCTCACCAACATCGCGAGCACGGGGCGGGAGGCTCTGGCGGAGCTGCGGCGCACCGTGTCGCTGTTGCGTACCGAACCTGCGACCGACGACATGCCCCAGCACGGCACCGCCGGTCTCGCCCGGGTGGTCGACATGATGCGCAGCGCGGGCCTGCCCGTGGAACTGGAGCTGACGGGGAAGCTGGACGACATCAGCCCGGCCGTCAGCCTCGGCGTCCACCGCCTGGTTCAGGAGTCGCTGACGAACGTGCTGCGGCACGCCGGAGAGCGCCCGCGGGCGAAGGTGCGGGTGCGGCGCCGCGAGACGGATGTCCTCGTCGAGATCACCGACAACGGCAACTCCTCGGGCCAATTCTCCCTCGGGTCGGGCAACGGGCTGCTGGGCATGCGCGAACGGGTCGCCGTGCTGCACGGCACACTCGAGGCCGGACGGCAGACCGACGGCAGCTGGCGAGTCACCGCGGAGTTACCGCTCGAGTTGGAGGAGTGAGCGGCCTCGCTCACTCCGTCTCGCGCGGGGTCGGCTCCTCCGGTTGGTCGAGGACGCTGACGGTGACGCCGTAGGGGAGGAACCGCACAGACCGGTGGGGATCCGTGTTGTGCTTGTGCGCGCGGAGCGCATCGAGTTCGGTGGCATACACCTGTTCGACGCGTGCGACGCCGTCTGCGTCGACCGTGTAGATCGCCCACACGCCGTCACCGGTCTCCCCGGTCGTCTCCGGCTTCGAACCGGTGCGCGGGGTGCGGGCGAAGTCGGCGAAGACGCCCGTCCACGGAATCTGGGAATCCGCCTGGTCGAGGAACCTGACGATGCGGTCCTTGACGCCCTGCAATTCCTCGCCGGCCTCACGGATCACGCGGTCGAGATCGTCGGGGTCGAACCCGAACGGCCTGTTGTCGCCCATCACTGTCTCCTGACTTCGGCGGGACACCTCCAGTGTGGCCGCGGATGCCGATCGGCGCCACGATGGCCGTCGGCCCCACCTCCCTGATATACCCCTAGGGGTACCATTGGGGAGCAACCTACGAAAGGGCCACACCGTGGTCGGCGACGAAGACAGCGAGAAACTCTTCCTCGCTCTCGCCTGAACGGCGACGACCGCCCTCGTGAACCGAAGTCAGGAAACAATCATGAATCTCGCACTGTCGACCACTCTGCACACCACGTTCGCCGACGCAGTGGAGCGCACTCGGCAGGCGCTGTCCGAGCAAGGATTCGGCGTGCTCACCGAAATCGACATGAAGGCGACGCTGAAGGCGAAACTCGGCGAGGACATGGAGGGCTACCTCATCCTCGGCGCGTGTAATCCGCCGCTCGCGCACCGCGCCGTGAACGTGGATCGGCAGATCGGCCTGCTGCTGCCCTGCAACGTCGTGGTCCGCGTGGACACGTCCGCAGACGACACGATCATCATCGACGCAATGAACCCGCGACTGATGGTCGAGGTGACCGACGAACCGGCGTTGCAGGGCGTCGCCGACGAGGCCACTACCAAGCTCCGGGCCGCGATCGACTCCCTCGGCGCGCAGTAGGTCCGGATACTGCCGCCGACTCAGGCATTCGGTGCGGTGTAGACGCGGTCACCGCCGACATAGGTCAGTGCCACCCGAGTATCGGCGATCGCGTCATCGCTGACGGTGAACGGGTCCTGGTCGAGTACCACCAGATCGGCGAGCTTGCCGACCTCGATGCTTCCGGTGTCGTCGAGACGATTCACATACGCGGACCCCGCGGTGTACGCGGTGAGCGCGGCCGTGAGGTCGAGGCGCTGCTCCGGCAGGAACACGGGGTGATCGCGGCCGTCGTCACCGGGCAGTACGCGGTTGACCGCGACATGGATGGCGTGGATCGGGTCGGCGCTGCTGACCGGCCAGTCGCTGCCGGCTGCCAGGGTGGCGCCCGCGCGCAGCAGGGAACCGAACGGATACTGCCGACGGGCGCGTTCGTCACCGAGAAACGGGATGGTGAGCTCGTCCATCTGCGGTTCGTGCGCCGCCCACAGCGGCTGCATGTTGGCCGTGACACCGAGAGCGCGGAAGCGCGCGATGTCGCTGGGGTGCACCACCTGCAGATGCGCGAGGTGCGGCCGGGTGTCGCGGAACCCGTTGGTCGTCCGGGCGGCGTGCACCGCGTCGAGCGCCTCTCGCACCGCTCGGTCGCCGAGGGCGTGGAAATGCACTTGGAATCCGAGGGCATCTAGCTCGGTGACGTAGCCGCGCAGCTGTTCGGGGTCTACGAAACTGGTGCCGGAATGGGCAGTAGGACAACCACATCCATCGAGGTACGGGGAGATCATGGCCGCGGTGCGAGACTCGGCGACGCCGTCGAGCATCATCTTCACGGTATCGGCCCGCATCCGCCCCACTCGGAGACGGGAGCGCCGTTGCAGCAGTTCGGGAATTTGGTCGGCGCCCCGATCGCGATCCCACCACAGGGCGCCCGCCACCCGTGCGGTGAGAGATCCGTCGCGCGCTGCCGTCAGGTAGGCGTCCGAGACGTCGGCTATGCCTGAAGCGTCGCCGAGCAGCGCGTCCTGCCAGGCCGTGATGCCGAGCGAATGCAGGTACTCCTGGGCGTAGATCAGTGCCTTCAGCCGGTCGTCGGGGGTGTGGTGCGGAGTGTGGCACCCGATCAGCTCCATCGCCGACTCCTGGAACATGCCGGTCGGCTCGCCGTAGGCATCGCGTTCGATGCGTCCGCCGACGGGATCCGGGGTGTCCCGCGTGACGCCGGCGAGGTCCATGGCTCTGGTGTTGGCCCACCCCCCGTGGTGGTCGCGGTTGGGCAGGAACACCGGGCGATCAGGGACGACTGTGTCGAGTAGGCGCGCGGTGGGTGTGCCCCCGTCGAACGCCTCCATCGACCACCCACCCCCGACGATCCACGGCAACTCGGGGTGTTCCTCGGCGTAGGTGCGGACGGCGGCGAGCGTGGAGGCCGCATCGCTGGTGCCCGTGAGGTTGCAGCGGGCGTACTCGAGGCCGGCCAGCACGGGATGGATGTGCGCGTCCTGGAAACCCGGCAACAGCATCCGTCCGGTGAGGTCCACGACCTCGGTGTGAGGGCCGATCAGTTCCCGGACCTCGTCGTGGCCCACCGCCGATATCCGTCCGCCGGTGACGGCGACCGTCGTGGCACGGCTACGGGCAGGGTTCAGGGTGGCAACGGATCCGCCGGTGAAGAGCAGATCTGCGGGTGCTGCTGTCATCGAAAATCTCCTATCGGGAAGTGCTGACGTCGTCGTATGGATCGGGTTGCATCGGTCAGGACGGGGTCGTGATGGGGACTTCTGCGGGCGCAGGCCTGTCGAGCAGGTCCGCGTCATCGGCGTCCGTTCCCCGGCCGGTGAGGAAATACGGCGACTTCCGGACCCACTTCGCGTGCGCAGCCACCACCAGACCGGAGACCAGGATCAGCACCGGGAACAACAGCTGGAACCAGCCGTTGGCTGCGCTGAATTCGAGATGATCGGCGGAGGTGTAGAAGATCCAGCCCAGGTAGCCGCCCAGTGCCAGCAGCACCAGCGCACTGAGCGCGGGAGACACCACCGCACGCAGCCCCTCCCACGGATGCTCCCACAGCAGTCGCCGGAACCGCACCGCGGCGGCGAGTGCAGTCAGGCCGTACCAGAGGGCGACGACCAGGCCGATGGAGCTGATACCGGCACCGAGAAGGTCGCTCAGCTTGGGAATGACCGTGGCCAGCAACGCAACTACCGCGGAGATGCCGCCGAGCAGCAACGTCCCGGCCACCGGGGTTCCGTAGCGGGAATGGATCCGGGTCCACACCGGGCCGAGGGTGCGGTCCCGGCCCATGGCGAACAGTCCACGGGCGCTGGGGATCACGGTTGCCTGGAGTGACGCGACGACGGAGAACATCAGCGCGACCACCGGTAGCGCTGCGAGCGGCTGGCCGGCGAGCGCCTCACCGAGGAACGCGAGCCCGACGGTGCCGTTGTCCGTCAGTTCCGCCGGGGTGAGGACGCGCTGGAAGGACACCGCACCGAGCAGGAACAAGCCGAGTGCCAGGAATACGGTGATCACACCCGCGCGGGAGGCATCGCGAGGATCGCGTACCTCTTCGCTCACGCTGAACGCCGCCTCGAAACCCCAGTAGAAGAAGACCGCGATCACCATGCCCTGCGCGAGCAACGCGAACGAGGGAATCGCGAACGGATTGAACCAGTCGAGGGAGAACGGCTGGTTGCCGGCGAACAGCCCGTACACGCAGAACCCGATCAGCACGACGTATTCGAAGACGAGGAGATACTTCTGCAGCCGTGCGGCGACCGCGACGCCTCGGACGGCGGTGAAGGTGACCGCCCCCAGGATGATCAGCCCCACCAGTGTGGACTGCAGCGTGGAGTCCGGGTCGAGAGTGAGCCCCCCGATGCTGTGCAGACCGGCCATGCCCCCGAGTTGCAGGATCGCCGACCCGGCGATGGCGGTGGTGTAGGCCATGAACACCACGACGGCGATGATCGCCATCCAGCCCGTGAGGAAGCCCAGCCACGGATTGAGGCTGCGGCCCACCCACACGTAGCTGTTGCCGCAATTGGGCTCGACACGATTGAGCCGAGCGTATCCACCGGCAATTCCGAGAATCGGGACGAACGCCAGCAGCAGCACCACCGGCATCTGGAGTCCGACGACGGCTGCGATGACTCCCAGGCCGACGCCGATGCTGGTCGTCGCCGCGGTACTCGACGCGGCGATCGCGATTCCGTCCACCACCCCGAGGGTCTTGCGGAGGCCCGTCGCCGGTGGTGCGCCGGCTGTGCCGTTGTTCTGTGCTGCCATGTGTGCGTCGCTTTCGCTGGGTGGATGTCGGGGACGAGTTGCCGAGCGCTGCCTGTGACATGCAACACCTTCGCCGTTTACGCCGTCAACGGTGTTGGCATAAGGTTGCGGCAGCGGAAGGAGTCGGGATGGCAAAGCAGGTGGTCTCGGAATCGGCCCGGCGCAGGCGGAGGCCGACGAAGCAGGGGGCCGTGCTCTCGGAGAAGTTGATCGTGGACACGGCATTGCGGTTGCTCCGCCACCACGGCAGTGCAGGCCTGTCGGTCCGCCGACTCGGGGTTGCGCTCGGCGCCGACCCGAGCACCCTCTACCGGTACTTCGACGGCATCGACGACCTGACGTTGGCGATCGCCGACGAACTGATCGGCCGGTCGTTCCACGGATGGGAGCCGACGGGGGACTGGTGGCGCGATCTCCACTCCCTCGGAATCCGTTCGCACGCAGCATATCTGGACCATCCTCAGGCGGCGGTCCTGTCGGCGAGCCGAGTCAGCGGCCGCACCTCCGAAAAGGCCGCAGTCGAGACGATCCTCGGAATTCTGCGCGAAGCAGGATTCCCCGACGGCGCCGCGGTGCGGCTCTACCGCGCATTCGTGGATCAGATGCTGGCTTTCGCGGCGCTCGACGGTGCCGAACTCGCACTACCCGACGACGTGCGCGAGTCCGACCGGCAACTGTGGCGATCCTCCTACGCACAGCTTCCGGCCGAAACCCATCCACACATTGCGGCAACCGCCGCTCTTCTCGTCGACCTCTCCGAACGCAGCGCCTATCCGGACGCTCTCGAATTGCTCCTCGACGGCGCGCGTGCCCTGCTGCACCGTCTCGACTCCGCGCGAGGACCGACCCCGTGATGCCGGAGACCCGCTGCTTCTGTCGAGGGCGAGCAGTTCGAACATCGAAACCGTGCAGATAGGGGTCCCTCATCGGCTGTTCTGCCGGTGTGCGGTGATTGCGCCGTGAGGCCTGTAACCACTGCCCGTTCGGGTATGTGTCTCGATCACCTCGAAGCCGGCCGTGACCAATTCCTGGCCGAGTTCAGCCACTGGCCACCGATAGGCCGTGGTTACGGCATGGTCGAACGTCCCCACGGTTGCTCCTTCGAAGAAGCCCACCAACAACCCTCCGCCCGGCCGAATCACGCGCGCGAACTCGGCGAGCGGAGTCTGGATGTCCTGCGGACTGTGGTGAATGAGCGAGTACCAGGACAGCACACCACCCAGTGATTCCGTCGCGGCGTCCAATGCCTCGAAGCCGCCGACTTCGAAGGTGCGGTCTGGGTACTGCGTACGAGCTCGTTCGACGAACTCGGGAACCAGATCAATCCCGCTCACGGCTGGGCCGCACTCGGCCAAGAAGTCCGTCCACTGCCCCGGACCACACCCGGCGTCGAGCACGGGACCTGTCAGGGTTTCGGCCCAGCTGCTCACCCGGGCCCGATCGGAGGGGTGCGCCGAAGTCGCCGAGCCGAAGAGCTCCGTGTACTCCTGGGATCTGGCCGAATAAGACTCACGGACGGTCTCGTCTCGTTGGGTGCTTGTGTTCTCCACGACGTCCATGATCGTCGATGGGAAGCGCCGCTGGAGGTTCCTGCCACGGAGGGTATGCGAACAGGCAGATTCGGCTGGAACGGAAGTCGCCTGAGATCTTCCACTCCACAGGTCTTGATTTGCCTCTACGCATCTCGTCCCACTCTCACTATATGGCAGAGAGAGGGGCTTGCGGCAATGCCCCTGACGTGCTGCACAATCTTCCAACCAACTACAACGGACGGGGTTGTTGTGACGAAACCTTTTGTAGTGCACGAGTCGGGTGCGCTCCTGCACGGCACCAAGGCGGACCTCGAGCGTCGGGGACTTGCCGTGATCTACGACTAGATCCGGGACGCGCCGATTCGACATCGGTGACCGGGACCCACCTTGCCGTGTTCACGCCTCGAGCGCCCTCACGTGTCAGTATCGGCGGACGAGTTCGGGGTGGCGGGCGCGGAGATAGAGTCCGCCGAACATCGCACATTCGTCGGCGATCCACGTCCACGCTCGCTGGTCCCACTCGGCCAACTCGGTGAGAGCGTCTGCGACCGTGGTCGTCCCGTTCGAGCTCGTGTGTAGTACGGCGGTGGGGTCGTCCCAGTCGATCGCGGCGGCCCTCGTGTCGAGGGGGCTGTGGCGGGCGATGATGTCGGCGTCGATCGTCTCGGTGAACCGACTTTGCTGGATCGCGCGTGGGAAGTCGTTGTCGACGGCGGCGCCCAGGCACGAGCTCTCACTCGGGACGGCGAATACGCGATCGCCGCTGTGCGGGAGCAGTTGTTCGAGGAGGCGGCCGGTCCATCGCCGTGCGATCGTCCATCGATCCTGGCGGGCGATGCCGTCCACGAGCTGGCTGACTGTGCGATGACGTGTTGGCGTCGTGGATCGGCGAGTCGATTCCTCATGGGTGTATCACGGCCGGCTCGGGTCGGGTGTCGGTCGCCATACGCCCGCGGTCTGCTGATAGTCGGCGGTTTCCCACTGCAGGTCGATGACGAGCCTGTCGTGGAATGCGTTCCCTCGGGGCCGGTAGGCCTCGATGCCGCTGGCGGCGATGAGGTGGGCCCGGATCGTCAACCAAGTACACGGGTTCAGCGGACAGGCGGTGGCGTCCCTGGTACGGGCTACTGGCGATAGATCTCCACGTGGGCGTTGGTGATCACGCCGGCATCCAACGAGGGGGCACCCCAATTCGTGCTGCAAGCCCCCGTGGCCTGACCTGTTGGCACGAATGAGCGACTGGACTGGCTGAAGGGCCCGATCGCATAGAACGGAAAGGCGTTGGGGATGCCGTGGAGGCCCCAACAGTCGACGATCACCGCGTACTCTCTGCCAGGGGGCGCATCGGTGTCATGGCAGGTCGCCGTCGCGCTGAACGCATCCCGCTGGATGACGCAGTCTTGGGGGTCCGCCTGGGCGGTGCCGGAGCCGATGATCGCTGCGAAGGCCAGCCCCGATATGACGACGGCCGTGACGCGTGCCGCAGCGATAATTGTGCTTCTCATTGAGATCCTGTCAGTAGCGAGATGTCTGGTGTCGGGAAGCCCCGCTTGGGCCAGACGAGGGTCGATGCGAAGAGGGGTACGGCAAGGCCAGCGGCCGGGTTCGTAAGGTCTCGGGTCTCGGGCCGAGGAGCGGGCAGCCTGATCGGGGGTGTCACCGACCATCGGCCTCGGCCGGGCTCAGCCCACAGATGGACATTCTCTGGAAAGTCGTAGCTACGGAGCCGAGCGTCTGGCCGGTTCAGATGACGATGGGTGCACCCGTGACGAGGTCCCAAAGTCCCAGGCCCAGGAACAGCACAGCACCCACTGCCGACTGCACCGGATTTCCGTTCAGAAATCCCTCAGCACCCCAGGCGACCAAATCAGTGAAGATTTCAGACGAACCCATAGTTCTCACTCCTTGTTGTAGGTTCATAACCCTGACGCCTTGATCGTCCAGACCGAATGGTCTGTTACAGATTTCACATCCCGCAGCGAGCACGGGCGAGTGCCACAGGTCGTACGACCTTAGTCAGGATTCGGTGTTCTCGGCCTACGACGAATCCGTGCCGATGACCGACCCCGACCGTGTTCCCGAGGCGATCACGGCGGTATGGAGTTCGGGGCCCGCCACCATCGCCACGGCCAGCGGCACGTTCGTTACCGGTCCGCAGTGGGGGACTGGGACGGAGCCCTCGCCGTCGGCGTTCAGAAGGGCCGCAAGGTCCTGTTCCTGCGACTCGACCCCACCGGTGCACATGTTGTCGCCGAGACCACGCCGCCCGAACTGGCAGGGGAGTACGGCTGTATCCGGACGGTCGTCGGCCATCCCGACGGGTCGTTGCTCAGCACCACCGACAACGGCGACGGCGACAAGGTGCTCCGCGTGAGACTCGCGACGGGACGGTGAGGTTCCCGCCATCCGGCTCCGCACCGAATTGCGCTCCCGCTGGTTCCAGCACGTATTGCCTCGATGAATCAGATTGGCCGGATCATATTTTCACTAGTTGAGGGTGTAGGCGGTCGGTTCCGTAAGCGGATCCTTGGGTTCGTGCGGTGATCGCAACACCACTGATCAAAGGGTGTTGCACATGGTGAAATATTCTCATCGGATGGTTCCGGAGATCTTTCAAACGTTCTGGGCAGGGATGGCTGCGGG
>SEEV01000233.1 GCA_004211695.1 Rhodococcus sp. (in: high G+C Gram-positive bacteria)
CGTGCCACGGGCTCCTCTAACTGTGTCGGACGGACGTGCTGCCTGCGCGCCATCGCGCCGCACTCACAGATTACGTGAGCGCTACCGGCTGCAACGGCATCAGGAGAGAGTACGCACTCGCGGGGTCCGACGTGTGAACGGATCGTGGCCGGATGGCGAGGGGAGTGAGGGGACCGGACACGTCGAACGTCAGCTGCTCGCCCGGCAGTGCGTCGACGGCCTCGAGGAGAAAACCCGCGTTCACCTGCACGTGGAAGCGAACGCCCTGCCCCGCGCCGAGGCTGCCGACGACGATCTCGCCGGACTCCAGGACGCCGAGATCCACGCGGTCGCCGGCTTCGGCCAGGAGCGCCCGCAGCTCCGCCGAGGAGAAGGTGCGCTCGATCCCGGCGTGTGCGGGCGACAGGCTGCGATGGTCGGGGAACGCACCGTCGACGAGGCGGGTGGTGAGCTCTTCGGTGCCGCAGCGGAGGGTGACGGAATCGGAGTCGACGAGTACGGACACTTCCTCGTGACGGCGCAGGAGCCCGGCGGCGTCGTCGAGGAAGGTGCACGGGACGACGGCGGAGACCGGCGCGTTCGGGGGCACGAGTACGGCCGCCGTGCCGACCGCCAGCCGGTACCGGTCGGTGGTGACGAGCCGCAGCACGTCGTGCTCGGTCTCCAGCAGGCACCCGCGCAGCACCGGGTACTCCGACTCGGGGTCGGCGGCGAACCGCACCGAACCGAACGCGGCGAGCAGGTCGGTGGTGCCGAGGACGAACGCGCTCTCCGTCTTCGGCCGAGCGTCGAGCAGATGGTGAATTCTCGTGAGCTCGCGTCGGGCGTCGTCGAGCCCTTTCTCGAGCCGGCCGAGATGCCGGTCGAGGAGTCCGTGGGCGTCCGTGCCGTTCAGCACGGCCGACATCTCCTTGACGGGCATTCCCACCCGGCGCATCGCGGCGACGAGGACGGCCGCCTCCACGTGCCGGTCGGTGTACCAGCGGTAGCCCGTGCGCGGGTCCACCACGTGCGGGGTGAGGACGCCCGCCTTGTCGTAGAACCGCAGGGCGCTGACCGACAGACCGGACGCCTGCGCGAGTTCACCGATGCTGAGCACGCCGCTCACTCTGCCCGCGTCGTCCGACACTCGCACGCGTCGAGGTCTGCGCGAAGTCGCGAGATGGCCCCGCGAATCATCCGTCCGTACCCGTCCTCGGCGAGGGACCCGCAGTTCTCCGCCGCCCGGTCGAGATGGTGCCGTGCCTCGGCCGAATGGCCGAGTGCGTGATGAGCCGCCGCCACGTTGAGGTGCAGCGACGGGTAGAAGCCCGCCACCCGCAGCGAGGAATGGTGCTCCCGGGCGCGGTCGTCGGTCAGCGATTCGGCGGCGTCGAGGGCGAGCAGATCCCAGCGCAGTTCCTCCGCGGGGTCCGTCTGCACGTCCGCCAGGTGGTGGGCGAGCGTGACGACGTGCAAGGGGTCAGGGTCGACGCCGGACGGGAGGGCGTCCCACACCTCCTCGAAGATGCGCCGGGCGCCCTCCCGGTCACCTGCCACTGCCAGTTCCTGCCCCTGCGCGATCCTCGCCATGACGGCGTCCGGTGTGTCCATACCGGCAACGCTGAGGCCTCGACCAGGTCGAGGGTCAAGCCTTGCGCTCGGCCTCCGACTTGATGCGGGCGAGGGTGGTGTTCATCCCGTTCACGAGGTCGACCTCGAAGTCCTCGTTGCCGCCGAGGACGGTCTTGACCAGGAACTGCGACACCTTGGACGTTCCGGTCGGTGCCTCGCGACGTTCGGTGACCTTGGTTCCGCCGGCCGTGGGCTCGAGTTCGTACGACCAGATGGTGCGGTTCTCGAGGATGCGGAACGCGAGGGCCTTGTTGGGCTGGAACTTCACGACCTTCGACGTGGTCGGCCACACGAGGAAGCCCTTGCGGTTGATGTTGACGGTCTTGGTGCCCTCTTCGACGACGCCACCGAGGATGCGCATCGTGCGGCACTGGGGGCTCCATTCGCCCATCCGCTTCAGATCCGACACGACGGCCCACACGTCTTGCGGGGTCGCGGCGATGTCGATGCTTGTTTCGAGGGTGTTTGCCATCGGCTGTCTCCAGTCAGGGAAGGTGGTACGAACGGTAACAATTACTTTTGCGCCATCGTAGGCGTTCAGGACGGCACCGTGTGCGGTAGGTCACTGAAACCTCGTCCGACCGCGGTTTTCCAGCGCTTCCGCGCGCCTCATCGAAACCCTGTAACCAAAAGGGCACGATGGGCGATGAGTCAATAGCGCGACGAAAGGTCGCGGGTGCAATGGCGCAATGGAAAGTTGTCGAGTCGGTGTTCGGAAGTGATCGGTCGTGAATGTTCATTCGATCCTGCGGTGGGACCGCAGCCCTCTCCCTCTACTCGAATCAGCCCGATTGCAAGGACGTCCGTCCTCGTGGCCGAGTGAAAAACTCGAACGTCTCATGACGCCACGCGAAATCGAGGAAGCCCTCCGCGGCCGTCGGTAGACGCCGTTGCCGCTCCCGCAATCTCGTCACCCTCCCTCCGGCCTCGGGGGAGACTGGGGGATGTGGGAACCGAAGAGTGTGTCGTCGTCGGAACCGGAGCGGTCTCCGCAGAAGACGTGATCCGGGTGGCGCGTCTCGGCGCCCCGGTGCGGATTGCGGGGGACGCGATCTCGGCCATGGCGGAATCCCGCAAGCGCATCGAGGCGCTGGCCGAGGACCCGAAGCCCGTGTACGGGATCTCGACGGGATTCGGAGCACTCGCCACCCGGCACATCCCCTTCGCACGGCGGACGCAGCTGCAGCGCAGTCTGGTCCGCTCGCACGCGGCCGGCAACGGCCCCGAGGTGGAACGCGAGGTGGTGCGCGCCCTGATGTTGCTGCGGTTGTCGACCCTGGCCACCGGCAGGACCGGCGCACGGCCGGAGGTCGCGCAGGTCTATGCCTCGCTCCTGTCGTCGGGGATCACGCCGGTGGTCCACGAATACGGCAGCCTCGGGTGTTCCGGCGATCTCGCGCCGCTGGCGCACGTCGCGCTCGCCGTCATCGGTGAGGGCACGGTCCGCGACGCCGAGGGCGCACTGATGCCGGCCGGGACGGCGCTGTCCGCCGCCGGCATCGAACCCGTCGTGCTCGAGGAGAAGGAGGGGCTCGCCCTCATCAACGGCACCGACGGCATGCTCGGCATGCTGCTGCTGGCGTGCGAGGACCTGCACGGGCTCCTGCGGTTGGCCGACGTCACCGCGGCGATGAGCGTCGAGGGGCTGCTCGGCACCGACAAGGTGTTCGCCCCCGACCTGCAGGCGCTGCGCCCGCACCCCGGCCAGGCACACGCGGCCGCGAACATGGTCCGGTTGCTCGCCGACTCCGAGATCGTGAAGAGTCACGCCGATCCGAGTTGCACCGTCGTGCAGGATGCGTACTCGTTGCGGTGCGCCCCGCAGGTCGCGGGCGCCGCGCGGGACAGCCTCGCGCACGCCGAGCAGGTGGCGTCGTGGGAACTGGCGAGCGCGATCGACAACCCGGTGGTCACCGTGGACGGGCGGGTGGAGTCGAACGGCAATTTCCACGGGGCGCCGGTCGCCTACGTGCTGGACTTCCTCGCGATCGTGGTCGCGGACCTCGCGAGCATGAGCGAACGCCGCACCGACCGCTTCCTCGACGTCGCCCGCAATCACGGGTTGCCCCCGTTCCTGGCCGACGATCCGGGGGTCGACAGCGGTCACATGATCGCCCAGTACACGCAGGCGGCGATCGTCTCCGAACTCAAACGGCTCGCGGCGCCCGCGAGCGTCGACTCGATTCCGTCGTCGGCGATGCAGGAGGACCACGTGTCGATGGGGTGGTCCGCCGCCCGGAAGCTGCGCCGGGCGATCGACGGACTCACCCGGGTCCTGGCGATCGAGGCGTTGACGGCTGCCCGGGCGCTGGACCTGCGGGCACCGCTGGCGCCGTCGCCCGCGACGGGTGCGGTGCGGGACGCGATCCGCGAGCACGTCGCCGGCCCGGGAACCGACCGTCACCTCGCGCCGGAGATCGAAGCCGCGGTCGCCCTCGCCTCCTCCGGCGCCCTGGTCGCGGCCGCCGAGACGGTGGTGGGAAGGCTGGACTGACCGGCGCTCGACCCCTCGTTGATGTCTCGAGCCTTGCGAACTACTACCGTGGATTGCAGGAGATGGTCCTCATGACTGTCGCGGAGTTCGACACACGCCGCAAGACCGACACGGACCGTGGTCCGGTGAGCTACCTCGATTCCGGTACCGGCCGTGTGGCGTTCTTCATCCACGGCGTCGGGACCTCCGGCTACCTTTACCGAATTGCGCCGATTCTGGGCGGCCCGTTCCCGAGCCGCTCAGCGCAGCGGGTCGAAATGCCGCAGGACGCCGGGAACCTCGCCGCCGGTCATGGAGTCGGCCAGCATGCGTCCGGTGAGCGGTCCCAGGGCGATGCCCCACATTCCGTGGCCGCCCGCCACGTGCACGCGGGGGGAGCGGGTGGCGCCGACGAGCGGAAGTCCATCGGTGGTGCACGGCCGCGACCCGACCCACTCCTCCTGACGCGATTCCCAGTCGATGCCGGTGAACATGGGCTTCGCGGCCTCGATGATCGCCTGGACCCGGCGCGGGTCCAGGGGTGCGTCGGGACTGCGGAACTCCATCATTCCGGCGACGCGGAAACGGTCGTGGAGCGGAGTGCACGCGACCCGCTGAGTGGGGAAGTAGATCGGGTTCTTCGGCATCTGCTGCGGCTGGACACTGAAGCTGTATCCGCGGCCGGCCTGGACCAGGGCGCGAACACCGAACGGGCGGGCGAGCGCGTTGAGGCGTGCTCCGCTCGCGATGACGACGGCGTCGGCGGACACCGCGTCGCCGTTGGCCGAGACCAGTCGGACCCCCGACTGTCCTTGATCGTGCACGGCCGTCACGTCGAAGCCGGACACGATCTCACCGCCCCGGGCCCGGACGGCGTCGGCGAGCGAATGCACGAAGCGCGGCGGGTCGATGAAACGCTGATTGCGCAGCCGCAGACCGGAGTGCACGCCGTCGCCGAGACTCGGCTCGAGGGAGTGGATCTCGTCGCCGTCGACGCGGTCGTACTCGACCTCTCCGCCGGCGGCCTCGACGTGGCGGAACTCGTCGACGAGCGCTTCGCGGTCCTCGTCCGACTTGAACGCGGTGAGGAAGGGGTCGGCGAGATGTGTGTGCTCCCGCACCCCGCCGTCCGCGAGTTCGTCGTAGGCGCCCAGGGAGATCCGGTTGACTTCGGCGTACACCTTCATCGCGTCCTCCCACCGGGAGGGCGTGCAGTGCCGGGCGAAGCCGACGAGGAAACGGAGCAACCGCACGTCGGTCGTGAAGGGAACGTAGACCGGCGAAGATGGATTCAGCATTGCGCGCAGCCCGTACTTCAGCACGGCGGGTTCGGGCAGCGGCAGCGTCAATGCCGGTGCGAGCCAACCCGCGTTGCCCCACGACGCATCGGCCGCGACACCCTCCCGATCGACGACCGTGACGCGGACGCCGCGCTCCTGGAGGAACCACGCGGTGGACAATCCCACGACGCCTGCCCCGATGATCGCCACATGGTCCGGGCGCTTCACTGTGCTCATGACTCCATCATCGGTCGGCCACGGCTTCGGGGGAGTAGCCGTTCGGCCAGTCCGCGACAGCGTCCCCTGTGCAATCGGCCAGGGGTCACATCGCCCGCAGCCCCGCCAGCTTCAGGTGCAGCATCAGGATGAGCCGGGTGTCCGCGTCGGTCAGGTCCACATCGCACGAATCGACGCAGCGCCGCAGCCGGTTCCGCAGGGTGTTGGGGTGCACGTGCAGTGCGGCGGCCGCATCGGCGACGTCGCCGCCGTGGGCGAGGAACGCACGGGCAGTGGCCACGAGGTCGGTTCCGTGCTGCTCGTCGTGCCGGGTGAGCGCGGCGAGCGGGGTGAGGTCGCCCAGGCCGTCGAAGATGTCCGCGACCCGCAACGCCAGCACGGACGCGAGACTGTCCCGCATGGTCCCGACGACACCGCCGGATCGGGCGTGCTGCAGAACGGTGAGGACCCGGTCGGCGTCGCCGCGCGACAGGTGAGCCTGACTGGCCGTGTTCACTTCGCGCCCCACCGCGACGACGAAGGCGGGGCCGCTGCGGGCGCGGGCGAGGAAATCCTCGGCGAGACGCCGGACATCCTTCGCCGATGCGGCGATGACCACGTAGATGACGTCGTCGAGCTGCGCGGCGACCGAGTCGACCGCGAGGGTGTCGAGGTACAGGCCGAGAGACGCGAGCAACCCGGACGGCAACGGCCGCCCGATCACGACGGGGGCGGCCGCCGCGACCGTGAGCCGTCCCTCCAGCCGGAGGTCGTCGGCGGCCCGGAACGCGGGCTCCCCGCCGTTGATCAGCGCCCGGACCCGGTCGACCTGCAGCCGGCGGGTCACGTCCACGCGCTCCCTCTCGGCCGCGATGTGTTCGGCGACGACGGGGACCGCGGACCTCAGGATCGATTCCTGCTCCGGGGTGGGAGGGGCGGACATCGCCGCCCAGATGGAACCGACGGGCCGATCGCCGTCGCGCACCGCGATCGCCGCGCGCGGCAGCACCTCGGGCACCCGGAGGTCGACGTAGTGGACGTCGGTGTCGCGGTGCAGTTGCTCGAACACCCCGGCGTCGGCGAGGAGTTGCCGGAATCGGCCCGGCACCTGACGGCCGAGAATCGTGCCGATCCGGGCTTCGTCGACCGCCTGCTCGCCACTCGAATAGGCGAGCACCGTCGAGTTCTCGTCTTCGATGGTGATCGGGGCGCCGAGAAGTTCCGCCAGAGACTCCGCCACCGTGAACAGGTCTTCACCGCGCAGGTCCATGTGTGGAGCCTAGTTGCGAGGCCGGTCCGGCACGGCCTTCACCACGGCGCCGTGTCTTCGAGACACGGTCCCCCGGGTCCTGGCGGTGGCCACCCGTCACGGGCATTGTGGGGGTATGGCGGCGACGGAGGGCGGAACCGGGACGATGGCCGCATGGCGTGTGGTCGCGCCGGGCCCCGTCTCCGGCAGCCCCCTCGCGTGGGGACGTGAGGCGATCCCCGAGCCTGCGCCGGGGGAACTTCTCGTCAAGGTCCTGGCGTGCGGCGTGTGCCGGACCGACCTCCATGTGACCGAGGGCGACCTTCCCGTGCACCGGCCCCGTGTGACACCCGGCCACGAGGTGGTGGGGGAGGTTGCCGCAGTAGGTGATTCGGCAGCTGAGGGGTTCGCCGTCGGGGACCGGGTGGGCATCGCGTGGTTGCGCCACACGTGTGGGCGCTGTGCCGCCTGCCTGCGGGGCGCCGAGAACCTGTGCAGGCAGTCGCGGTACACCGGCTGGGACGCGGACGGCGGATACGCCGAGTTCGCGACAGTCCCCGCCGACTACGCGCTGCGACTGCCGGACGGTTACACGGACAACGAACTCGCCCCGCTCCTGTGCGCCGGGATCATCGGCTACCGGGCACTCGAACGCGCCGCGGTCCCCGACGGCGGCGCGCTGGGTATCTACGGTTTCGGCGGCAGCGCCCACCTCACCGCCCAGGTCGCGCTGACACGGGGTACCCGGGTGCACGTCATGACGCGAGGGGTGCAGGCTCGTGAGCTGGCGGGGCACCTCGGGGCGGCGTCCGTGCAGGGGGTGCGCGACGCGCCACCGGAACCCCTCGACTCCGCGATCCTGTTCGCGCCCGTCGGCGATCTGGTGCCCGTCGCGCTGGAGGCGCTCGCCGACGGCGGCACCCTCGCCGTCGCGGGGATCCACCTCACCGACATTCCTCCGCTCGACTATCAGCGGCACCTCTTCCGGGAACGGCAGATCCGCAGCGTGACCGCCAATACCCGGTCGGATTCCGCCGAATTCCTGCGCATCGCAGCGGAACACCGGTTGAGCATCGACGTCCATCCGTACCCACTCGACCGGGCCGATCGGGCCCTGCGTGACCTGGCCGGCGGAAAGTTCAGCGGTGCAGCAGTTCTCGAGCCGTAGAGGGAGAGTGATATGAGCGAACATGCAGGGGCGCCCGTGGTCGTCGGAGTCGACGGTTCCCAGGCCGCGCTCGACGCGGCGCGCTGGGCTGCCGGGACCGCGGTCCGGTTGGATGCCCCACTTCTGCTCGCCCACACCTACCCGGACGAGGCCACGTTCTACAACGGCACCGCCATGATGATCGACGCCCAGTTCATCCAGGATCTGCGCGAGGACGGCAACACGATGCTCGACGCCACCACCACCGCCGTCCTGCAGGACCATCCCGGCCTCGCGGTCGAGCGCGACGTCCGGTCCGGAACGGCCGCGTCCCACCTGATCGAGCTGTCGCGGGCGGCGCGGATGGTGGCACTCGGCGCGCAAGGTGCGGGCGCCGTCACCGACTACCTCCTCGGGTCCACGGTGCTCCGGACGGTCAATCACGCGCACAGCCCGGTCGCCGTTGTCCGGGGATCGCACGCGACGGCGTCACCGGACGGCCGCCCGGTCGTCGTCGGAGTGGACGGCAGCCAGGTCAGCGAGAAAGCGGTCGACGAGGCGTTCGCGCTCGCGTCGGCGTTCGGGGTCGGGTTGAACGTGGTGCACGCGTGGAGCGGGGAGAAACAGCACGGACTCGCGCACGCGTCGAAATACGTGGACTGGTCCGTCTACGAGGAAGGGGAGAGGGCGGTCGTGTCCGAATGCCTCGCCGGCGTCCGGGACGAATACCCGGACGTACCGGTCGACGAGCTGTCGACGCAGGGTGTGCCGGCCGACGTCCTGCTGCGGCACGCGGCGACGGCGCAACTGCTGGTGGTCGGTAGCCACGGCCGGGGCAAGGTGATGGGAGCGCTGCTCGGATCGGTCAGCCAGAATCTGGTGCACCACGCCCCGTGTCCGGTGCTCATCTGCCGGGCCCGCAGTTAGGCTCCTGTCATGGCTGGGGTCGAGGGTGTTCTGCTCGATATAGACGGGGTGCTGGTTACTTCGTGGCATCCGATCGACGGCGCTGCCGCCGCCGTGCGGGAGGTGCACGAGCGCGGACTCGCGTGCGCCTACCTCACCAACACGACGTCCCGCACGTGCGACGAGATCGCCGACGCCCTGCGGTCGGCGGGCATCGAGGCCGACGCCCGCGAGATCGTCACGGCGGCCCGGCTCACCGCGGAGTACGTCCGGTCGACGTACCCGGGGGCACGGGCCTGGGTACTCAACAGCGGCGACATCACGGCCGATCTGTCGGGGATCGAACTGGACGACGAGGACCCGGAGGTGGTGATCCTCGGCGGCGCCGGGCCGGAATTCACCCACGACGCGCTCAGCCGGGTGGTGGAGCTGATGCTGGACGGCGTTCCCGTCGTCGCGATGCACCGGGGCACCACGTGGGCCACCCACGACGGACTGCGCATCGACACGGGCACCTACCTTCCGGGCATGGAGGAGGTCGCGGGAACGAACGTCGTCTCGGTGGGCAAGCCGTCACTCGCGGCGTTCCTCACCGCCACCGATCTGATGGGCACGGGACCGGACGTGACGGTGATGGTCGGCGACGATCTGACGAATGACGTCCTGGCCGCGCAGCGGGTGGGGCTCACCGGCGTGCTGGTGCGGACGGGCAAGTTCCGGCAGTCGATTCTGGACCTCGCCACGCAGCGACCAGACCACATCGTCGACTCGGTCGCGCAGCTGCCGAAGCTCCTCGACGAACTCGCCTGACCGCGGTCCGGGACTAACCGGCCGCGAGCGGGTAGTCTCGCGGCGAATCCTCCAATTCGACGTTCCCAGAAGGAGCTTCCATGCTCGCTGTCTCCACACCCGTCACCTCCACCGCCTCGGCCTCTCGTACTCGCATCTCGTCTCTGTTCGGCCGACGGCTGGCACGTGTGGGAGCGGCGATGGCAGTGGGTCTGGGCGTCGCGGCGGGAATCTCGGTGGCCGGCGCAGGCGTCGCCGGTGCCGCCCCCGTCAACTGCGTTTCCCCGCCGTCGGCCAACGACGTCCAGGTGTCGGACACCGCCAGCTGCGGCGCCAAGGCGTCCGAGGCCGGCGTCGCCCACGCGATGGCCGCGGACAGCGGCACCGCGGTGAGTGTCGCCAACGGACACAGCGGCGCCACCACGTACGCCAACGGCTACGGCACGTCGCTCGGCGCCTCGACGGGCTCAGGTCAGGCCTACGCGCTCGCGCTGGGCGGCGGCATCGCTCGTTCCGGCGCGGCCGACGGCACCACCACCGTCGCGATCGCCGGCTGGGGTTCGGGCGCGACTGCCGATGCGAACGGCGTCGACTGCGTTGGTGCGCTGTCCCTCGCGTTCAACGTGAACACCGGTCAGGTCTGCGCGATGCGCTGATCGCCCGGGAACACCCGTTCCGTCCCGACCTTGCACTCACCCTGTCCGAGTGCTAAAAATGCACTTGGCACTCACGACACGTGAGTGCCAGGTCGGGACGGTGAGACCGGGAACCAAAGACACCCCTGGTCGTCCGTCGCGGGCACCGAACTCGGCCGAAGGCGTAAATGAGGCGACCCGACTAGCGGTCGCCTTGTG
>SEEV01000014.1 GCA_004211695.1 Rhodococcus sp. (in: high G+C Gram-positive bacteria)
CGGGCGGCAATACCAGCAAGATTTTCTGGCATCAGGCCGAGAGGTACGCGCACGCGTGTGGGAACTCCGTGAGCAGTCAGGCATGGCCTGCTCTTCGGCAGCCCGGTGCCTGGTTACGCACACTGGTCAACTTCCTCCACGACCGGGAAATTTGACCCGGCGCACCCAGACGACAGGTTGATCGCCAGCGTGGATCTCTTGCCCGCGGAGCTTCGGGATTAGCGGGAGCGACGAAGCGGTGTGTCAGCGGCGTTGATCTTGCGGCGAGTGTGTGACCGGGCGGAGAAACCCTCGGCCGCAACACAATCTACCCTCGTCTCCTATGTCCACCGTGAGCGGACCGTCCGACGCCGGTCTGGTGCGCCGAACGTCGCTGAGCGAGTTCATCGTGGGCCTCGACCCGTACGCCGATGAGATGACCAGCGCCCTCGGCATCATCACCGGGCAGGAAGGGCTTCGCCTGACCCTGTCCGCCCCGCGGATCGGGTTTGGGCGAGTGGTATTCGTCCGCCCCCTCGTCGAGATGGCGTCCGGCTACGTGACCTTCTACGCTCGAGCGAGCAGGCAGGCGCCGGCCGCGTCCCCTGTTCCTCGGTGGCACGACATACGCTCGCGAGTGTTGTGGCCGCACGATCCGTGGATTGCTGTTCAGATACCGACCGTGCCGAGCGTTGCGAACGCTTGACTCAATCTTCGGATACGCCGTCGAACTGTGAATCTAGAGTCTGGTTGACGACTAGGTCAGATTCTGTATTCGTCGTCAGTGACGTGCTCGAGCCATGTCACAACTCGGCCTTCTTCGTCGGCTTCCTGAATGGCAACGTGTGCCATGAATCGGTCAGGTGTGGCTCCGTGCCAGTGCATTTCGTTCGGTTCGATGTAGACGATGTGACCCGGGCGAATCTCTTGGACTTCTCCGCTGCGTCGGGCCACGAGGCCGATGCCGTCGGTCACATACAGCGTTTGGCCCTTGGGGTGAGTGTGCCAGGCGGTACGGGCGCCGGGGGTGAAGCGGACGTGGGCGCACCCGACCGCCGACTGATCATCTGGATTGCGGATGCTATCGATGTAGACCGCGCCGGTGAACCATTCCTGGGGCCCCGTGACTGTGTGGCCGTCGCTTTTCGTGAGTTTCATGGTGTTCAACTTTCATGGGGTTGAGTGTGATTCGGATGGTGGAAGGCTGCGGTCGACTCTGGTCAGTTGGCCGGCGCGTCACTCAGTTCGTGAACGGTGCAGATTGCGAAATACACTTGGAATTCTACTCAGCTCAACGCCTCGAGCTTGTCGACGGTGATCCGATTGGTCCGGTCGTAAAGGGCACCCGGCATCTTATCGCTGCCATAGAGACTCGTGAACTGGACCGACACACAACTTTACGGGCAAGGCCGGATGGATTTGATGTCGCAGTGGGAAACTGCTAGGTGACCGACGATGGGCAGGTGTGTGGTACCTGTGGTGATGTTGATGCCGTGGATGTTTTGAGGTGGGAACTTCTCTGGCGTCCGATGAGGATGATCTCAGCGACCACGGCAAGGGCGACGGAAGCCACGGTGACGATGCCGAGAGGGAGGACGGCGTCGGCGCCCCCGAGGCCGACCAGCGGTGCGGCGATACCCCCGAGACCGAAGCGGGCAAATCCGAGGACCGAGGAGGCGGTGCCGGCGAGTTGCGGGTAGTCGGCCAGGGCGAGCGATGTCGTGGGCGGGGAGGTGACGGCGACGCCGGAGGCCAGAATGAACAGAGAGGCGAGGACCACCGGCAGCGACAGCGTGAACAGGCCGGTGGCCAGCAGGCCAAGGGAACCTGCGGCGCACATGACGATGCCGACGATGAGCGTCCCACGCTCGGACCAGCGTTCGGCGGTGCGGCCGGCGATGTAGCCAAAGACCATAAAACCGGCTGAGTTGACACCGAACGCGATTGAATACCCCTGGGGGGTCAACCCGTAGACGCCCTGGAGGATGTAGGTTGCGCCGCTGAGGTAGGCGAAGAGCGCGGCGTAGGTGAGGCCGCAGATCAGCACCGCACCGAGGAAGAGGCGGTCGGCGAAGAGTGTGCGGAAGTCGCGCCCGGTCTGCTTCATCCCGCCACCACTGCGCTGATGGGTAGGCAATGTCTCACCGAAGAGGACAACGGAGGCCAGGAACAGGAGGACGCCGATGACGGCGAGGAAGAGGAACAGGCCGCGCCAGTCCGTGAAGTTGGCGAGCTGTCCGCCGATGACGGGGCCCACGATCGCGGCGAGTCCGCCGATGACGGTAAGGCGACCGTAGTAGCGGATCAGCGCGCCACCCTCGTACACGTCGCGGCCAGCGGCCTGCGCGATGACGATACCGACGGCGCCGGCGAGACCCTGCACGAGGCGGGCAAGGATGAGCGTTTCGATGCTCGGGCTGATCGCGCACAGGACCGACGCGGCGATGTACGCGGTGATCCCGATGAGCAGCGGCGCGCGTCGCCCGAAGCGGTCGGAGAGTGGTCCTGCGATCACCTGGCCGACGGCGAGGCCGATGAGGCAGGCAGTCAGGGTGAACTGTGCCGCGGAGGTGGCCGCGCCGAGTTCTTCGGTGAGTGCTGGCAGGACCGGGAGGTATAGGTCCATGGAGATGGGGCCGAATACGGTCAGCAGCATCAGCAGCGTCGCGAGCGCGTGACCGACACGATGGCCGGTTTGAGTGTCTGTCATGCGTGGTCCTTTGCAGGTGGGCAGAATGCCCGCAGAGAATAGAACGAGAGCAGGGCGCGTCCCTGCGGTCACTCCAGGGCGCCCGCCAAACGTGGTTCTAGAGGCTGAGCAGCACCTTGGTGGCGCGACGCTCGTCCATCGCCTTATAGCCCTCGGCAGCCTCGTCGAGTGGGAGGGTGAGGTCGAAGACCACGCCGGGATCGATCTGGTCGGTCATGATGAGGTCGATCAGCTCCGGCAGGAAGCGGCGGACGGGTGCGGGCCCGCCATGCAGGTTCACGGTGGCGAAGAACAGGTCGAGGCCGTCGAGTTCGACGCCGTGGGAGACGCCGACATAGCCGACGTGCCCGCCGGGACGGGTCGCGCCGATGGCCTGCAGCATCGATTCCTGGGTGCCGACGGCCTCGATGGTGGAATGGGCGCCGTACCCGCCGGTCAGTTGTTTGATCCTCGCGATTCCGGCGTCACCGCGCTCTTCCACGATGTCAGTGGCACCGAACCGGGTGGCGAGCGCCTGACGGTCGGCGTGGCGGGACATGGCGACGATCCTCTCGGCACCGAGCCGGTTGGCGGCGAGGATGCCGAGCAGACCGACCGCCCCGTCACCGACCACGGCGACGGTCTTGCCGGGACCGGCCTCGGCGGCGACGGCGGCGAACCAACCGGTGCCCAGCACATCGGAGGCGGCGAGGAGGCTGCGCGTCTGCTCCGGTGTCGGCTCTCCGGGCACCTTGACGAGGGTGCCGTCGGCGAGCGGGATGCGGGCGTATTCGGCCTGGGTACCTATCGCACCCATCATGACCTGGTGGATGCAGCGGGACTGGTACCCGGCCCGGCAGATTTCGCAGGTGTTGTCGGAGGCGACGAAGGATCCGACGACGAAGTCGCCAACCTTGATGTCGTGAACCTGGTCGCCGATCTCTTCGACGGTGCCGATGTACTCGTGACCCATTTGGGTGGGTCCGGTCAGTTCCTCGATGCCCCGGTAGGGCCACAGGTCGGAGCCGCAGATGCAGGCGGCGGTGACGCGGATGATCGCGTCGGTCGGATCGACGAGCTTCGGGTTCTCGACGTTCTCGATCCGGACGTCTCCGGGGGCATGCATGACAACTGCGCGCACGGGTACTCCTCATTTTTTCGGTCTCTGGGTTCGGTACCCACAACACCAGGCTTTTCGCGTGCGCGGGAGTCCCGGTTGATAGAGGTACTGGGAGGGACTCCTTCACGGTCGGGATTGTGCTTACCGTGGAGGCATGAACAATCGAGCGGAGGTGCGTGAGTTCCTCACCTCGCGGCGCGCCCGAGTGACACCGGAACAGGTCGGGCTACCCGCCGGCACGAACAGGCGGGTCGAGGGACTTCGGCGCAGCGAGGTCGCCACGCTCGCGGGCCTCAGTGTCGAGTACTACACGCGGCTCGAGCGCGGTGCGATCAGCGGTGCCTCTCCGGAAGTGCTCGACAGCCTTGCCCGGGCGCTGTGCCTGGACGACGCGGAACGGGCGCACCTGTTCGACCTCGCCCACGCGGCCAGCCCGGTCGCTCGGCCGCCGAAGCGGCGTAACCCGAAGAGCTGGGCCCCGCATCGGAGCCTGCAGTGGGCGCTGGATGCCATTTCCGGAGGACCGGCGTTCGTCCGCAACGGGCGTATGGACATCGTGGCGGCCAATATGTTGGGCCGGGCGTTTTACAAGGACGTCTACGACATGCCCGGGCAACCGCCGAACCTTGCCCGGTTCACCTTTCTCGACGACCGTGCCTTCCAGTTCTATCCGGATTGGGAAATGTTCGCCGAGGTTACCGTCGCGATTCTGCGGACCGAGGCGGCCCGTGACCCGCACAACAAGGATCTCCACGACCTCATCGGGGAGATGTGCACGCGTAGTGAAGATTTCCGCCGCCGATGGGGTGCGCACAATGTCCGTCATCACGGTACGGGATTCAAGACGTTCCACCATCCGATCGTCGGTGAGATGACGCTGGCCTACGAGGGGCTGGCGATGGAAGCCGAACGCGGACTGACCATCACCATTTACGCCGCCGAACCCGGAACCCCGTCCGCTGAACGGATGCAATTGCTCGCGTCGTGGGCGGCCAGCGAGTACAGCGACGCCCGGACCACCCCGCCCGCGAAGGACACGACGGGGCGCTGAGCTTTGTCTGCGCGCGGGAACAATGCGCTGGCGATTGTCGCTTGTCCCTATCCGGAATCAGAGGGAAATGACCGTGTGAGGGGCATCGGCATGAACTCCCACGGCACCCGGTGACCCACCTCAAATGCCGAGAGCGGGTGACATCAGTCCGAGGTCGTCGCTACGCCCGACCGATTGATCAGGTCGACATCCAAGAAACAGTTTGATCTATAAGTGTCGGATTCTCTCGGGCGAATGTCTCCGCGCTCGCCAGCATATGGGCTTCCATGAGTGCCTCGGCCCGCTCTGCATTTCCCTCCTCGATTGCGTCGGAGAGTTCGCCGTGCACGTCCGCGGTGTGAAGCATCGCCTCGACACTTCGTCCGCGGTGGAGGTATACATCAAAAATCCCATGGATCGACGCCGTCATGAGAGAGAGTGCTCGATTGTCGTTGCCCGCCATGTCCGCGACCAACTCGTGAAAGTCGTGTGCGTAGCGCACCAGATCTTGGAGGTCGGTGGCGCGACGGTGGTCCCGAACATTGGAGCGAAGCTCTAGCATCTGCTCCGACGTACGTTTGGCGGCGGCCAACTCCGCCATTCGTGGCTCGAGAACAACTCGCGCGTCTAAAAGTTCACGGAACGTGACGCCTGCGGCGTTGAAGTGGAGAGTAGTCATCCGCGCGAAGTCGCGGGCTGTGAGGTCCGTCAACACCGGACCCCCATTGGGTCCGGTGCGGATCGTGATCAGGCCGTGAACTTCCAGGATGCGGAGCGCCTCTCGGAGGGACGCACGGCTCACGCCACGTTGTTCGGCCATGAGGACTTCGGACTGAAGGCGGTCCCCGGCTTTCATATTGGAGCGGGAGATCTCGGCCACGAGCTCGTGGGCCAGCTGTTCGGCCAACTTAACGCCTCGCCGAGCTCGAGTGGGCGGGGTCAGGCTCATATTTTCGTCGCCTCCGGTCTTGTCGGTCCGTTGACCAAACTACTGCATTGGACTCGACAATCAGCGGCGTGGCGGGGCAAATAGCGACGTCTCGGCGTTAAGCGATGAGGCTATGATGCGGTAACTATAATAATAAATAGATGAACGGGGCCGGTGAGTCGCCCACCTTGACAGGGTCAGCCACTTCCTTCCGATCCCCGCTCCTCCATGGGCTTGCACCTTCTGCTCGACGCAATCTGGAGCCTTGTCTTGGGGCAAGGTGGCCTCCTTCGTCGCGTCGGGGCCTGATGATTGTAGTGATTGCGCTGACCTTCGAGTCTACCGGTTCTGCCGGATAAGCCGGAGTAACGACCGCAGTCACAGCTAGGTCCTCAACTGGCGTTTGCAGGTTCGGTGGACATCTCGCGGACTCGCTCGGTCCTGTCCTGCAGATCGTGATTGGGGACTCTTGGTGCGTTGGGGTCCAGCGGGATGGATCATGTGGATATCGGCGACAGATCATGACCTTTCGCCGACCTTCGGTCGCTATCGGCGCCGTCGATGCACTTGATCGATCCTTGGTGCAGGGCCCTCGCTGACCGGATGCCCACCCCTCTGGCGGGGAAAGACGCGGTGATCGAGTGTGATAACCGTGGATCGGCCTAGTCATATTTGTCCTGACCCATAAGGCCGCAAGGATCGCGTGTCCACCGTGGACGCTGGTTTGGACCATCGCCGCATCGGGCTTCAATACACCAACCAGTCGTGTTGCTGCCTGACGTTCCTCAATCCGTGCGGAGAACAATGGCGGGACACTTCGCATCGTGCGTACGAGGAACAACGCTTGAACGTGGACCTTTGTGACGTTGACAACAAACTCCTGTCTATTTATTGTAATGGTTCTGGTTGCAGCGCAGGGCCTGTATGGGGTTCCTACATTCGTTGGACGATGCGAGGTGAGGCATGAAGACAAGGGCCGCAGTTCTGGAACAGGGCAGTACCCGCTTCGAAATCAAGGAACTGGACGTTGATGCCCCAGGCCCGGGTGAGGTACACGTAAAGTTCGTGGCGGCGGGACTGTGCCACTCCGACCTTCATCTCATCGACGGGGACATCGTGCCAAGGTTCCCCATCGTGGCCGGACACGAGGGCTCGGGCATCGTCGAGGAGGTCGGTCCGGGAGTAACGAAAGTCAAGCCCGGCGACCACGTAGTGTGCAGCTTCATTCCGGTCTGCGGCCGATGCCGGTACTGCGCCTCGGGACGTTCGAACATGTGCGACAACGGTGCCTATCTGGTCAGCGGCAACGCATTCGATGGAACCTTCCGGTATCACGCCGACGGCCGCGATTACGGCAGTTTCTCCATGCTCGGCACCTTTTCCGAACGCGCCACACTGTCGGAGCTGTCGGTGGTCAAGATCGATGAGTGGCTGCCGTTGGATGTTGCGGTGCTCGTCGGCTGTGGTGTGCCCACGGGCTGGGGAACCGCCGTCAACGCCGGAGCGGTCACGGCCGGCGATACGGTGGTCGTCTACGGCATCGGAGGTGTGGGGATCAACGCTGTGCAAGGAGCCGTGTCGGCCGGCGCGAAGTTCGTCGTGGTGGTCGACCCGGTTCAGTTCAAACTCGACACCGCACTCAAATTCGGTGCGACGCATGCCTTCACCGATCCGAAGGAGGCCGCGGCGAAGATCAACGAACTGACGTGGGGGCAGGGGGCCGATCAGGCTCTGGTCACCGTGGGGGTGGTGGACGAGGAAGTGATCGCGGACGCGTTCGCAGCTATCGGCAAGGGCGGCACACTTGTTGTGACCGGCCAAGCACATCCTGAGAAACTCACCATTCATGTGCCCAGTGGAGAGCTGGTGCGTTACGAGAAGGTGATCCGCGGCTCGCAGTACGGTTCCTGCAACCCGCACTACGACATCGTCAAGCTGCTCCGTATGTACGACGCCGGGCGCCTGAAGCTCGATGAGTTGATTACGAAGTACTACACGCTCGACGAGGTCAACGACATGGTCGACGACCTACGCGACGGGAAGCTCATCCGCGGGGCTATTCGATTCTGAGCCACCCCACGCGCACCACCGATCCGGAGAACGATCACAGATGAGGCCGACCGGCCGCACAGCGGCGAGCATCGCCTTGTCCGAGGAGAAGACAATGAGCACTCACGTCGATCTACACACCACAACGACCGACCACCACAAATTGAGCTGGAGCGGCCAGTTCGACCGGTTGTTCATCGGAGGGCAGTGGGTTGCCCCGGCGGGCACCGAACGTCTCGGCATCACTTCTCCGGTCACCGAGGAAACCATCGCCTCGGTTCCCTCGGCTTCTATCGAGGATGTCGATCGCGCCGTCTCGGCTGCACGCAACGCATTCGACCGGGGACCGTGGGCGTCGGCAAGTCTGGAAGAGCGCCTCGGGGTACTCGGCCGGTTTCGCGCTCTGTACGCGGAGCAGGCCGACACCATCGCACACCTGGTGACACAGGAAATGGGTTGTCCCATAACTCTATCCAAAGTAATCCAGTCCGGAACGCCGCTGGCGATTCTCGATGCGTACCTCGAGCTTGCCCGCGAGTATCCGTTCCGCACCATCAGGCGATCTTCGGGCGGGTGCGCTTTGGTCACCAAGGAGCCCATCGGCGTCGTGGCAGCCGTGATTCCCTGGAACGTGCCCCAGAGCGTGCTGATGATGAAGCTTGCGCCTGCGCTGCTGACGGGATGCAGCATCGTGATCAAGCCGGCTCCCGAAACTCCTCTCGACGCCTACCTCATCGTCGAGATGCTCCAGCAAGCGGGCATCCCCGATGGTGTGGTGAACATGCTGCCCGCAGATCGCAACGCGAGTGAATACCTGGTCACCCATCCCGGCGTCGACAAGGTCGCGTTCACGGGTTCGACCGCGGTGGGCCGCCATCTTGCTAGTGTCTGCGGCCACGACCTCAAGCGCCTCACGTTGGAACTCGGTGGCAAATCTGCTGCGATCTTCCTCGACGACGCGGATCTGGATTCGGCTGTCGAGTCGCTGCGCTACCTCTCGCTACGCAACAGCGGTCAGGTGTGCAGTCTGAAGACCCGCCTGGTCGTTTCTCGACGTCGGAAGCAGGAGCTGATCGATCGTCTCACCGCGCTGGTCGCGTCGATGCCTGTGGGAGACCCGGCTGACCCGGCAACGCAGATCGGTCCGATGGTCACGGCTCGGCACCGCGGTGTCGTCGAGGGCTACATTCAAGCCGGCAAAGACGAGGGCGCTACCGTCGTCGTCGGCGCGGGCCGTCCCGACCGTCTCGACCGAGGCTGGTTCGTGGCACCGACAATTTTCACCGAGGTCGACCCCGACATGCGGATCGCGCAGGAAGAAATCTTCGGACCGGTCCTCGCGGTCATCACGTACCAAGATGAGGCCGAGGCGATCGATATCGCCAATAACTCGACCTATGGCCTCAATGGTGCGGTCTTCACCGCAGACCTCGATCACGGCATGGCAGTCGCCAGCCGTATGCGAACCGGCACAGTGGAACTCAACGGCAATTCTGCCGGGTTCCACGCTCCGGTCGGTGGATTCAAGGGAAGCGGTATCGGACGCGAAGCGGGCCTGGAAGGATTCGACTCCTACGTCGAACCACGGGCAGTGGGACTGCCCCCCGAGTACGTCGAACGAGTTTCCTAGGCCTCGCGGCCACTGCCCGGACACGCGCACGGACCGACCACCGACAAGGCCGAAAAGGTCAAGAGATAACCGCCCGAATGCCGACGAGATGCTCGCGGACAGGACGGCCTACTGGAAGGCAAAGCAATGGAGCACCCTGACAACGCGCGCGTCATCGTCACTCGCATCGAGGACGACGGCACCTCCGACTACTTCGAACGCACCGTCGACGCTCTCACCGAATACGATGCAGACAACAATCCCTTGTTCAAGGGCAGTCTTCTGTGGGGCACCGCCGAAGGCATCGGTACCGTAGGACCTGGCCAGAATCCAGAACCCGAGACCGAGCCCTTCTTCCCCCCTGTTGGAGGCATACGATTCGTCTTCTTCACCTTCCTGCCCAAGTCCGAGGGCACCGGAGACATCGATCGTTACCGTGTCGAGGACACCACCGACACGTCCGACATGCCCGGACTCGCGGAGTCCTTCAGTGACGAACGGCCGGGTATGCATATCACCGACACCATCGACTTCGTCCACGTGCTCTCGGGTGAGATGATCCTCGAACTCGATCGACGCGAGGTGCTGGTGAAGAAGGGGGACACGATTATCATGCGCGGCGCTTGGCACAACTGGCGCAACGAGGGGACCGAACCGTGCACGGTTGCTTCGGTTCTCGTGGGAACGACTCGCACTGAACATCCTCGAAACGAGGCCACCGTTGAACAGCAGGCCGCCGAACCGGTCAACAGCCGCTGATTTGGCGCGACCGCATTATGGGCATCGCCCATCGTCGACCCCGTAGGCGGCGGCGTAGACGGACAGCGTGCGTCGATTCACCGCTCCGCCACCGAATGTCTTGGCTAACCCCATATAAAATACGCGTGCGCGGTGCGCCAGCCACAATATGGGGTCGAGGGGGCAGGGCCCCGATCGTGGTGGGCTTGAATTCGAATCTCAAGCAATGATTGGTCAGCGGAGCGGAGGAGCGTGATGGTCACGGCCCACGGTCGTTCGCGGCGGGGAACGAAACTCGCCGAGCAGTTGGCGCACGAGATCGTCGTCGACATAGCGCGGTCGGGGCTGAGGGCGGGAGACCGGCTCACGTCCGAGGTCACCATGGCACAAGAACGTGGCGTCAGTCGCACTTCCTTACGCGAGGCTCTCAGGATCCTCGAGGTTCACGGCCTGATCAGGGTGCGGTCAGGGCCTAACGGTGGCCCGGTGCTCATTGAACTCACGTCGAGCGACTTCGCTCGGATGGCCACGCTCCATTTTCAAGTCGCCGGGGTGACGTATCGACAGTTGCTTGAGGCGCGAGTGGTGCTGGAACCCCGAATGGCGCAACTTGCGGCCATCAGGCGAACCCCTGAGCAGCTCCGAGCGTTGCAGGCGAATCTCGGCCGGCACGAGCAAGCGACTACGGTCGCAGCCCTGGTTGACTGCGCACACGAATTCCACGCCCTCATCTCCGTTGTCGGAGGTAACAGCAACAAGGCGCTGTCGTTGATGACGTCATCTCTGCACGGGTTTTTCGATGTGTACAGCCATCGAAGTGGCGACGTGGCCCTCATGCGCGAGACCGTCGATGTTCATCGCGGTATTGCCGACGCCATCGCTGCCGAAGACGCACACCTCGCCACGGAGTTGATGGAAAAGCACATGCGGACGAGCATTGAGACGTTCGCTCAGGAATGCCCATCACTCATCGACAACCCGGTGACCTGGTCGTCCGAGTAGCGCTTTTACACGTCCCGGCAACGCTTATTCGTGCCTGCTGACAACGGAGATCGGCTTGCGCTGGTGACACGCGTTGTTCTCCTCCGTAACGCGACCAAGCAACGACTACTTGGTTTCTGTAGATTACGAAACGGCCCGCGCGAGGCAGCGAGTCGCGGTCTGCACCTCCGCCCCTTCTCGCACCTGACGGACTTCGGGTTTCGCCCTGACATCTCGCGAGATGTCAGGGCGAAACCAGCGGGCGTCCGAGTCCGTGAGTGGACCACGAGTGAGCCGTTGCCCCAGACGAGGTGTCGGCGGCTCTCAGATCTGCCGCGGGGCGGGCCGCGGCAGATCTTCACACGTGCGGCCACTGACGACCTGTTGACGCCGTAGACGTACCGGTAACGTCCGAACTGTCGGAACCGGACGGGGACCGAGCCCGTCTTCCGATTGCCGGCCGCAACTTGCTGAGGCAAATGATCTGCCGCCGCGACGATAGTTCAGGTGTCGAAACGAGTCCCGCCGAGGTGCTGAGCCGTCTTCGGGTCGTTATGGTCAATGACGACGCTTTTGCCAGTGTCGAGTGTGGCGATCTGCGCCATCTCGTCGTCGGTGAGAATGAAGTCAAATATGTCGAGGTTTTCCGACATTCGCTCCGGGCGAATTGTTTTGGGGATCACCACCGCACCGCGTTGCACCAGCCAGCGGAGGGCGATCTGCGCGACAGACTTGCCGTGCGTGTCGCCGATTTCAGTCAGCAGCTCATTGTCGAAGAATCCGTTGCGGCCCTCGGCGAGCGGACCCCACGACTCGATCCGGATACCGCGTTCTTGCATCAGTTCTTGGTAGTCCTTGCGCTGAAAGAAGACATGGGTCTCCACCTGATTGATTGCGGGTGTGACTTCGTTGTGCAGGATGAGGTCGATCAGCCGGTCGGGGTAGAAGTTGCTCACCCCGATTGCGCGGGCGTGGCCGGAATGATGGAGTTGCTCCATCGCCCGCCACGAGCCGTAGTAGTCACCGAACGGTTGGTGAATGAGATATAGGTCGACGTAGTCCAAGCCCAGGCGTTCGAGTGAGCGATCGAAGGCGCGTTTTGCGTCCTCCTCACCCTGGTCCTGCACCCACAATTTTGTCGTGACGAACAGTTCGTCACGCGGTATACCGCTGACGGCCAGCGCCTTGCCGACGGCGCGTTCGTTCTGATATGCCGCGGCGGTATCGATCGACCGGTACCCGACCGCGAGCGCGGCCTCGACGGCCCGCTGTGTTTCGTCGTCGGGGATCTGAAACACGCCGTAGCCGAGGGCTGGCATCTCGATTCCATTGTTCAATGTGACGTTATGCAAAGAAGGTTCCTCTGTGGTGAATGGTTGGCGATTGCGAGCCCAGAAGCGGATATTTGTAATCCGATTTCTCAGTCTAGCAGGGAATCGGATAGAAGGAATCCGGTTAGTGTAGATTTGATAGATGCCTCACAACCGCATGCAGCGTAAAGATGCAGCTCGCAACCGGGAGCGACTGCTCGCGGCGGCATCCGAGCTGTTCACCAGCCGCGGCCTGGAAGTGACCTTGAACGATGTCGCGCATCATGCAGGCGTAGGTGTCGGCACGGCCTACCGCAACTTCGCCAACAAGGGGGAAGTAATCAGAGCATTATTTGCCGACAGGCTGGCGGAGATGGTTGTGCGTGCCGAAGCCGCGGTCCTCGAGGAGGACGCATGGACCGGACTCGTGGGGTTCCTCGAGGATTCGTTGAGGGCGAAGCGTGACGACCGTGCGCTCGCGGAACTCCTCACCACGCCAGATGTCGGGCGCGATCTGGCCGACCAGGCCCGCGACAGACTCGGTGCGCTCGTGAACACTCTCGTGCACCGTGCTCAGGAGCAGGGAACTGTGCGTGCGGACATGGCGGGGACCGACACCGTGTTCCTCGAGATCGCCCTGGGTGCGGTCATGCGTTGTACGAACACCGTCGAGCCCGACCTTTACCGGCGTCTGCTCGCAATCTTTCTCGATGGAATGCGCACCCGTGACGACAATTCCTTGCTGTCGCCGACCCCACTCAGTCTGGTCACCACCCACAGAATCGTGAGTGGGCACACCCGGTGAAGGGTGATACAGCATGTGGTTGCGGCGTGCTCGTCGATAACCTTCCAGGGCGTTGCGTCCCTGCGCCGGTCTCATACCATCGTGCACGAAAGCGTGGCGGTTCAGCTCGCGGCTGACAGTCAACGCAAGTTCCTTTCACCGCCTGAAGACACTGCACGATCGCGTGCCCAACGCACCTAACACAACGATCGTTGCCGTGGGTCACGTTGGCGCAGGCTCAGATTCCGGGATGCAGACCCTTCGCCGTCCATTGCGGTGCCATCCACGCTTCTCGACCCGCCCACGAACAACCGACACTTGTGTCCGCTGTCTGTTTGCGCGTCCCTGATGCCGTGCGGCCTTCCATCAGAAGTTGCGGGCGAACGTGAACCGGCTCGCGATGGCATGGTTCGGTCAAGTTGGCGTCCTTCTATGGCCTGCTGTCGACGGACCGCCAATTGTGGTTGGAGAGGATGGAGGGGGCGGCCCGGTGTTGTGCCACTGCTCGGTCGGTGTCTTTTCGCAGAACGACCACCTGATCCCTCAGTGCCGGCGGCCTCCCTCCGCCTCAGCTGGCATGTACGGCGGGCATGACTCGAGTATCAACCGTTCCCCGGCGGCCGGATCGTTCTCAACGGCGGTATGACGGTCGAAGACCATGGTCGGACGCCCGGATAGCGAGAATCGGGGCCAGTGCGGGAGCTTTTCGCAGACGGGACGCCCGGTTCTCGCGAAGGCCACCCATGCCTGAGACATCTCCTCCTGCAACCGGTATCTATCCGTCTCTCTTCCAACGAACTCCGTCGCGTGATCGACATTGCGGAAAACAAAGGGCAGGCACAGCATGTGCGGCGACCGAAGGGACCCCCCGAGTACCGGGCTCTTCCACTTGAGCAGGTAGGCGTACGTCGGAGCCTCCACCGTGGCTGCTCGCAGTTCCGCTGCACGGGTCACCGTGCGTCGGTACCGGTGATCTCCGTAGATGAGTGTCATCAAATCACCCGGTGAGTCGTGGGGGCGGGGGCGGGCGTAGGTGGACATCACAGTCGAGGCGACGCGACGCGGGACGTCAAGGAAGCGCCCGACCCGTTCGAGTGCCTCCTCTCTTGTCTGATCATAATTTTCTGGCGCCAACGAGAAGGCGGCACGTTGTTCGGTCTCGCACCAGCCGATAAGTAGGGGAACGGCCGACGACAACCCGATCGAGTCAGCGTCAAAAGGCTGCGCGGGCAGGTGGTCCCCATCGATGACCGGACGAAAATTGTCCACCCCGCCGGCCGCCGCGACGGTTCTCGGTACTGCTTCAAGTAAGGCCTTCACCGGCAGATCGTCCAGAGTGGACAGCCGCGAACTCTGCAACACCTCGAGAAGGTGGTGGGCGTTGCGCGCCGCCTCCTCGATCGTGGCAAACCGCAGCATCGAGGACGCGCTCTGAATGATGGCCCTGTGGAAGAGCCCCTTGGCCGCCGGCATGGCCATCAGCCCCGCCACTTTCGATCCGCCACCCGACTGGCCAAAAATGGTGACGCTCGTGGGATCGCCACCGAACTGGGAGATGTTCTCCCTGACCCAGCGGAGCGCGAGGACTGCGTCGAGTAGGCCTACGTTTCCCGAGTCGGCGTAACGCTCATGATAGTGGCCCAGGTAGAGGTGTCCGAACACATTGAGCCGATGGTTGATTGAAACGACAACGACACCCTGCTCGGCGAGGTTTCGGCCATCCAATCCGATCGGACTTGCCGAACCGTGTGCGAAGCTGCCGCCGTGGAAAAAGACCATGACAGGCAACGTGTCCCAACTATTGCTGGCCGGAGTGAACACGTTGAGTACCAAGCAGTCTTCGCTGCGTCGCTCCGAATCGAAGTTCCAAGCCAGATGGATCGGAACCGCGGTGGCGCCGGGGTGGATCTGCGGAGCGCTCGGTCCATACCTGTCGGCATCGCGTACACCCGTCCAGCGGGCGGGCGCGGCCTGTTGGAATCTGCCCCCAAGGGTGGTATCTCCGTATGGTATTCCCCTGAACGCCGAGACACCGTCCGCTGTGACACCACGCAGTTTCCCGCCCACCGTGTCGACGACGCGCCGTTCGGCTCTCTGCCGGCGACCTTCGCCGTTCGATTCGTTTCGCCGTCGATAATCCAGCGCGCACATCATCTCCACCTATCCCACCTATCCGCCAAACGACTTCGTCACCGCGAACATGTCTCGGTCGCTTCCCACGCTCGGCCTGCGCTTAGTGGACGGGCACCGGAGCAGGGTGGACCGTTGATCTGTATTGCTGTCTACCGGGGCTGCCCGCGACGGCCTGTCTCGGAATCTCCCTACTGTGCTCCGGTTTCCACCGAACGGCCCCCAGTCCGACACAGCTCGTCCGAGAGGGCCAGAGGCGTAGGTCGGGGGCGCACCAGGATGGGAGGCGTCAATCAACGAGTTCGGTCAGCACGCGCTCTTCCCCGTGATACAGCAACAACGACGTCCGTGGTGCGGTCACGGAGACCTTGTCCCCAACCGACAGCTCCGTTGAGTCCGCACGCTGCGCGAACCATTGTTCACCGCCCACATCGACGATGTACTGACGTCGCCCGCCGTCTCCGAGGACGATCTGTGCCAGTGTGCCCTCGAGGCGGATGGAATGAGCGTCGTGGTGCTCCTCCGCGGTGTCGACGTCGGAGATGTGAACGTCGCGATTCCGGACGAACAACTGCATTCCGTCTCCGACCTTCCAGCCGTCGACGAGGGGGCTCGTCCCGGAGATCGGTCCGCCCCGGTAGTCGAGGCGCCCGGCGCCGACGGTGACATCCAGTCGGTTTCTGACGCCCAGGAAGTTCGCTGCGTAAGGCGACACCGGCCGGGCATACACTTCCTCGGGAGGGCCCATCTGTTCGATTCGCCCTTCGCGCATGAGCACTACGCGATCACCCATTTCCAGGGCTTCTTCCTGATCGTGGGTGATGTGAAGAGCCGTGAAGCCTAGCTTCCGATGGAGCCGCAGCAGCTCGGCGCGGAGGGTGACGCGCAGAAGGGCGTCAAGGTTGCTCAGCGGCTCATCTAGGAGAAGGATGCCCGGTTCCGATACCAGTGCGCGTGCAAGCGCAATCCTCTGCTGCTGCCCACCGCTCAGCTCGGCCGGGAGGCGTTTGGCCAGCACCTCACACTCGAGCGCTTTGAGGAGTTCGCTCGTCCGCCGAGTCCGGTTGCTCTTTGGGACTTTACGCATCCGCAGCGGGTACGCGACGTTCTTCTCCACGGTCATGTGCGGCCAGAGTGCGTAGTTCTGAAAGACCATGCTGACGTTCCGCCGACGGGGAGCGACATCGACTCCCGTGGCCTGGTCAAAGACAACCTGACCGGGAAGGCTGATTCGGCCTGCCGTGGGCTTCTCGAGACCGGCGATGCATCTGAGCAGGGTCGACTTTCCGCAACCGCTCGGCCCCAGAACGACGACGTACTCGCCCCTGGCGATGAGCAGATCGAGGTTGTTCAGAGCGCGGACTGTTCGGCCCTTCGACACGAATGTCTTGCCCAATCCCGCGACGAAGGCACTGTTCGTGGCTTGAGCATCTAACTTCTCGTCGCGTGTCAACTCGGTCGTGGTCACTGTTTCACCTTGTCGTCGTTACGGGTTGTCGTCATATCCGCTCCAATGCCGATCGGCCGCCAACCAGAATCGTCGCGCCGAGGCCGAGCGCGGTCACCATGCTCATGACCAGAGCCATCACGGCGACCTGCGGGTAGACACCGTTGTCCCAATATTCGTAGAGCAGAGTCCCCATGACGTTGTTACCGGGGGAGCGAACCATGATGGAGACGGCGAAATCATGGGTGAGAATCACCATCATCATGGTGGCCGCGGCGGCCATGCCCGCTCGCGTCAGCGGCAACGCGATCTCGAAGATGGTCCGCCACCGTCCTGCGCCAGAGATCTGCGCCGCTTCGAACAGCGATGGGTGGACCCCCACCAAGCTTCCGTGCTGAGCTCGGAGGGAGAACGGAAGTGCGATGAAGACGTAGCCAACGACGAAGAGGGCGTATGTCCCATACAGATTGAATGGCGGCTGCAGGAAGACGAACAAGACGATGAGCCCCAGGATGGCGCGTGGTACCGCGAGCGGTGCGAGGAAACTGGCATCCAGGAAATACTGTGCAATGCGCGGTGCCCGGAAGGGGCCCGTCATCGCCAGCGCAGCGATGAAACCGAGGGGCAGAGCGATGAGTACCGCCGTCAGGGCGGTACCCGCACTGGTGAGGACGGAGGAGACGACCGCGGGGTCGCTGAATCCGGCCTTGACGTGCTCGAGAGTGAAGGTGGTGGAGGCGAGGTCACCGTTCCAGAACGGTGAGAAGGCGACGAGGACGATAGCCAGGAGGGGCAAGAGGACGGCAACTGTGCCGTACGCGAGAACCAGCACCAAAGCCCAGATAGAGGTCTTTTCCGAGACCTGGCCACCGGCGCCGCTCTGCGTGATGTAGCGACGCTGATCGCCCGTCGCCACACGCTGCAACACAATCGATAGGAGCCCCACGATCAACAGGGGCAGACCCAAGGCTGCGGTGAGTGCGTAATCGATGGGATAGTCCTCGCGGGTGCGGAAGATCTCGGTGGTGATGACATCGATTCCGGTCCTGGCTCCGAGCAGCAGCGGCACCGTGAACTGTCCCAGTCCCAGCAGGAAAGCCACGACAATTCCGGCAATCAGCGACGGCCGCAACAGCGGCAGGGTAATTGTCGTGAAGCTCTTCCATCCGGAGGCACCTGCGAGGTGGGCGGCAGCCTCGAGGGGCCCACGGATTTCCTGGAGACGAGCATAGACGAGGGTGAAAATGATTCCGGTCAGATCTAAGCCGGTGATGACGATCATCGCCGGCATCGAATAGACGTTGATCGGTCCTTCCTCCATACCCGACAGGAAGGGAAGGTGCCGTAAGAGAACGTTCCCGTATCCGACGCTCGGCGAGAAGATGAAGACATAACCGATCACAGCCGCCGATGCGGGAATGACCAACGGCAGCATCGGAACGAGCGACGCCACTCGCCTCCACCGGCGCGGCACGTGCAGTACTGCCTTGGCCAACGCCAGCGCGAGAACTACGGCCATCGCTGTCGACCCCGCTGCTAGGACGACCGTGTTGATGATTGTCGGCCCGATCCGAGGGATGTCGGCGATACTCCTGATCGCCTCGGCTCCGTTTTCGAAGGCCATCGAGTAGTACCGCAGGACGGGTGCAATGACGATGAATGCAATCAGGGCGGCCACGATGTACCAGCCGAGCCGCCCACTTGAGTTGCGGAGCACCGGACGTAATGGAGATCTCGCGGGCGGGTGATGGCCGACGTGGGGAAGGGATCCACTGTCCGCCGGTGCCGGTGCGGTTGAGACTGTCATTTGCAGAACACCTAACTTTTCAGGTTTGCAAACTCATCGTGGTGAGAAGATTCGTCGTGTCGGGAGATCCGGGCAGGGGGACTTCTGCTGAATGAGGTCAATGGGTCCTCCTGCCGGACCGAGCGATTCGGGCTCGGTCGCTAGCGGCGAAGGGCCGGGTTCCACTGCTCTTTGAGCCAGCCTTCCTGCTCGTCTGGGGTCCACGGAGCAAGTTCGACCGAATCCCATTTCAGCGAGCCCTCGATCTCGGTTGGCACAGTGCCGCCCTGGGCTTCGAGCAGAATCTTCTGGCCCTCGGGACTCATTACCCAGTTCACGAACACCTGAGCTGCGTTCGGGTGTCGGCTGGTGGCGAGGATGCCGGGACCGTACTGCGCTCCGACGACCGCGTCGGACAGAACCACCTCGTCGACTGGTGCGCCCTGCGCCTTCAGCGCTGCGATGTAGCCCGGGGACTGGGCGATTCCGTAGACGATCTCGCCGGCGGCGAGGCTTTGAGACATCGTCGATCCGCTGCCGAAGACGGCCGGATTGTGAGCCGCGAGGCGTTGGAGGAAATCGTCTCCGTACGATTCCTGCCATCGGTAGTACTGGTAGGAAGTCGCAATCGCATTCGCCGCGTCATGTAGCCCGACGGGCTTGTCGCCGACGACCCGTAGGAATTCCTCCATAGTCTTGACCGGCTGCCCGAGCATCGTGTTGTAGGCGAAGCTGTAGGGCACCTTGGAGACGGGTACGTAATACCTGTCCACCTCGAGACCGGTGAAGTTCTTCTGCGACTCCGGACTCAGCTTGAGCGGTGCCAGTGACCTGGCCTGTCCGCGGTCGGCGTACCAGACTTCCTGACCATGGACAGCAACATCGGCGCCTGCAGCGTTGACGGAGATTTCCTGATCGAGACGTGTGATGAGGTCCGCAGTCGGCTGGCGTTCGACGGTGATCTTAATGTCGGGGTAGGTGTCACTGAATCTTTTGAACGCCGCCTCCGTGGGGCCGGACGACGTGTACACGACGAGCTCTCCTTCATTTTTCGCCGCGGCGACAACGTCGCTCCATTCGCTGTCGCTGAGCATGACGGGGGCGTCGCCACCGTCGTCCTCAACCTTCATCGCGGCCGAGCCGCCGCCGCACGCGCTGAGAATTCCGACCATCGACATGATGGCCACCAGAACGACGGGCGTGTGCGTTCTCCGCGCGCGCCACGGTCGGTTGATGCCACGCTTCATGAGACCTCCTGTCCCTCGAGAATTCACTTGACGACCGACTGGGGTTCGCGAACGGCTACTTGCGCGACATCACCGATGATCCGCACTTCTGTGCCGTACGGCTCCGAGAGTGCGGCGAATCTCTCGAGAAGGTGACGGGCCTGCGCACCCCCCACGGCCCGGGGAAGTCCACGAGTGCGGACATACTCGTTGACGTCGGACTCATCGTGGGGATTCGGAAGCCCCGAACCGATCTTGTTCATCCCGATCGGCTGCAACCTGATGGCTCTGACACTGTCGCCTTCGAAATCGACGTAGGCCACGGCGCTCTCCCACATGATCGGTTCCTCCAGATGGATCGACTCAGGGGGAACCTGGAAGATGAAATTGCCGAGGCTGTAGAAGATCGGCTTGCCCGCGTAGATCTCCATGCCTTGCAGGAAGGGCGGGCCGTGCAGTGCCACCACATCGGCGCCGGTGTCCACCAGCTGACGCGCCCATACTTCCAGCCACGGGGGCGGTACCAGGCGGGCCGGCAGCTGAGACAGCAGCAACTGCTTGGATTCCTCGCGGCTGTTCACACCAGGAAATGCATGGGTGTGGTGAGACACGATGACGACGTCGGCGGCTTGCTTCGCGGCGTCGACCACCTTCAAGATTCTCTCGACATCGTCGGTATTCGGCTGCATGTTTTCGACCCGCAACTCGTTCACACCCGGTCGGGTGGAGGTTGCGCCGCCGTCGAAGATCTGGCCGGAGGCAAGCGCCACAAACGCTATCGATGCCGTAGGGGTCTTCGCGAGATGGAACGACTCGGCCTCGGACACGTTTCGGCCGGCGCCGGCATGGCCGATGCCCAAACGCTCGACTGTCTCCAAAGTGTTCAGGATTCCCGGAACTCCAGCATCGAAAGAGTGATTGTTCGCGAGCGAGAGCAGATCGAAGCCGAATGATTGCAGAGCCTCAACCGATTCCGGCGGCGAGGCGAACCTTCCAAGCGCGGCCGTCTCACCCTTCGCAGGGGCATACACCGCCGCCTCGAAATTCGTGAACGCGGCGTCGCCTCGGACGAGCGAGGCGATCGCTGCAACGGACCCAGGCGCGTCGATTCGCGTGTCACCTCGAATCATCGACTGGCCCGCAAGCGTGATGGTGAACGAATCCATTCGGTCCATTGATTGCTCCATTTCGATCGCGCCGGTACCGGAAGAAGGGGGGTACCAGGTCGCAGGCTTGAACCACCGAGACGTACGTCTATGGACTCATATCCGGTGTGCCGATCAGGACCGTAACGCAGATCACTTATCACCGCAAGAGTGGCTCGGGGCACTCATCTCCAGATCGATTGCGAGGTCGGTCTAGTCGAAACCGTTTCCCCGCAAGACCGTTCGGGCCGTAGCACGGCATCGGAAGCCTGGAGCCAGGCCAGGTCCTCCTTCATCGCGCAGTCTTCGACCACGCCAGGCGGGTCTATTGCTGGGCGAACAACAGGGGAAATCGACAGTAGGCGCCCGTCGGTTTGAGGGGGCCGTTTCTGGCGGGGGGTTGCCAACGCGACTTTATTTACTATGATAGTTACTGTAAATTGCCGGTGCGGGATGGAGGATGCATGGCGCAGCATGAGGTCTCCGCAGCCACACGGTTGGCTGCTGGGCCCGACGAGAAGGAGTGGTCGAAGATCAAGGACGATGCACCGCCCGACAAGGGTGGGATCGGCTACGTCGGACTCGGTGCCATGGGTGGCGCCTTGGCTCGAAATTTATGCGCGACACACTCACTCGTGGTCCACGACCGTGATTACGCGTCCGCCCACGCGCTCACCGACGCGGGTGCCCGGCCGGTGGGCAACTTGGACCAGGTCGCCGCGAGCTGCGACATCGTTTTCCTCTGCCTGCCGACCTCTGACCAGGTCACGGAGGTGCTGGTTGGTCCAGGCGGCCTGGCGGACAAACTCGTGCCGGGATCGGTCGTGATCGATCAGACGACGGGCGATCCGGCTGTCACTCGACGCCTTGCAGGTGAGCTGGCAGACCGAGGCATCGTCCTCGTCGATGCTCCGGTGAGTGGCGGAGTGCCCCGTGCGCTGGACGGAACCATCGCAATGATGGTCGGCGCCGGTGACGACGACTTCGCGCGAATCTCGCCGCTGCTGGCGTCTATGACACCTAACGTATTTCACGCCGGTGATGTCGGTGCCGGCCATGCGATGAAGCTGGTCAACAACCTGATGTCCGGTGTGCAGCGCCTGCTCACGTTCGAATGCCTGGCGCTCGCCGCCAAGAGCGGTATCGCACCTGATCGCGCCCACGAGATCCTGATGGCTGGAGGTGCGCGTAACTCATTCCTCGAGAAGGTCGTCGGACCGAGCATACTCGGCGGTGCAGCAGCACCCGACTTCTCGATCAAGTTGTCTCACAAGGATGTTCGACTGGCCTGCCAGATGGCCAGTCTGGAAGGCGTCCCCGTATTCCTTGGTGTGCAGGCCCGTGAAATCTTGCAGATGTGCATGGCAGTGGTCGGGCCGGACGCCGAAGTAGATCAGGCGGCACTCGTGCTCGAACGGTTGAGCGGCACGCGCATCGTCAGCTCGCCCGCAATTTTCAAGAAGCCTCCGGTCGTGAATATGACCGATGCGACGGAACACTGCCCACCTGCCACGACACCAGAGGACTCCCAATGACCCTCGAGCAAGAACGCCTCGGATCCAGCCGGGACGAGACTCGGAGGACTCACGGCCTGCTCCAGCCCGTCCGCACCGAGCGGGCCGAGCGATGACCGCACCTGCAGTGAAAGTGGGCTTCATCGGGCTCGGGCGCATGGGCCGTGGGATGGCTACGAACATCGTGCGAGCCGGCGTCGACCTGACCGTCTACGACCTCTCTCCGGATGCGGTGCAGGCGTTGAAGAACGAGGGAGCGAGCGTCGCGACCAGCGTTGGACAGGTCGCTCGCGAGTGCGAGCTGATCTTCACCTCGCTCCCGGGTCCGCGGGAAGTCGAGAACGTGATCAGACAACCGAACGGGGTGCTCGACAACCTCCGCCCGGGACTGGCTCTGTTCGACCTATCGACGAGTTCGGCGACCCTCGCTCAACAGCTCGCCGCCGAGTTTGCCGCCGCCGACGCGCACCTGCTCGACGCCCCGGTGAGCGGGGGACCTGCTGGCGCGGAGTCCGGTCAGCTCGTCGTGTGGGTCGGCGGACCTCAAGATGTATTCGACCGGTATCGTGCGGTGCTTGAGACATTCTCGGCTGTGCCGCAGAGGGTCGGCGATGTCGGTGCCGGGACTGTCACTAAACTGGCCCACAATGTGACCGGCTACATGATCCTGATGTCGTTGGCCGAGTCGTTCTCCCTTGCTGCGCGAGCGGGAATCGAGCCGCTGGCACTCTGGGAGGCACTCAAGCTGGGTGTCATCGGCAAGCAGTCCTCCTTGGACATGCTCGTCCAGCAGTTCCTCCCGGGCAAGTACGAACCGCCGGCCTTCGCACTGCAGCTAGCACACAAAGACGTGATGCTCGCGACGTCCCTCGCTCGCGAGCTGGGAGTGCCCATGCGGGTCGCGAACCTTACGCTCGCCGAAATGACCGAGGCGTTGACTCGTGGCTTCGGTGATCAAGACTCACGCGCATACCTGAAACTCCAGCTCGAGCGCGCCGGCGTGGAGATCGCTGTCGATCAAGAGCTCGTCGACGCGGCCGTAGCACGCGCGAAGGAACAACGCATCACGTGACCGGTCGACCCAAAGATCCGATGCAACGCAACTAGATCGAACATGAGTATGACGTGACGAATGGCGACGCGCGAGTGGCACTCGGTAGTGCCGAAACTGTCCAAGCTGGGGCGCAGGTCCTATCTGGCGACGTTGGGGAGCGCACAGAGCTCCCCAACCGGAGGACTAAGCGTCGGCAATCCCGGCCCGGTCAACCGGGGCTGGTGGGCATTGTGTTCGGTAGAGCGCTCAGTTCGGGTTTGTCGGTCAGGAACACCGTTGAGGTAGCGTCAAGAGCAGGCACAGACCTACAGGACTGGACGGCGGTTGTGGGCGTGTCGACTCACTGCGAGCGGACCCAGGTGGATGAGAATGTTGAGACGCCCCAAACCACCCTCCGTCCTTCGAGCGCGATGGATAGCGCCAGTCATCGGATCTACGGCAGCGATTCGATCGTCCGTGGCTTCCGGTCGGCAGCTCGGATTGCGACCGCTATGTGGGATTTCCCGCATACGGTGTGAAATCTGGTACGTCCTAGGATAAGCAATTGAAGGTCAACTCAGAACCGGCACTGCGGCATTTATCTCTCTGCAAAGAGGACAATCGCAACTCCAACGGCACCTGCGGCCTGCGGAGACCCCAAAAATTATGAACCCTCAAGAGTATCGTCGATGGCGCCAGAGGCGTCACGCCGATTGGACCGAAGTCCATCGTAAGCGCAAACATCCTGACAAGGACTCGGAGTTCCTCATCAACTTCGCTGCAATGTGGGCGCCGTATGGGGGTGCCGCGGAGGAGGAAATCCTTGCGCACTTTGGAATGACAACGCGCCGGTTCATCGACCGCTTGTGGCAGCTCGTTTCCGAATCGAATTGCGACCAAGAAGAGATACGCAGTTTAGCGAGCGCGTACCCCACCATCGGCCAACGAAACGGGTCCTGACCCTCCACACGTCACGGCCTTGATTCGGGTGGCAGGTTGGGCGGAAGGGCTCTCGGCCCGAATCCGTTCTGGGGCCATTCAATTAGGAAGAGAGCCAGGAGACCGGGCTGTCAATCATCGTCGGGTGTTGCTGACCGAAGGTCTCAGCACTTTCCTGCATATGCTTTTCCATCAGCTCGGCGGCCCGGCGTGGGTCACCTTCCTCGATCGCGTCCGAGATGCCGCTGTGAACGTCAATGGTGTGCCGCATGACGTCGCCGCTGCCGCCCTGCCTCTGATAGGGGTCGAAGATGCCGTGTAACGACAGCGTCATCAGCGAGAGCGCCCGGTTTTCGTCTCCGGCGCAATCGCTGACGAGGGCGTGGAAGTCGTGCGCGTACCGGACCAACTCATGGATGTCGGCGGCCTTCCGGTGTTCGCGCACGTTGGCACGAAGCGCGATCACCTGCTCCGGTGTGCGGTTGGCCGCGGCGAGCTCGGCCATGCGTGGCTCTAGGGTGAGGCGAGCTTTCAGGAGCTGCCGAAACGTGACCCCGGCGGCGTGGAAGTGCAACGTCGCCATTCGGGCGAAGTCCTGAGATGTTAGACGAGACAGCACCGGGCCGCCGCCGGGTCCGGTACGGATCGAAATCATCCCGTGAACCTCGAGGATGCGTAACGCCTCGCGCAGGGATGCGCGGCTGACACCCCACTCCTGCGCCATGACGACCTCGGAAGGCAGGCGGTCGCCGGGGACTAGGCCCAGGGACGAGATGTGCTGCACGATGTCTTGGGCGAGGCGCTCGGCCAGCTTCGCGCCACGGCGACCCCGAGGCGGGGGTGTCACGCTCATCTCGCACCCTCCCGACCATGCTTCGGCAACATCACTAATATCAACCTAATTATTACACTAAGAAGCCCTAGTCTAGCGCTAGGGTCCCGCGGTGCGTCGGTCGAGCCGGCCTCAGGCCGCTCCTAGCGGTGGCTCGGACTTTATGGGTTTCCAGAGAACCGGCGATCCTCAAGGAGTCGCCGGACTAGGTTTCGTCGAACCGTTCATACGGTCTCGCGGTGAGTGCGATTCGACCGGGCCCGGTGCGCATCAGGAGTACGTGACCGACTCCCACGCCGCCAGGTCGTTCGTCAGCTGTGCCACCTTCTCAGCGGGAAGACCGTACGACTTGGTCTCGACATATTCGTCCATACCCTCATGGCCAGCTTCGCGGCCGATGCCGCTGGACTTGAATCCTCCGACCGGCGCCTTGAATCCGACGGGATTGCCGTTGATCTCCACCGATCCCGTGCGGATTCGGGACGCCACGGCGATGCCATGGTCGAGGTCGCTGGTGAACACGCCGCCACTGAGTCCATAGTCCGAGTGGTTGGCGATATCGATTGCCATGTCCTCGTCGCTGTAGCGAATGACGGCCAGCACCGGACCGAAGATCTCCTCGCGGGCGATGCGCATGTCCGGGTCGACGTCCGTGAAGATTGTCGGGTCGACGAACCAACCACGATCCTGCGGCGCAACACCGGCGCCGATGACAGGCCGTGCGCCCTGCTCGATACCACTTCGGATGTAATTCGTGACGACGTCGCGCTGGCGGCGGGTGACCATCGGCCCGATCTGGGTGACGGGATCGCGGGGATCTCCGACCGGCATCGACTCGAGGAGGGCGTGAAGGCGATCGACAACGTCGTCGTGCCGGCGGTCCGATACCAGGATGCGGGTCTTCAACGTGCAGATTTGACCGCTGTTGCGCAGGGAGCCCAGCCGGAGCGACTCCACAGTGGTATCGAGGTCGGCATCGTCCAGGATCACGGCGGCCGACTTCCCGCCGAGCTCAAGTGTCACGCGCTTGAGATTCTGGCCGCAGAGGGCACCGATCCGTCGTCCGGCTGCTGTCGAGCCGGTGAAAGTGACCTTGTCGACACCCGGATGACTGACGAGGTACTCGCTGGCTTCTCGTTCGGCCGGTACAACGTTGAGCACGCCTGCAGGCAACCCGGCGTCCTGGAAGAGCTGGACGAGGGCCAGTGTGGTCAGCGAGGTTTCGGGCGCCGGCTTCAGAATAACGGTGCAGCCCATCAGCAAAGCGGGTGCGACCTTCTGGATGGCCACCGTCAATGGAACATTCCAGGGCACGACCGCAGCGACGACGCCGATCGGCTCCCGGGTGACGAGGGCATTGCCGCTCGGGGCGGATCGGACGTCACGAAATGGGAAGGTGCCCACCAGATCGAGGTACGAGTCGAGCAGTGCAAGCGGGGCGCCTACCTGGATCGCCAAAGACTGGGTGATCGGGCAGCCCATCTCGTCGGTGACGAGCTGGGCGAAATCCTGACGGCGTGCCTGGAGCTCATCGCGTACGCGACGGAGGACGGCAGCCCGTTCGGCTGGCACTGCACGAGGCCAGGGACCCAGGTCGAACGCTCTTCGAGCGGCAGCCACGGCTCGGTCGATATCGGGCACGGTCGCCGAGGGCACGCTGCCGATGATCTCTTCGGTGGTCGGCGACGTTACCTCGATTCGGTTCGATCCGCCCGGGTCGACCCAATCACCGTCAATAAAGATCTGGTCGCGTGTGCGGGCCAAAGCCAAGGTCATCTGCATTCCTTCTGTTATTCAATCGACTCTCGCCCGAGCCTCGTGACTTCCGGCACGCCTGGGGTAGGTCGCGGCGATCGGAGTGCCACAGGCTGAGGGTCAGCACCTGTTTGTCGCGCCGGGACACGAGTTGTCCTAGCGCTATTTCGTCATTTCGCCCTCGATAGAAAGCGAGACATAGCCTGTTGAGCGACGTCACTGGCGAAGAGCGACGCACTGAGTTCAGCCAGTTCGCCTCCGCGTTCGTCGAGCGCGGCGACCAGAGCGCGGTTGATCAGCCCTTTCGTTTCGCGGAGACCTTGAGGCTCGGCTTTTAGCAGGGCAGCACACACGTCGTCGACGGCAGTGTCGAGGTCGTCGGGGGGCACGGCGAGGGTGGCGAGTCCGATGTCCTCGGCGGTTGCACCGTCGAATGTCTGTGCCGTCAGGAAGGTTCGCGACACCGCGCGGGGGTGCATCCGCGCCAGCAGCGGTATGCTCACGACCGCCGGTGTCAGACCCAGTCTCACCTCGGTGAGGGCGAACGTCGCATCCGTTGCGACGACGGCCACGTCGGAGACGGCGACAATGCCGCTGCCACCGGCGCGAACCGCGCCCGAGACCCGGACAACCACCGGTTTCGAAAGTGTCGCGATCCGGCGCTGTAGGCGCACCATCGCCTTCGGAGCCTCGCGTACATTCTCGCCGGTCATTTCGGAGAGATCGGCGCCAGCGCAGAAGACGGATCCTTCCTGGCGGATCAGGACGACCGCCACGTCTGGGTCGCTTTCAGCTCTCTCGAGACCGTCGAACAGTTCCGAGACGAGCTGCCGTGACAACGCGTTGCGGTTGTGCGGGCTGTCGAGGACGAGCTCGACAACGCCCGATCGCCGTACCTCACGGATGAGCTTGTGCAATTCAGGCCCCCGTCGAGCGGGCGGTCATGGCGTCGGCGGGGTGACTTGAGGCTCCGAGCCACTCGCGCAACACCGCTTCAGTGTGCTCCCCGAGGCCGGGTGCCGGAGCTACTGTCATGTTCTTCATCAGCGAGGAATGCAATGGGTTGCCAGCCATCGGAACTGGCCCCCAGACGGGGTCGTCGACGGTGACCACCATTCCTCGCTCATGCAGGTTGTCCAGTTCGAGCACCTCGGCCATGCGTAGCACCGGCGCGGCCGGAACGTCGTGGACACGCAACTCGTCCAACGCCTCGGACGTCGTCATTTCGCCGAGCCAGGCGACGATGTGCCGGTCGAGCGTCTCGCGGTTTTGGTGACGCAAGATGCCGCTGCCGTACTCCGGCAGGTCGACGAGGTCTTGTCGACCCATGACGTTCGTGAATCGCCGCCACACGGGCTCGCCCAGCACCCCGATCACAATGTGTCCATCGGCGGTGGGATAGGAGCCGAACGGATGAGAGAGGCCATGCATGCCCGCAGAAGCGTCGACGTCCAGTGTGCTCTTCATGATGAGGGCCAGTTCGTTGAAGGCCACCACGCCGTCGAGCATCGAAATATCCAGGCAGGCCCCCTCTCCGGTGCGCTCGCGATTGAACAGAGCCTGGTAGATGGCGGTCTGCATGTTGGCCGAAGCGAAGATGTCGGCCAATGGGAAACCGGCGTACACCGGAGCCACGTCAGCGCCTTCGGGGCGGAACATCAGGCCACCCATTGCCTGGGCGACTACGTCCAACGCCGGAAGGTACGGCAGGTCACCGCCGTTGAACTCCGGCAGACCGAAGCCCGAGATGGCTCCGTAGATGATGCGGGGATTGACCGCGCGAACGTCCTGGTAGGTCAGTCCCATCGCGGAGATTGCCGAGGGCCGCAGGTTCTCGACGAAGATGTCGGCAGTGCGCAGCAGGTCGTCGAATGTTACTCGGTCGGTGGGGTCCTTGAGGTCGAGTTCGATGCTGCGCTTGTTGCGATTCGCCCGGATGAACGACAGGCTCCGTCGCTGGCCCTCCACCTCGTTGACCGGTTGCACTCCGCGCGAAGTGTCGCCGACACCGGGGATCTCGACCTTGACGACATCGGCACCTGCGTCGGCGAGCCACATCGTCGCCAACGGTGCGGAGATGAAGTTCTCCAGCGTCAGGACGCGGATACCCGCGAGCGGCCCGCTCATGAGCGCCACTCCGGAACGTCCTGACGCGGCCAGTTCGCGTCGAGCCCGAGCGCGTCGATACCGCCCGCGTTGCGCCCGAACACCGGCTCACGGCGCTCGAGGAAGGAGGTATAACCCTCCTCCGCATCCGGTGTGCGGTAGTTGGCGGCCGTGACGGCCTCCTCCCACGTGAGCGCCTCGTCCCAGGTCAGGTCGAGGTTGTCGTAGGCCAGACGCTTCGTGCCGGCGACGGCCTCCGGACTGAACTGGGCGATAGCATCAGCCCACTCGAGCGCGGCGGCGCGGGCCCCGCCGCGGGGCACGACCCGCTGCACCAAGCCAATACGCTCGGCCTTCTCGGCCGGCATGTACTCCGATGTCAACAGCGCCTCGAGGGCGTTGCCGAGACCGACGACACGGACGAGTCGACTCGTGACGGTCGCCCCGTTCACCAATCCGCGCTTGAGGCCGGAGGCGCCGATGACCGCCGAGTCACCGGCGACGCGGAGGTCGCAGCTCAACGCCAAACCGATACCACCGCCGACACAGTACCCCTCGATCGCCGCGATGAACGGCTTGGCGATCCGCCACGGCTTGGGCAGCACCGTGCGCTGACCGCTGCCGTCCGTGCCGACCACTTTTCCGACGTACTCCGGGATGTATCCGCCCACGCAGAACGCCTCGTCGCCCGCCCCGCTGATGATGGCCACGCGGACATCCGGGCGCTTCTCCACCTCGGAGTAGATCTCGTGCAGTTGTGCTGCCATCTCGGAGCTGACCGCGTTGCGCTTCTCTGGATGGTTGATAGTGATGTGCCCGACGAAGTTGCTCACTTCGAAGTCGACGCTACCCATGTGATTTCGCCTCTCGCCTGCGTCCGCCGACGCATCTCGCCCCGGCTTGTGCTGGCCGTCACTCTTGCGACGAGCCAGGTCTGAGTATTTATTGTAATAGATCTGGAAGTCAAGAGTTCGCCTCTTGGCGCTTTATGGTCGTCTTTGGTCAACTCGTGTGACAGGGCGGGGTAAGCCGGATTGGTACTTGGGCTAGTGCGCGCCAGACGGTCGGAGCTGCGAAAGCTCGAACTTCCTACTTAGCGGCGAGGCTTATCTCTTTTCGGGGCGCGACTTGAGTCCCTCTCGCGGCGCAGGATCTCCGCCCCCGGGGAGTGTTGGGGTAGCGGGGGCCTCCGACGGGGGATTGACCTTGTCTTCCGGACCGTTTACATTCCTATTTATTGCTATAAATAGTCCTGGTTGCGTCCGTGACGCAGACGGACCAGTCCAGCCGTTTCCGAACGATCAGCGAGGCGAACGTGCACCACCAGAACAATTCAAGGCGCGGAGTGCGCATCGGCAACTTCTCCGGCTTCTACGGGGACAGGAACGACAGCATCGCCGAGCTCCTCGACGCCGGCGTCGACTACCTGACAGGTGACTACCTCGCCGAGCTGACGATGCTCATCCTGCGGAAAAACCAGCTGGCTGGCCGCCCCGCCTACGCCGCGGGCTTCGTCAGCCAGCTCCGGCCTGTACTCGGCCGAATCGCCGATCAGGGCGTCAAAGTGGTGTGCAACGCCGGAGGGCTCGATCCTCTCGGCTGTGCTCAAGCGATCCGCGAGCTGTGTGCCGACCTCGGGGTCTCCCTGACCGTCGCCGCCATCACCGGCGACGACGTGCTGGAGCGGTTGCCTCACCTCATCGCGGAATCCGGCGACCTCCTGACCAACCTCGACACCGCAGCGCCATTCGAGGTCCCCGCCGAGGACGTCCTCGCCGCCAACGCCTATCTCGGGGCATGGCCCATCGTGCGTGCGCTCGAACGCGGCGCCGACATCGTCATCTGCCCGCGCGTCACCGATGCCTCCCTCGTGATCGGACCCGCAGCACACCACTTCGGCTGGTCCCACGACCACTACAACCGTCTCGCAGGAGCCCTCTGGGCCGGCCATGCCATCGAGTGCGGCGGCCAGGTCACCGGCGGCAACTACTCGTTCTTTCACGAGGAGGGTCCCCTCGGAATACCCCCCATGCCCGTGGCCGAGATCTTCGACGACGGCACCTCCGTCATCACCAAGTCTGTCCCAGAGACCGGACGGGTCTCGACCGACACTCTCACCGCACAACTGCTCTACGAGGTGTCCGGACCGCTCTACTACAACCCCGACGTCATCGGCGACCTTCGGACGGTGCGTGTGACACAGGTCGGCGACGACGCCGTCCGACTGTCGGGCGCCGTCGGATACGCACCGACGCCGACGGCAAAGCTGTCCGTGTGTTTCGAAGGCGGCTACCGGAACTCGATCACGGTCGGGCTCACCGGTGGCCATCTGGAGTGGAAGCTCGAGTGGCTGCGCGCCCAGGTCGACCAGGTACTCACGCACGCTGACGAGTTCGACGGCTATCGCTGGACGGTCGTGGGCCCCCGGGACCCCACCAGCGGCAGCATCGACGACGCCACCGCACTGGCGATCATCACAGCGCGATCGAGCAAGGCGGAGGCGGTCGGCCGCCGCGCCTTCACCGGGGCCATCACCCAGCTCGGCGTCTCCAGCATCCCGGGCTGCTACTTCGTCGGGCCTCCTCAGGCCGAGCGATCGGCGGCCGTCCAGTGGCCGGCACTCGTCGACAAGGCGCGCATCACCGCCGTCGTCCATATGCCCGGACAGGACGACGTCGTCGAGTGGCCGGAGGTCTCGATCGCACAGCCCGTCATACCGATCGACATCCCCGAATCACCGCGCATCCACGAGACGGCCGCCACTGTCGATGTTTCTCTCGGCGACCTGTTCGGGACCCGGTCCGGCGACAAGGCCGGGCTCGCGAACGTCGGAGTGTGGGCGCGAGACGACCGGTCGTATGCGTGGTTGCTCGGATACCTGACTCTCGAGCGGTTCTACGAGCTCGTCCCTGATACGGTCGGGCTACGCATCGACCGCCACGAGATCCCGGGTGTGCGGGGTATCAACTTCGTCATCCACGAATTCCTCGAGCAAGGAACCGCGTCCAGCACTCTCGTCGACTCCCAAGCCAAGGGGCTGGGCGAGTACGTCGCCTCACGCCGCATCCAGGTCCCGACCTCACTTCTGCCGAACTCCGCCGATGCCCAAGCGGGCGAAATCGCCGCGGCGGCCGCCTCGCTCGGCACCGAACAGCAGTCGGCAATCACCGGCTGAGGCCAATAGTCATCCAACCGACCCGTCAATCGTTCCCCGGACGATCACCTCACGAAGGAGTGTTGTCCATGCCTGTCGGCACCTTTCCCCACCTTGAATCACGTAAAGACATCCGCGACGCCGTCCGGGCTCTGTGCTCGAAGTTCCCGGCCGAGTACTGGGAGAAGCACGACCGCGAGCACGAGTACGCGGCCGACTTCGTCAAGGCCTTCGCGGACAACGGGTTTCTGGGAATCCTGATCCCCGAGGAATATGGAGGCGGTGGCGGAACGATCTCCGACTTCTGCGCCGCACTCGAGGAGGTCGCGGCCAGCGGAGGTGCGCTCAACGCGTGCTCGAGCGTGCACACCCCGCTTCTGGCGGTCCCGTCGATCCTCGCGTTCGGCACGGACGACCAGCGAAAGTCGTTGCTACCGAAGGTCGCATCCGGTGAGCTGCTGATCACCTTCGGTGTCACCGAGCCCGACGCCGGCACCGACACGACCCAGATCGACCTTGCCGCCACCGAGCGCGACGGCGGCTGGGTGCTCAACGGCCAGAAGGTGTGGAACTCCGGTGCCCCGTACGCGCAGAAGGTCCTCGTACTGGCACGCACCTCGCCGGCCGGGGCGGGCAAGCGCCGCGGCGACGGCCTGACGCTGTTCCTCACCGACCTGCAGGTACCCACGATCGACATCCAGAAGATCCCGAAGATCGGCCGCAACGCCTTCGCCTCCGCGGAGCTGTTCTTCCGCGACCACGTCGTACGCCCCGAGGACGTCGTCGGCGAGGTGGGACAGGGCTTCTACCACCTACTGCACAGTCTCAACTCCGAGCGCCTGTACCTGTCGTCGGTCGCGATGGGCATCGGCCGCTGGTGCCTCGATGCGGCAACCCGTTACGCCTCCGAACGGGTGGTGTTCGACCGCCCGATCGGCAAGAACCAGGCGGTGCAGCATCCCCTCGCGGCGGACTACCTCCAGCTCCTGGCGGCAAGCCAGGTGCTCCAGTGCGCGATCGAGGCGTGCGAAACCCAGGGCGCCGGGAGCATCGGCACGCTGGCGAACTCGGCGAAGTACCTGACCACCGAGGCCGCCTGGAAGACCGCCGACGATGCCATGCAGACCTTCGGTGGCTATTCCTTCGCCCGGGAGTACCACATCGGACGGCACTGGACCGAGGTGCGTCTGCAGCGCATCGCGCCGGTGAACAACCAGATGGTGCTCAACTACATCGCCGAGCGGGTGCTCGGCCTGCCGAAGAGCTACTGATGGCGACCACGACGCACCCGCGGTCGGTGACCGCGACCGAAGCCCTGTCCGTCGTCGAACCCGGCATGACCGTGGCCAGCACCAGCCTGAGTGCCGAACCCACGGCACTGTTGCACGCACTGGCCGCACGTACCAAGGACCTCACTGGCCCGATCACCCTCGTCAGCGGCATGTTCCTCGAGGGATACGGCGCACTGTCCCCGCACCTGGGCCACGACATCCACCTCCGCACCTGGTTCATGCCCCAGACGTTGCTCGGGGACGTCGGACTGGGCCCGCACGTCGACTTCCTGCCGCTGTCCTGGGTGCAGACCTACCGCTACGTGCAGGCGTCCAGCCCCGACGTGTGCCTCATCCAGGTCTCACCAGCCGACGACCACGGCTTCCACAGCGTGGGTATCAGTGCCAGCGTGAACAAGGTACTTGCGCAGCGTGCCCACACGGTGATCGCCCAGGTGAATCCCCAGATGCCCTACACCTGCGGGGACACCCTGCTCCACGAATCCGAGTTCGACTACATCGTCGAGCACAACGCCCCCCTGGCCCCGTTTCCCCACCGACGTCCAGATGACATCGATGACGTCATCGCCGGGCACATCGTGGGACTGATCCCGGACGGCGCAACGATCCAGGGGGGAATCGGCAAGGTCCCCGAGGCCGTACTCAAACGTCTGGCGACGTCCGGCCACTCGGATCTGCTCCTCACGTCCATGTTGACCGACGCCGGGCGCGAACTCATCGAGGCCGGCGTGTGCCGCAGCGATGGTCCGGCTGCCATTGTCGGTGAGATCGCAGGTAGCGCCGAGCTTTACCGATGGGTAGACCACGAGTCCCGGGTCAACCTCCAGCCGGCACCGGAGACCCACGGCCTGAAGGCACTGTCTGCGCGGCGGCGATTCGTGTCGGTGAACTCGACACTCGAGGTGGACCTGTTCGGTCAACTCAACTCCGAGGTCGTTTCCCAGGGCCAGGCCGGTGGCATCGGCGGCAGCGTCGACTTCATGATGGCGGGGCAACTCGACGACGCGCTGAGCATCATCACCCTACCGTCGACGACAGCGCGCGGACGCTCGCGGATCATCCCTGTGGTCGATCGCGGGCTGGTTACCGCGCCGCGGACGCTGACGCAGGTCGTCGTGACCGAGCAGGGGGTCGCGGATCTCCGAGGACTCACCGTCGGTGAGCGGGCGCAAGCGCTACTCGCAGTGGCACACCCGGACCACCGGGACGAACTACGTGCCGCGCTCGGTACGGCCTGATTTTCGCCGGACCCACTACCTGTATCGCTCGACCGTTCTGATCGCCGCAGGACGGTCGAGCGACTACGACGATCTGCCCAAGAGTCGCAGGTAAGAGTCGACTAGCTTCTCCAACAGCACGGCGAGCGTCGCGGCCTCGTGCTCGTCCCAGCCGATCATGAGCTCGCCCTGCACTTCGTCGCGACGGTCGTTGAGGTCGTGGATGGTGTGGTGTCCCCGGTCGGTCAGGCTGAGCTCGAGACGGCGCCCGTCGGTCTTCGAAGGATGCTTCGCAAGCAGATCCGCCTCCATCGCTTGGTCCACCGCGCGACTGGTATTCGAGTGCTCCATTCCGAGACGCTCAGCGACCTCACGGATCGATGGGGTCCCCTCGCGCGAGAGGTCGTCGACCGCGCGCAGAATGCGCATGATCGTGGTACGACCTTCGAGGCCGGTGCCGCGGGTCAGAAGCGCGCGGTGGCTCGCGAGACGACGGATTGTCACGATCTCAGTGAGCGCCTCGTCCGCGCGAGCGAACCCTTCCGAGCGTTGCATCATGCCTGCCCTCCGTCTCCGTTGCTTCTCCGAAGGTGGCATACGGCAGAAACCGCACCGAGAGCGGGTCCGAGAGACGTGCCGCTGCTCACGCTGCTACGGAAACTGCGACCCGTCGCTTGCGTGCACGAGCGACGGCGGCGGCCAGTGCGAGAGCTGTGAGGACAAGCATCGCTCCGGTTCCGAGGAGGGCGGCCATCAAGGACAGCTGCTCCGTAACGAAGCCGATCGTCAACGCCGCAAGCGGCCGCACACCCGCAAAGGCAAGGACCCACATCGCCATCACACGCCCCAGCATCGCCGACGAACAGCGCTGCTGTACAGCGACACTGAAGGCGGTGATGCCGACCACCATGCTGCATCCGGCCACAACCATAAGTACCAGCAGCGCATCCAGGCGCTCACTAAAGCTCGCCAATGCCATCATTACCGCGAGAATCGTCATCGCGGCGTAGCCCTCTACGTTTGGTGCCACTCGGTTCTGGACAGTGCGATGGACGAGTACGCCGAGCAAGCCGCCCGCACCAAAAGCCGCCACGACCCAGCCCGCCGAACCGTGGTGATCGACCGACGACGCGATCGCGGGCGCGAGTGTGATGGCTGGCTCTGCACCGGCACCGATCGCCGCCACCCCCACAAGATAGTAGAGAATGACTCGGTCTCGCACGACATAGCGGATCGCGCTCCACACCCTCACGTCATCACCGTCTTTGCGATCCGACGGAGGCACCCGGACCATGATGAACGCGGCGGTCGACAGCACGTAAATGATGCCCACGACCAGAACGCTCGGGATTGCGCCGAACCATGCCAGCACCAACGCCCCACCAGCGGGTCCAACTGTTCGAGCCAAGGCTGTGGGGAAAAAGTTTAGGGATACGGCTGTCGACAGTTCGTCCGGCCGGACGAGCCGCGTGACGACTGACTGCAAAGCCGGTGAGAACAGTGCTACTCCACAGCCCGAGACAACTGCACACACCAACAGCGGCACGACAGCCTCTTCGCCCTCGACATCGGCGAGGAACAACCAGAAAGACAGGGTCAAAGCCCCTATACTGCACAGTATTCCGCCCAGTATGATGGGAAGCCGCTCACCTCTTGAGTCGGACAGGCTGCCGCTACCTAGTGTCACGACGAGCTGAGGTGCCATCAGCGCCGCACTTACGACGCCGGACCATTTCGCCGAACCGGTGGCGTCGTATGTGACTGTGACGAGGATGATGGTGAACGCCCATGTGGCGATGAGCGATCCGATCTTCCCCCAGAACAACGTTCCGAAGTCGCGATCGAGTATCAGCTGGGTCGACGTCCTGCTGGGCCGAACTTGGGGCATCGCCTCATTGTATATCATTCATACATAGTTTGGCGTACGACTCGGACGGTTGACGCACCTTCGAATACCGGGACCTCGGGTTCCGAGAACACGAACCTCGCAGTGATCCCGGACCGGCGTCGTCGACGAGCGGTGTGCGCCAGGAGTCTGTGCGGGACCTACCGGAATCTCGAGTGCCGTTGCAGATCTTGATTTCTCAGCCCTTGGGCTTCGGGACGGCTCGCATGGATGAAGCCGGACCGGACGACCGCTAGTGTCCTGAGTCGTAGATACGACCATCGGATGCCAGTAGCGGTCATTGCAACTCGTGGTCCGTGACCGGCGGACGTTGTCTGACCGAGACCGAACGCGCACAAATCGCGGGGTGGTCGCGGCGTCGCAGACCTCTGCTGGCGTGGCGGTTCGGTCACGAATCATTCGCGCTGCGCTCGATGGTGGAGCGAATACCGACATCACGGACCGGGATATGAGGCGCACGGTGCGGTGGTGGCATGACAGGTTCGTCGAGAACCGATGCAGCGGGGGTTGCTCGACGAACCACGCCGGGATGTCCGCGGTTGTCAGTTGAGCCGTTCGAGGACCATGGCCATTCCCATGCCGCCGCCGACGCACATGGATTCGACGCCGTACTGCTTGTCATGCCACTGCAAGGAATTGATGAGGGTTGAGGTGAGGCGAGCCCCGGTCATGCCGAACGGGTGACCCACCGCGATCGCGCCGCCGTTGACGTTAAGTTTCTCGATGGGGATACCCAGCTTTTGTGCAGAGCCCCAAGCCTGTACCGCAAATGCCTCGTTGATCTCGAACAGGTCGATGTCCTCTAGCGTCATACCGGCGCTCTCGAGCGCCGCGGGAATCGCGCCGACGGGGCCGAGGCCCATGATTTCTGGCGACAGACCGGTCACCGCGGTGGAGACGATTCTGGCCAGTGGGGTCAGGCCGAGCGTCCTCGCTTTGACGTCGCTCATGACCAGCACCGCCGCAGCGCCGTCGTTGAGGGGGCACGCGTTGCCTGCGGTGACGGTGCCGTCGGGCCGGAAGACCGGCTTCAACTGGCTTGCCTTCTCTATGGTCACGCCGGGTCGGGGGCTGTCGTCGCTCGTGACAACGGTGCCGTCTTCCAAGGTGATCGGTGTGATGTCCTTGGCCCAGAAGCCGCTTGCGATCTGCTGCTCGGTCAGGTTCTGGCTACGCACGGCAAACTCGTCCTGTTCCTGACGGCTCATCCCGAGAATCTGCTGCACGTTCTCCGCGGTGTGCCCCATGGCGATGTAGGCGTCAGGGAGCTGTCCATCCTGGCGCGGGTCGTGCCAGGTCTCGGCGCCGCCCTTGCCTCGGCTTTCGGTACGCAGCACCGCGTCGGTGAATTTTGGGTTGAGCAGGTCCTGGCCTGGGATGTTATCGGAAGTGCCTTTGAAGAATCGGCTGACTGTTTCGACGCCGGCTGAGATGTAGGCATCGCCCTCGCCGGCCTTGATGGCGTGGAAAGCCATCCGTGTGGTTTGCAGTGAGGAGGAGCAGTAGCGGGTGACGGTGGTGCCAGGCAGATGGTCGTAGCCGAGCAGGACGGCGACATTGCGGCCCATGTTCCATCCCTGCTCGCCGCCGGGGAGTCCGCAGCCGAGAAGCAGGTCGGTGATATCGGTCGGGTCCAGGTTCGGGGCCTTGTCCAACGCAGCCCGCACCATCTGCGCCACCAGGTCGTCGGGCCGCATCTCCTTCAGTGAGCCCTTTCCGGCGCGGCCGATTGGAGACCGAGCGGTGGACACGATGACAGCTTCAGGCATTGGTTCTCTCCTTGTAGTGATCTAGGATTGTTGGGCGGAACCGGTCACCGTGCCCCCCTGATTGGGGAATTCCAGGTAGTGGCGGGCAACTCGGCTGTGGTCAGCCAGAATGCTTCGGTCTAACACCGAATGCCGGTGGGTGGGGATTGCATATTTCAGGAATTGGAGCCAGGCGAACTGCGCGTGGCTGCCGACGGGGCCCAGTGGCCTCATCGTAGGGTACTCATTTTCACTCGGCGTGAGGCATTGGGCAGGAGCTGTGTCACCCGGATCTCCCTGAACCCAGAAGCGGCGAGCCGAGTCCCTGGATGTCGTCCCCGCCATAGGGGTTCTACCTGGACCAAGCGCGAGAGTCTTGACTCGCAGGTGAGGGGTAGTTGAAGTGAATATGGGCTGTGACCTTGACAACAGAGGGGTATGACAATTTATCGTGATAAATCCAAGGGTTAAGTCCGTACGACGTGAATCGTCATTCGGCCGGACCCCGCACCAGTCTCGAGAGGTTTGGATGTCATGCGATCCGAGCAATTGTCAGAGGGACGAGGGGACGCAACTGAGTCCGCCGCCGTGGCACCAGGCGATGAGCAGCACCAAAGCGGTGGGCGCAGCTTCAAGCGTGTAGCGGCTGCGACTCTGATCGGCACCCTCATTGAGGGGTACGACTTCGTGCTCTATGGCGTAGCGGCGGCCCTGGTGTTTCCTCAGGTGTTCTTCCCGGCACTGGGAAGCGCCGCCGGGACGATTGCATCGCTGGCGACCCTTGGTGTGGCGTTTGTGGCGCGGCCGATCGGTGCTCTCCTGTTCGGGCACTTCGGCGACCGTCTGGGCCGCAAGCGCATGCTCGTCGCGACGGTGCTCACGATGGGACTGGGCACCACCCTGATGGGACTGCTGCCGTCAGCCGAGTCGATCGGTATCGCGGCACCAATCTTGCTTGTCCTTCTGCGTTTCGTTCAGGGTCTCGCCGTTGGTGGCGAGTGGGCCGGATCGGTCCTGTTCGCGACCGAGCACGCTCCCGCCGATCGTCGAGGCCTCTACTCGATGTTTCCGCAGATCGGCCATTCTTTGCCCGTCGGGCTCTCCGCTGCCAGCCTGCTGATCGTGAGCGTCTCCATCGGCCAGGAGGACTTCATCAACTGGGGCTGGCGTATCCCGTTCCTCGCGAGCGCTCTGCTTCTCGTGGCCGGCCTGATCATCAGAGCCGGGGTCGAGGAGACGCCAGTTTTCGTAGACGAGAAGGAGCGTGGCGGGACTGTCAAGGTTCCGCTGTTCGATGCCTTCCAAGACAAGCCGTCCGCCATCCTGCGGGGAGCAGGTGTCCCGTTGGTGGCAATCATGTTCATCTACGTGGGAAATTCGTTCCTTGCCGGCTACGGCGTCAAGCAACTGGGCATTGAGCAGGCAAACGTCCTTGCCGCGATCTCGATCGCAGGTGTCATGTACGCGGTGTTCACCGTGTTCAGTGCTCTCTTGTCGGACCGTATCGGCCGCAAGCGGACTATCGTCGGTGCGCAGGTCCTCGCGGCACTATGGGCACTCGCCTTGTTCCCCATCATTGGAACCGGATCTGTCGCGGCGTTCTACATCGGCCTGTCGGTCACTTTTGCCTTGGCCGGGGCCACGTACGGGGCAGTCGGTGCGTATCTTCCGGAGCAGTTCCCGACGCGATACCGGTACACCGCTGCCGGTGTCTCGTACAACATCGGTGGCGTCCTTGGCGGTGGCGTGGCACCACTGGTCGCCCCCCTTGTCATCAGTTCTGCCGGCGCTCCGGTGTTCGGCGTGGTCCTGGCCGTACTGTGCTGTGTCGCAGTAGCGTGCACGCTGTCCCTGAAGGAAAACACCGGAAATCTGGATTGATCAGTTGCCCGGTCCTCCTGTAATCAGACCTCGCGTGCTGCGAGTCCGGCCGAAGATGGAGGGCGGCAGGTTCGGTGCCCGCCACCCTGCGACGGCGGGTACCGTCCACCCCCAATCAAGACCCGCCCTCCGGGCGGCTCCGCGCCCGCCAAGCCCTGCGTCACCCTCTATTTCGCGATCTACCGAAAGACACTCACCGTGCAGAAGACGATCCTTCGATTCCCGTTCCCTACTGATGACGAGAAAGATTGTGATCTTGTAGGCCACCACTTCTCAGCAACGGATGCCCGCACCGGCATCCTCCAAGTCCTCGTGCACGGCAACTCCTACGATCATCGATACTGGGACGCCGGAAGGGTGAACGGTAAGGACTACTCGTACGTCAACTACATGGTCGAGCGCGGTTACGACGTCCTCGCCGTGGACCTTCCAGGCACCGGCGACAGTGGCCGACCCACAGGGGACGGGGTCGGGTTCGATCATGTGGGCAAAGCTCTATCGGAAGCTGTGACCCGCACACGAGATGAGCTGGGTCAGGTGGACAAGATCGCGCTGGTCGGCCACTCGCTCGGCACAATCCTTGCGGTGTACATGCAGGCACGGTGGCCGATCGCAGATGTACTGGTATGTACCGGTGTTGGATTCAGCTCGAGTCTGCTGCCCTCTCCGTACGGTCCCGGTGTCCGCGAGAATGCGCTGCTGGATCCGTACCCGAGCGTGGCGCCTGACCTTCGGCGTGAAGTCTTCTATCACGCACCGGGAGTCGACCCGAATGTCGTTGCGTACGACAACGAGGTCCTCCGTACGTCACTCCCGCGACGACTGTGGGCGGACAGCATCGCCATTCGAAACGACCCTGAGCGTGCGGGGTTGTCCCGGATCGCCTGTCCGGTCCTGATCCAGCTGGGTGAATTCGATCCCGTGCTACCGGGCTCCTACGCCGATACCGAGCGGGACTTCTGGCCGGCCAACACCAACGTCACGGTCGAACAGGTCGACGGCATGGCGCATTGCCTCAATCTCCACCACGACCCCCAGCGGGGTTGGGAATCCATCGACCGTTTCCTACGCAACGAGTCGTAACGACTTTCACATCAAACACAGCAGCCGGGCGCACCAGATCGGGATCGGGCAGTAAGAGCTCTGGACAGCGAGGCCCGACATGCATCAGTCAGAACTTCAAGAGGAGTCAGGCGTGAAAATTATCCGTCGCCGAGCAGAGGACAGTGCGCTCGAGGAACGGTCTGGTCCGTTTACCGGTACAGCGTGGGGTGATCACCTACTGAGTTGTGACGCCGTCTCGATGAGTACCGTCTACTTCTCGCCCGGCGCGAGAACGTTCTGGCACCGCCACGAACAGGGTCAGCTTTTGACAATGACCTCGGGCGAGGGACTCGTCGTGTCCCGTGACGGGACCGTCGCGCGAGTTCGTGCTGGCGACATGGTTTGGACTCAGCCAGATGAAGAGCACTGGCATGGAGCATGTTCCGACACTTTTCTGGTGCACACATCCACCACTATCGGAACCACAGAGTGGTTGGAGGAAGTTGAGGCAGATGACTATCAGCTCGCTTCGAGATCCGATCTGAGCTGAAGTCTGCAGGTTCAGGAGCCGGACCAGCACCTTCGCGGTGGCCTGATCAACATCGACGGCGGCAAAACCCTTTGCCGCTACTCGGTCTGACACGGCCTCCCTTAATCTCGTGCGGCGGCACTACCCCCGGTGCCGCCGCACGACCCCACCTGTTCACTCGGTCGAACTCGGCACCCGCGTGCGGCGCCCGGTGAGGTTCGGCCCGTCCGGAGGTAACGCCATCACCATGAGCATCACGACCGAGGACGGCGAAGTTCACTCCTATCTGCCGTCGGCCGCATTCGCCGCGCAGGCGAACGCCGGCCCCGACCTCCAGGCTGCCGCCGACGAAGACCGTCTCGCATTCTGGGCGAAGCAGGCCGAGCGCCTGCACTGGCACGCCCCCTTCTCCGAGGTCCTCGACTGGTCCG
>SEEV01000686.1 GCA_004211695.1 Rhodococcus sp. (in: high G+C Gram-positive bacteria)
TGGATCACGCGTATCAACGCTGCTGCACGGGCGAACGACATCACGTACAACCGCCTGATCCAGGGTCTGCGTCTGGCCGAGATCGAGGTCGACCGCAAGAACCTCGCCGAGCTGGCCGTGTCCGACGCGGCGGCATTCGCCGGCCTCGTGGCACTGGCCAAGGCGGCGCTCCCGGCTGACGTGAACGCTCCCGCCGGAGAAGCAGCCTGAGTCTCGCAGCAGACCGGCCTTCAGAGCCCCGGCCTTTCGAGCCTCGGAAACGACCCGTGGACCCGCTCACCGAGCGCACCCCACGGGTCGTTTCTGCTGTCAAGCTGCTGAGAACGGCGGAACGCCGCAAGGTCGGACGTTTCCTGGTGGAGGGCGAGAACTCCGTCGGCGAGGCACTCGGCACCCGGGCCGTACACGACCTCTTCTACACCGCGGACGCGGAGCAGCGGTATGCCCGGTTGATCGACCGTGCGCACACCGCGGGTGTCCGGACCGCGCTGGTGACGGACCGGGCGGTTCGGGCGCTGAGCGATACCGTGACGCCACCGGGACTCGTCGCGGTCTGTGACCTTCTCGACGTACCGCTGGCCGACGTGGTGCGACCCGGAACCCGTCTGCTCGCGGTTCCGGTCGCGGTCGCGGAGCCGGGCAACGCGGGAACCGTCATCCGGGTCGCGGACGCGGTGGGCGCGGACGCGGCGATCCTCGCGGGAGACAGTGTCGATCCGCACAACGGCAAATGCGTCCGGGCATCCGCGGGCAGCCTCTTCCACCTTCCGGTGGTGCGTGAGCGGGACACCGCCGCGGTACTCGACAGCATCAGCGCGGCCGGAATTCAGTTGCTCGCCACGGCGGCGGACGGCGAAGTCGATCTGGACGACGCCGACGAACTGCTGGCCCGCCCCACGGCGTGGCTGTTCGGCAACGAGGCGCACGGTCTCGACGCGGCCGTCTCGGCGCGGGCGGACCACCGGGTGCGGATTCCGATCCACGGCCGAGCCGAGAGTCTCAACCTGGCGACTGCGGCGTCGATCTGCCTGTACTCGAGCGCGCGGATCCAGAACCGCAGGCGAACCGACAGCTGAAACGGCGAAAATCGGATCGCATAAGATTTGACGGCGAGCTGTTTCGGTTTCGTCGTGAGTGTTGACTGAAAGAACTTAAGGAGTGGCACCGGTCGTGGCTAAAAAAGAGGGCGCTGCCTCCACGGGGGTCGAAGGCAACGCGGTCGATGCGAGCGCGCTCACCGACGACGCTCTGACTGCGGCAGCGGAGAGCGCCGAGAAGGCGTTCGCTTCGGCAGCGGATCTCGACGACCTGGCGAAGGCCAAGGTCGAACACATGGGTGACAAGTCGCCGATCGCCCTCGCCCGCCGCGGACTCGGAGCCCTGCCGGGCAAGGAGAAGGCCGACGCGGGCAAGCGCGTGAACCTTGCCCGCACCCGGATCTCCGCGGCATTCGACGAGCGTCGCGCCGTGCTGCTCGCCGAGCGCGACGCCGCCGTCCTCGTCGCCGAGTCCATCGACGTGACGCTGCCGTCGCAGCGTCAGCCGGTCGGCGCCCGCCACCCGATCAGCATCATCTCCGAGCAGGTCGAAGACGTGTTCGTGGCGATGGGCTGGGAGGTCGCCGAGGGCCCGGAGGTGGAGACCGAGCACTTCAACTTCGATGCGCTCAACTTCCTGCCGGATCATCCCGCGCGGACGATGCAGGACACGTTCCACCTCGCGCCGGAGGGCTCACGCCAGGTGCTGCGCACACACACGTCGCCGGTGCAGGTACGCACGATGCTCTCGCGCGAGGTGCCGATCTATGTGGTGTGCCCCGGGCGGACGTTCCGCACCGACGAACTCGACGCCACACACACCCCGGTCTTCTCCCAGGTGGAGGGGCTCGCCGTCGACAAGGGCCTCACCATGGCTCATCTGCGCGGCACGCTCGACGCGTTCGCCCGCGCACTGTTCGGTCCCGAGACCCGCACGCGGATGCGACCGAACTACTTCCCCTTCACGGAACCGTCTGCCGAGGTGGACGTCTGGTTCCCGAACAAGAAGGGCGGCGCGGGCTGGGTCGAGTGGGGCGGCTGCGGCATGGTCAACCCGAATGTGCTGCGCGCCTGCGGAATCGACCCCGACGTCTACACCGGGTTCGCGTTCGGCATGGGGCTCGAGCGCACGCTGCAGTTCCGGAACGGGATTCCCGACATGCGCGACATCGTCGAGGGCGACGTGCGATTCACGCTGCCCTTCGGTGTCCAGGGCTGACCCCGCGTCACCCGGATCCCGCCCACCACAGTCACGACATTTTCACGAACGAGAGA
>SEEV01000687.1 GCA_004211695.1 Rhodococcus sp. (in: high G+C Gram-positive bacteria)
CAGACTTCGAAGTGCAGGTGCGGGCCGGTGGAGTCGCCCTCGTTGCCGACCCGGGCGATCTGCTGGCCGGCGCGGACGAACATGCCCTGCGACACGAGCAGGTCCGCGGCCCGCATGTGGCCGTAGACGGTGTCCACATGGAGGGTGGCCTGGTGGTCGAGGACGATCCAGTTCCCGAAACCGGAGGCCGGACCGGAGCGCACCACCACCCCGTCCTCGACAGCGTAGATCGGTTCGCCGAGCGGGGCGGCGAAGTCGATGCCGTCGTGATCGGGCCGCCCCGGGGTGCGGAAACCGGAGGAGATGATGTTGTTGCCACCTGCGACGGGCACAAAGGGAACGGCCATCGGAGTAGTCCCTCCAGTGGTGGGATGGTCGGTCAGGGTCGTGAGCGCCGCTGTCGTCTCCCCGGCGGGGGCAGTGATCACCGGCACGACCGCTTTGATGCCGGAGATGCGGTATTGCATCGCCCGGTAGGGGTTTCCGTCCGCCGCCCACTGGCTGACGATCATGGCGAAGCCGCCGGGACGGTCGAATCGGCTGTCGGGGTGGATGTAGCAGCCGTAGAGCCGATCGACAACGTCGGGACCCCCCGGACCGAAGAACGAGCCCTTCACCGGACGGTAGGTGGGGGCGGTGTGCCAGTTGTCGGTCGGCTTCGCCGCGACCTTCACGAACGCGTTGTAGGCGCCGGCATCGAACCCGGAGAACACCAGGTTGCCCTGGATACGTCGGAGACAGATCTCACCCAGCTTGGTGCGGTCGGGCAGGATGCCCTTGGTCGGGTCGTCGCCCGGCGGGTTACCCCACCCCCAGGAGCTGCCGTTCCAGCCCCACGGCACCCAGGCGGCCGGGTCGGCGATCTGTCCCTCGGGGACCCGGTGCAGGATCGCGTTCTTGCTCCGGGTCAGACCGCCGGTGGAGATGATGTAGACGAACCCGTCACCGCCCTTCTCCCAGGTGATCATGGTGCGCTTGCCGCCGTAGACCGCAGTGGACCATTTGACGCCGGTGTCGGTCCAGCTCTCACCGAGGTCATCACCATCACCCACAAATAGATCCTGTTGCCGATCGAGATCGCATCACAGGGCAGAATCGTGGAATACTCCGGGTTGTCGTGCACGTAGTCCCACAACTGCTTCGCGTTGCGGGCCGCCGATGCGAAGGTGATCGGCGTGGTCACATCATGGGTGCCACTGCGCAGCAGCATCGGGGACCGCCAGTTCGGCCCGCCCACCTGGGGTTGTGTCCCGGCGAACGTGTCGCCGAGGACGAATCCGATCTGACCGTTCGGCATCCGAAACGGAATGCCCAGGTCGGTGCCGCCAATGTCGAACTGCGGCAGCGGATTCAAGGACTTGACGAACGACATTCCGCCTCCTGCCCTCGGCCGCGATCATTTCAACCATCCCGAGACCCGCGGCCCGGTGTGCCGCTAACACGAGTCTCAACGGCGCGCAGAACCTGCTCCGCCACCGCCTTCTGATGTCGCGGACGGTGAGGTGTCACAGGTGGTCTCATGTCCGGGGCCGAATGGTATCGATACGGCCCGAAACCCCCTTCCTACGAGGTGAAACCGGGGATACCCCTGGCCTGGCCGATCGTGGCGATCCCATCGACAGGTGTGCGGCGGTTCAGTTGTGGCCACCCTTTGCCGTCGAAGCCCAGCAACTGAATCCAGATATCGAAGACACGGTTCTCGGTAGTACTCGGTTGGGGCACACTCATGTGTCCAGCTGGTGGCACGAACGCCGCGAGACCCAGCTCCTGGCCGAGGGTGGCGACGGCATCGACGAGGGTGCGTCCGCCCAGTTGTGGCCAGCCCTTTCCGTTGATGCCGAGCAACTGGGTCCAGATGTCGAGGACTCGGTTCTCCGTGGTGCTCGGTTCGGGGACACCGGTGTGTTCAGCGGGTGGTACGAACGCCGCGAGACCCAGCTCCTGGCCGAGGGTGGCGACGGCATCGACGAGGGTGCGTCCGCCCAGTTGTGGCCAGCCTTTTCCGTTGATGCCGAGCAACTGGGTCCAGATGTCGAGGACGCAGTCGTCGACGGTAGTGCGTTGCGGGACATCAGTGTGTCCGGCTGGTGGCCCGAATCCGGCGATGCCCATGTCCTGGCCGAGGGTGGCGACGGCGTCGACGAGGGTGCGTCCGCCCAGTTGTGGCCAGCCTTTCCCGTTGACGCCGACCAACTGCGCCCAGATCTCACCGACCCGGACGATCAGGTTTCCCCCTGCTGCGGCCGCATAGCCTTTCGGCGGGATCAAGCTGGCCATCTGCTCGAACGAGCACCAATAGCCGTACGGCACGAAACCGGAGTCGGCGACCCAGAACGCGCGGGCACCGTTGTCGTCGGCGTACCCCATGATCGCGATGTAGTGGAAGACGGTCCCACCCGCATACTGAGGGCTCACGGACCCGCGAACACCGCGGGGGTAGTTGCTGGGTGGGGCGACGATGTTGGCCACCACGCCATACCCGTTGTCGATGCTGCGCACAACGTCGTCCCACAGTTTCTGGGCTTGCTTTTTCGTCGGCGGGTCATTCGGCATCTGTACCACCCGGTAATCCGCCCCGGAAACGTACTTGTTGAGAACCGGTGCGACCAGGCCGATATGGTCCGTTCCGCCCTGGTCGGTGCCCATCTGATGTCCCAGATCACTCTCCAAAATCAAGCCCCCGGTGCGGGCGAGGATCACCGTCTGGGTTGAGGCTGGACCGCAGTTGAAGAAGGTGTCCTGCTTGATGTGGATGCGCGGATACTCGAGAACTTTCTCCACGGCCGGTTTCCTCTCGATGGAGGCCCTTGCTGTGCGCCCACTCGCTGAACCGCCGGTAGTTGCTCCTGCCGGTGAGCTGGATGGGGCCACGGCCCTTGAACCGACGTCCGTCGCCGGGTTGGTTGTTCCCGAGGTCCAGCCGCCCCTCGTAGGCGCTGCCGTCGGCGATCTCCTCCATGTATCTCAGCCCGCCGGATTCGTGACCGATCTGAGCGCACCACATCGCGACACGGTTGACGGTTGTGCATTCGGCTGCGAACAGTGCCTCGTTGAACGGCCCTACAAATCTTTCGTATTCAGCCGTCGACAGGTTGCCCATGGCAGTGGAGAGGGTCTGCAGGTCCATTACTGTGCTCCCGGTCCGGCGTACCGGCCGCCGCTCGAGGTAACTATCGTCAGGGGCGCACAGACGCGCCCGTGAAATCGCAGTCCTGTGCCTTGGTGAATGAGGTCCGTCGCCCGCATCGCTGCACCTCCGGCACCGCTTCGGCGTCGTACGTAAAGACTGGTCTGTTTAATTGTCGTCTCGCGGGCTCTCGGATGTCACGGATCGTTAGGGTTAGAAAATGGAAAGGCGCGGCTTGCCGGCAGGTGGCGCCGCCTGCCTGGCCCGCGACGATGCCTGTCGCGATGACCGGCGGGCCGCCGCATGACCCGTTGCGCCTGCGCTGCTGGTCGGCGTCTCATCGTGATCGTGGCAGTCGGTCGCGGGGGTTGGGATGGGTGGTAGGGCGTGCTTGCCCGGAAACTCCACCTTGTTCCATGCGAAGTTCCTCATTACTGGGTTGGTCGACCGCGCGATGACGCGTCCGGGTAGCGCTCCGGTGGCCGGGACGTTCTGTATGGCGTATGGCGTGCGAAACATGATGTGCACGCGCCGATCCGGGCATCGCGGACAACGGCCTCCATCGTGCTGTGGGTGCCGGCGTGGCCCGCTGGCGACCACCGAGCACCGACGGTGCTCAATGATGTTGGTCGGGTGGGTCGGAGGACGGGTGTGGACGTATCCCCGTGAGCGCGGAATCGCCACTGTCGTCGCCGCGATACGGGAGCGCTTCGGCGTCGTCGGTGAAGCGGCTGGTTCGATCCTGGTTACTCGAGGGCATCACCGAGGAACCGGCCGGACGCTAAGGCCGCACCGGACGGCGTCGAGGTCGAAACACTGCGCTGCGGTCTGTCGGTCATTTCGGCTGGGCATTGTCTTCTCGGTCGGTGGGCGGCTCGGGTGGGTGACGTCGAACGCCGCCCGGCGGGACAGGGGCGGCGATCGGTGCTGTCGTGCCGACCGACGGCGCCGGCCATCGCGCTGGTGATCTCGTTGCGCACATTTATCAAGGGGACCGATCGGCGGTTGTGAAGATGGCGCAGTTCGAGCATCACTACCGTGCGCACGGTCAGGTAGGGGCGAGCACTGCGATCACGACGGCAAGGGTCGAGGTCGGGGCAATAGCAAATCCCTGATCTTTCTTCGGCGAATTCGCGTGTGGGAGGTCGGGCGGTCGAAGTAATCAGCACCACGCCCGCAACCGGGGTGCACCTCCGACGCCACCGAGATCATCGTCGGCCCCGGCGGCAGCGGCGCAAATTTTGGGGGTGAGATACCCGACCTGCCGTCAACGAGCTGGTTGTGTATGTAGCCGATGTTTTCGGCGCTCTTGTAGGGGTGGCTCGCCACCTCGACCTGCGGCGATCGTCCGCCACCTGGGTGTGCGGCGTTGTTCGCGGTGCGCATCTCCACCCGTGATGCGTATCTGAGCCGTACCTGGTACGGCTTTCGGGGTAGACTGAGCAGGTCAACTCACACCTTCAGGAGGGCATCATGAGCAAGGACGACGTCTCCAAGGTCACCGCGAACCTGCCCAACGACGACATCAAGACGCTCGACGAGATCGCCAAGCGGCACGCCTCGACCAAGACCAGTGCCCTGGTCCGGGCCATCCGCACCACCGCCTACATCGACGAGGCCGCCTCCAACCGCGGCCCGGGACACCGCGACCGTGGACGAGGTCAACGTCGGCAGCAGCGACCCCCAGGTGACCGAGCAGCCCGAGGTCACCATCCGCCGCCTCGACGAACGCCAGGAGGACACCCGTAAGGCGCTGGCGATCGGTCTCTCCGTCGCGACGTTCCTGGTCGGCCTGATCTACCTGCTCGTGCCGCTGTGGGCCGGGGCCGACAAGTGGGACCGCGCCAGCAGCCCGTTCCAGGTCGTCTTCACCGCGATGGTCGGCCTGACCGGCAGCGCCATCGGCTACTACTTCTCCTCACGAAACCCTCCGTCGTAGAAAACAGAGCACCGCGGACCCGCCACCATCGCGGGACTACCGGCCATCAGCGCCCTTGCGCGGACAGAGCGGTAGCGGCCGGTCCCCGCCGGTGACGACCGACGGAAATGATGGAACTACTGCAGTCGGAACGTTCCCGAGCCGCTCACTCCGTGGCGGGCACTGCTGGGAACGCGTTCCCGGGGGAGCGGCAGCAATCAACGGCCCGCACCCCGCGGGCGTGCCTGCCGGACGGTGACGTGTCCCTGCTTGTGCATCAGCCAACAACGGCCATGTCCGGTGCATCCCCTGCTGGTCGTCTCCGACTTTGATCGAGGCGGCTGGCACTTGGACGCCGAAGAGCGGGGTCCGCGCTCGCCCATAACGCCGGGACGTTACTTCGAACGTGCTATCACCGGAACTGTCATGTCCGCAGATCAGACAAGTAATGACCGCCCACGGATCTCCTCGTGCCCGTGGACAACTGGTCGCTCGACCAGGGTGCTCCGGAGAAACGAGTAGGGCGCTACTTGCAATATTTTGCCGCGCCGGGCGGCACACTGAAGCTCGGCGAACCGTGCAGGCGCGTGTTGGTGGTGTCGGTGGGTGGTCTTATCGTCCGGGATGCACGACGCGACGACCATCCGCCGCTACCGGGATCGGGGACCGTCCGATCGTGGCGGTGAGACAGAAACGAGGGGTGAGCGCGATGGGATTTCGCAGCTACAAGGGGAACACAGTCTCCGAGAACGGCTGGCGCATTTGCGATACCGGCGAGATCGTCAAGCCGCTCGTGCCCGGCACGGACAACGTGCGGCCGGAGGTGCGCCGGGGCGCGGCGGCGACGATCCTGGTTGCCTGGGCCGCGCTCTGGCATCGGCGGATCTGGCGGATCGACAGCTACCGGCCCCGCGACTACTGGGGATTCAGCTGGGACAACGATATTGCCAACAGTAACCATCTGAGCGGGACGGCCGTGGATCTCAATGCCACCCGGTTGCCCTGGAAGGTGCGGGCGTCGGTGAACATGCCGGCCGACAAGATCGCGGCGGTCCGCCAGATGCTCACCGAGTTCGAGGGCACCGTGTTTTGGGGTGAGGACTGGGCCACCAAGGACCCGATGCACACCCAGATCAACCTCCCCGAGGGTGACACCCGGCTGGACGCCTTCGCCACCCGGCTCGAAAACGGCTACCTCTGGGTGTACGGGCCGCCCGATCCTGACGCGTTTCCCCTCCCGGCGGGGTACTACTACGGTCCGCTCGACGGACCCGCCGAGTCGATCAGCGGCCTGTTCCCCACGGACCCGCAATCCTGGAAGGACGGCCTGGGGCGCTGGCAGAAGACCTGCGGGATACCGGAAACCGGAATCTGGGACACAATGGAATGTCGTGATCCGCCACGGGCAACGCCCTGACCTCGGCGGACCGGTCACCCCGCCGCCGCCGGTGGTGCGCGGCAAGACCTGGGCGGATGTGTCGCAGTACCAGATCACCCCGGCCACCGACGCGTATCCGTACGACATCTTCTGTTTCCGATCCAACAGCGGGAACATGCGGGATTCGAAGTTCGCGGCGAACCACGACTGGGCGGTGCGTGCGTGTGAGGACGGCAGGCTGCGGTTTTTCATCGTGTACTGGTTCTTCCGGCCCGGTCAGGCGAACATCGACTTACTGATGCAGATGGTCACCGAGCAGGGCGGGCCGCATCCGCGGATGGTCGTCATGGCCGACGTCGAGGACGCGGCCGGGGCGATCACCGGGGACCAGTCGGCGGAGGTCAACGACGAGATCCGGCGGGCCCGCGAATGGCTCGGCGACAGGCGGGTGATCGGCTACTGGAACCCGGTCTCGAACGCGGACCTGTGGCGCACGCGCCCACCAGGTCTTCGGTTGGTGACTCCCAGTTACGGCCGGGAGCCCGGATCGCCGAAGATCAAGCCGGACGGCTATTTCGCGCACCAGTACACCGACAACGGCCCGTGCCCACCGTTCGGACGCTGCGACCTCAACTACACCGACCTGAGTACCGACGAACTCGACGCGATGCTCGGTCTGGGGCAAGGCCCCCTGCCCCCGGGTCCGGAACCGTTCCCGGTCGACGACGCGGCGCTGTGGGACTACATCGCCGGGGAGGTTCTCGGCCGATGAAAGTGGTGCGGTCATGAAGATCAGGGATCTCACTCCGGTGCCGCAGTTCGGTGTGGGCGGCACCGACCTGGGCATCCCGGTCCGGGTGCCCACGGGGGAGATCGGATTCTTCTTCGGTGACACCTTCGCCGAGAACCGGGTCGGCGGCCCCGGTTGGCGCAGCCCGGTACTGCTCTACAGCCACACCCATGACCTCGATGACGGGGTGCGGTTTCACCG
>SEEV01000234.1 GCA_004211695.1 Rhodococcus sp. (in: high G+C Gram-positive bacteria)
GATCACCATCCGGCACCGCATCCCCATCCGAGAACGCACCACCGACGACGCTCAACACGCCGACAACACCGACACGGAGGGCGACCATCCGTCTCATTGCCCATTGCGTTGGGGGCGTAGTCGGCGCTCCCTGCGGTAGGTGCGCACCCCGGAGCCGACTCGCCGCGTCGAAGGGAATCTGCGCGAGGACACCTGGTGGGGTGGACGTCGTACAGAGCCCGGCGAGCACGCGTACCACCGGGGTCGGATAGCCGAGGGCCCCGAAAACCGCCCTCACCCTCGTCTGCGAGATCGAGGGGAAAAATGCGCGGAGGTCGATGCGCAGCACGCAGTCGTGGCCCGCATGCGGTGCGGCGAAGGTGTGGACGCTGCGACCTCGGACGAATCCGTGCGCTGCGGCATGCGGCGGGACGCCGTCGAGCACAGACCGCAGGATCCGGCGCTGCACTTCTCGAAGGCGTTCCTTCGGGGCTTCCAGGAGGCGGCTGTCTGACCGGATCCGGTAACGGTAGTGCTGCAGCGGTGGCGCCTTCGTGCGCAGCCATCCGCCGGGATCTGCGAACCAATCGAGTTCGGCAGGGGTGAGGCCGACCTCCTCGGCCACCGACGCCGTGCGCGACCATCGCGGGACGTCGAACTTCCAGTCGCTGCCCGATACCTCGACGACCGGATCCGGTTGCTCGATCTGCGGGAGCTCCGACAGCAGCCGATAGACGCTGTCGACGCCGTCGATCGGTGGTGTGGGCATGAGCTCGTAGAGGCGTGTCGCGATCCGGCCTGCGTCCGGCGCACCGGTTTCCTCGAAGCGGAGAATGAGGCTGGCCCTGGTCCACGCTCCGGTGGTCGCGACCACCGCGAGGCGGCGAGCGAGGGCCGGGTCCACCGCCCGATGCGCTGTCATGTGTGCGACGGTGCGAGGTGACCGATATCTGTCGTCTGCGGCGCGCCGAAGCACGCGGAGCATGCGGTCGCGCGTCGGACGGTGTCTCCGATGAACACCGTCGAGCCAGGGGTTGCCCCTGACGTGGTCGCAGCCGGCGTACCGGCCACACCACTCTCACCTCTGCACCGCCGCACTCCGTGAGAATGCCACAAGCTCTCGGCCGTGCGGAGACCTATCGGGTTGGAATGTCGAATCGAGCAACGCCTGCTAGTCGGGGTGCGGACTCGATCCGATCAGGGCGGCACTCGTTCTCTCGGGGCACAGAGCGACAACGTCGATTTCGACCAGGAAGTCACCGAGTTCCGATCCGACGGTTGTGCGCGCCGGGTACGGGTCCGAGACGAACCTCTGATAGGTCTCGTTGAAACCGGCGAAATCCCGTGCAGGATTCTGCAGGTGGACGGTGGCTTTGACCACCTGCGAGAAGTCCGAACCACACGATTCCAGTACGGCTGCAATGTTGCGCATCGCCTGTTCGGTTTGTTCTTCGATGGTTGTGCCGACGAGTTCCCATGTTGTCGGGTGGTGGGGTGTCTGGCCTGCCGTGTACAGGACCCCGTGGGCAATGATCGCTTGCGAGTAGTGCCCGGCGGGGTTGGGTGCGTGTTCTGTGCTGACTCGTTGTCTGTTCATGTGTTTCCTCGGTCTGAAGTCGGGTGAGATGGTCAGAGCACCTTCGAGAGGAACGCGCGGGTTCGTTCGTGTTGCGGGTTCCCGAGAACCGAGGACGGTGGGCCGGCCTCGACCACAACGCCCTGGTCCATGAAGACGATCTGGTCGCTGACCTCGCGGGCGAACCCCAGCTCGTGGGTGACTACGACCATCGTCATCCCCGCTTCCGCAAGGGACTTCATCACGTCCAGTACCTCGCCGACGAGCTCCGGGTCGAGCGCCGAGGTCGGTTCATCGAAAAGCAGCAGCTTGGGCTTCATCGCCAGTGCGCGGGCAATCGCGATCCGCTGTTGCTGTCCCCCGGAGAGCTCTCGCGGGTACGAGTGGCCTCGGTTCCCCAGCCCGACGCGTTCGAGCAGTACGTGCGCCTCCGCTGTCACCTCGTCGCGGGGCCGGCCGAGAACATGAATCGGGGCTTCGACGATGTTCTCGAGAACCGTCATATGCGGAAACAGGTTGAAGCGCTGAAACACCATCCCGGCATTCAGGCGAGACCGTGCCGTCTGCCGCGGCTTCATCTCGTGTAGCCGGCCGTTGCGTTCGGAGTAGCCGATCAGTTCTCGGTCCACGTACAGGCGTCCGGCATCGACCTTCTCGAGATGATTGATGCATCGCAGGAAGGTTGTCTTCCCGGACCCGGACGGTCCGATGAGGCAGGTGACCGAGCCGCGCTCGACACTGAGGTCGATGCCCTTGAGGAACTCGGTGGCGCCGAACTTCTTCCGGACCCCCTGCGCTTTCACCATGACGGTGTTCATTTCGTCCTTCCCAGTGCAAGTCGACGACGGGTGGGTGCTACAGACGCGGTGAAACCGCGCGCGTAGTGGTTCTCGAGTCTGTCCTGGAAGAAACTCAGGATGGTGGTCATCAGGAGATACCACAGGCTCGCGACGATGAGCAGCGGGATCGTCTGGTAGTTCAACGAATAGATGATCTGCGTGGAGTACAGCAGATCGGAGATCGCGAGAACGCTGACGAGGGTTGTTCCCTTCAACATCGAGATCACCTGGTTTCCCGTCGGCGGAAGCACCACACGCATCGCCTGGGGCAGAATGATCCGGCGCATCAGCTGAGTTCTGTTCATTCCCACCGCCTGAGCCGCGTCGTACTGGCCGTTGTCCACCGATCCGATGCCGCCGCGGATGATCTCCGCCATGTACGCCGCTTCGTTCAGAGACAGTCCGAGGAGAGCAGCCCCGAGTGGCGTGATCAGTGTGTTGACGGAACCAGCCATGAATCCTGGTCCACCGAACGGGATTCCGATCGAGATCGTGGGGTACAGGGCGGCGATGTTGTACCAGAAGATCAGTTGAACGAGCAGGGGCGTTCCCCGGAAGAACCAGATATAGCCCCGGCTGATCGAATTGACGATCGGGTTCTCCGACAGTCGCATCACCGCGAGGAGCGTACCGAGCGATATTCCCGCGGTCATCGACACTATTGTCAAGACGATCGTCAGAACTACACCGCGAAGTATCTCCGGCGCGAAGAGATAGGACGACACCACGCCCCAATGGAACCGGTCGTTCGTTGCCACATTCCAGGTCACCGCTACTGCGACGACGAGCAGGAGAAGCCCGAACGTCTGCCGCACAGGATGTTTGAGTGGCACGACCGAGATGGATGTTTCCGGTGACGTCGATACCGCCGACGGAGGAGGGAAGGCGTCTCGCGAAGCCAAGTGCTGCATTGTGGGTCTCCTTATTGCGCCGCGTTGACGCGAGCATCGGTGATCATCGCGGACTCCAGGCCGTACTTTCGGAGCACTTCCCCGTACGCGTCGCTGGAGACGACACAGTCGAGTGCAGCGGAAACGGCGTCGACGAGTGCGGGTTCCTTGGACACGCCTACCGCAACGGGGGTGTATTCGAATGTGTCCGATACTTCGACGGCGGGATTGTGCGCCGTGGCGTACTCGAGGATCGGAGAGTCCGCCAGGACGGCGTCCTGCCGGCCACTGGTCAGCGCAGAGACCGCCTGCCGCGTGTCCTGGAACTGGCCGATCTGGATCGGCGGCTTGCCGGCGGCAGCGCAGTCTTGGTTGTAGGCCGGAATATTGACGGTGAGTTGATACGAACCCGTGAGGACGCCGACTCTCCGACCGCAGAGGGTGTCCTTCGTGATGGGCTCCCCGCCCTTGGCGACGACGATGGCATTTCCCACCTGCATGTAGTCGACGAAGTCCATCACCGCCATCCGCTTGGTGGTGGGCGTCATCGAGGACACCGTCATGTCGTAGCGTCCGGCAGCGATCCCGGGAATGATCGAGTCGAAATTGACGACTTTGATGTCGACGTCGAGGTTCAGGGCCTTGCCGATGAGTCTCGCCACATCGGGGTTCGTTCCCGTCAGGTACCGGGTGCCCTCCGAATAGAACTGGGTGGGTGGTTCATTGGTCGGGATCGCCACCCGCAACGTGTGCCGTGATGCCACGGAGTCGGGCAGCAACGCGACGGCCGCTTCGTCCACGCCGAGCGACGGCGAGCTGTCGCCCCCCGCGGGAGCGGAGGCCGGCGGGTCCGCAAATTCTTCGAGTCGACCGCACCCCATCGTGGAGAAGACGAGCGCACCGAGTGCGCCTGCACACACGAGTCGACGAGAGTGTCGTCCGGGAACGTTTCGTGCGTGGTGTCCGGTCATGACGAGGGCTTCTGCTTCGGCATGGCCGACTGCGATTCCGCGTGCGCAGTCGCTGGGCGGGCGAGGGCAGCGTGCCGGTTGCGAACTAGGCCCGGCCCGTTGTCTCGCAGTTCTTTGATGCTCGAGACCCCCAGCAGCATCATCGTCCGGGTCATTTCCTCCGCGAAGATCCGCAGTACGTGCGCGACGCCCTCCTCCCCCGCCGCCGCGAGCCCGTAGAGGTACGGACGGCCGATCGCGCAGGCATTTGCCCCCAGCGCCAGAGCCTTGATCACGTCCGAGCCGCGGCGGATGCCGCCGTCGACGATGATCTCGACCCTCCCGTTCACGCGCTCGACGATCTCGGGCAGGACGTCCAGCGGGGAGGCCATGTGATCGAGTTGCCGGCCGCCGTGGTTGCTGACCTGGATGGCATCGATGCCGATGTCAGCGGCGATCGCCGCGTCGTCGGCGCTGACGCAACCCTTGAGGACGATCGGTCCGCTCCATCGGGAGCGTAGGTCGCACAGGGTGTCCCAATCGGTGGGCTCGTAGGAACCGGACAGAAGAGTTCGCCACATATCCGGTGTGCTCGCCATCGGCCCATCCGGGACGGTCCCGTCGAGATTGGGGAAGGCTATCGCGTCGTTACGCAGAAACCCCCACGCCCACCTGGGATGAAGGGCCCCTTCGATCACCGTCCGCGGCTTCAGGGACGGGGGTGCTGTGAACCCGTTGCGGTAGTCACGTTCGCGATGACCGATCGCCCGGCAATCGACATTCACGAGCAGAGCCTCGTATCCCGCGTTCGCTGTCCTGTCGAGCAGTGCCTGCAGCATGCCCTTGTCCGCCATCGGTTCGATGTTGAACCAGCGACGGAGCCCCGGAGAGTGGGCGCTGACGAGTTCCATCGGCGTGGTGCTCAGGTGCGCCAAGCCATACGGGACATTTGCGGCCGAAGCGGCGCGCGCTGCTCCGAGTTCGCCCTCCGGGTGAAAGAGTCGTGTTCCTCCGGTGGGAGACAGCATCAACGGCATGGCCACCGGCTTACCCAGGAGAGAAGACGCCAGGTCGAGGTTCTCGACCGCGCCCCACCGTGGCACGAAGGACCAGTCGTCGAACGAGGAAAGGTTGCGACGGACCGACGCTTCATCTTCCCCACCGCCCTCGATGTAGTCGAAGATGCTCAGCGGGAGGCGTGAGGCGGCCATCTTTCGCACGTCCTCGATGCTGTGGCATCGCCGCGCAAGCCGTTGCGAGACGGACCGCGCAGGGCCCTCGACATTGACCAGCGACCTGATATCTCTGAGCTTCATGGGGACTCCTCGAAGTGTTGCCGGCACCCAAGTGCCTGGTGGTGGACCAATAGTGATCCACGCCTCACCCGGTAGATATGGAACAATTTCCAACCTTGGATATATCGCTTGTAGAATCTTCTAATGGAGCCACCGGAGGAGTTGCTGGGCCACGGCGACGCGTCACCCGAACCGATCACGCTGTCGGCCTGGGCCGATCTCGTGCAGGAAGATCTGCTGCACGCGAATCCGACAGCGGAGAACCTCCGCCGCCCCGTCGCCGACGTTCAGCTGTACGACGCACTCGACGATCACATGGACGTCAGGAATGCCATCGTTCTTGCGATGGGCGTGGCCTGCGGTTCCGCCGGATTCGAGCGAGTGCTGGTCCATGCCGCCGACGGCGATGCCGCCGCCGTGATCGTCAAAGCACGAGGGACGTCGATCGAGGACCTGCGGGCCGCGTCCAATCGTCACGACGTTCCCGTACTCGTCGTCGGAGACGAAGTGGACTGGACACGGCTGATCGCGATGGCACGAACAGCGGTAGCAGGTGCTGCAGTCGACTCGGTATCGGGCGTGCGCCTGGGCGATCTGTTCGCCTTCGCCAACGCGGTGGCGTCGATCGCCAACGGCGCCACGAGCATCGTCGACCCCTCGGGCCGCATCCTCGGATACTCCACCGTGCCCGGCCAGCCGATCGACGACCTGCGCCGGGAGACGACTCTGACACTGCAGGAGCTGACACCCCCAGCCCTCGACGCCGATTTCAAGGTGGTCTACTCCTCCACCACCGCATTGTTCGTGCGGTCGCCCAGCGGAATCGCGGACCGGCTGGCACTGGCGGTCCGGGCGGGCGGGGAACTGCTCGGATCGATCTGGATCATCGACCCCGGGGGTGAACGCCGCCAGCCAGCTCTCGATGCGCTCGGCAGGTTGGCGCCGCTGGCCGGCCTCCACATGCTTCATGCCCGGTCCGCATCCGACTTCACCGAGCGCCGCAACGCTGATCTGATGCGGACGTTGATGGACGATCCGACCCAAGCTTCGTTCGCCGCTGCGCAACTCGGACTCGAATTCACCGGCGGATTCGCAGTGGCGGCGTTCGTCCTTGCCCACCCGAACGGCGGCAGCCTCGACGCCATGCGCGAGCAACATCGGCTACTTCAACTGGTGACGGTCACGTGCAACGTCCAATTCCGCAGTGCATACAGCGCGTTGATCGACTCGGTCGTGTACACCCTCCTGCCCTGCCCGGGCGGTTCCCCCCGCGCCGCCCACCGTCGGGTAATTCGCGACATCGGTGCCTCCGCGACGACGATCAGTGCGCATCCCGTTGTAGCCGCTGTCGGCGGTATCGCCGAGCAGATCAGCGAGCTACCGCGGTCCCGCACCGAAGCCGTGCGTACGTTGCGGTACCTCGTGCGCCGGCAGTCGGCCACCGGCGGGACTCCGACTGGCCAACCCCCATTGGCCGCAGTGTTCGAAGACTTTAGGACTGAACTGAACATCCTGGAGATCGGGAAGTACATAGCCGAGCAACATCTCGACGAGTTCGACGTCATCGACTCGATTCGAGCCTACGACGCCGCCCATCACACCGACTTTCTCGTCACGCTGCGTGCATACTTCGATTCGAACGCGAACGTGGCCAAGGCAGCGGAACGAATGCATGTCCACGGCAACACTATTCGCTACAGGATCGCGCGCCTCACCGAGGAGTTCCACGTCGACTTCGAAGACCCGACGACGCGCCTGTGGCTGTGGCTCCGACTCGTTTCGACAGACCTCAATCGACCGTAACTCGCCGACGAGACCGGACGTTCGGTGCCGCGGCGGCGAGCGCTGCCGCGAGGACGATGCCCGAAGCGACGAGCAAGGCCAGGTGGTAACCATCGGAAAGCAGTGGGGTGACGATGAGCGGGCCCGCGATCTGACCGAGGCTGTATCCGGTCGTCAAGATCGCGACCGCGCGGGGGAATTGGAGGTGAGCGCCGATCGTCAGCGACATCTGACTGATGCCGAGGAATGTTCCCCCGAACAGGAAGGCGGAGATCAGGGCGGGCCCGATGCCGCCTGCCACCGCGGGCAGCGCGATGCCGGCGGCCTGAACGACGAGGGCGATCACCAGCAGGGTCGGGCGGGACCATCTTCGGCTGAGCAACGCCCAGAGTGGACCGGACGGTAGCGCCGCCAGCCCGACGAGTACCCACGCGCCGCTACCGGCGATGCTGCCCGCGGTCTGGGTGATCGCTGCGACGAGGAAGGTGCCGGCGATGATGTATCCGACGCCCTCGAGGGAATAGCTGACGAAGATCGCGCTGAACCAGCGATTTCCCTGCTCGTCCGACTTTCTGCGCCCTCGCACGGGCGTAGTCGGCGCGTGTTCCGGTGTGAGTGTCCACGCCGCGAGGGTGCAGATCAACGTCAGGACCGCGGCCGCCCACCATACCGAGCCCCACGTGCCCATCGACCGCAGGACGAGGACGACGAGCCCGGACAGGGCGATACCTGCTCCGATTCCGCCGAACGCCCACCCCGACAACTGCGCCGCGTGCCCACTCAGATGGGCGTGCATCGCGCTGACCGCGATGACGAAGACCATTGCACTCGAGACGCCGGCAACACATCGCAGTACGCCCCAGACGGTTTCGTTCGATGTCACCGGTATCAGCGCCAGCGTGGCGGTCAGAACGAGCAGCGAGAGACGCATGACTGCTGCCGCAGCGCACCACAGCAGGGAGGACGATTCCGGCCAGTGCACCGATGAGATATCCGAGATAGTTGGCCGTCGCCAGAGCGGCGCCCGCCGACGGCGTCAATCCTGCGTGAGCCTCCATCAAGGGGAGAACAGGAGTGTAGACAAATCGTCCGATTCCCATACTCGCCGCCAATGCGGCCCCGACCTGGCCGACCGTGACCCACGGCGATGTCGGCGTGCGGAATGCGATCAGCTCGTTGGCGCTGTCTACTGCGTTCATGCGTTCTCTTTCAGGGGTATTCGGTCGGCAGTCGCGCGGGACGCCCTAGCGGGGATGCACTCGAGACCCGTGCTGCTCGAAGATCCGCTCGAGCGGGCCCGGCAGGCACAGCCGGCCCGGAGGACGAGGACCTTGCGCCGTCGGCCATCGGTCGATACGAGTCCAGATCTGCCGCGAACGCCGCTCACCACGAAGAAGTTCGGATGCACACGAGAATTACCGTGTGTCACTCCACAGATCCCGAACGATCTCCCCTGCGGGGGCCGAACGAGCACTGCGATAGCCGACGCCGGCCCACAGGGCGAGGCCGTGCGGGTCGCCGGCGGCGCCTGCTGCGGCTCGCAGCCCACTGGTCAGCAGGTGTACCTGTGGATATGCCGCCACCGCGTGAGCATCGAAGTCGGTGATGAAGTCATTGACCAGGCCACGCGCGGGACGACCGGAGAACGCCCGAGTGACCACGGTGTCGGTGAATCGGGGGTCGTGCAACGCCGCCCGGTGAGCGGGTTTGGTCCCAGCCTCGTCGGCGTCGAGGAGAGCGGTACCGATCTGGACGGCGGTGGCACCGGCCGCGAGTGTTGCCGCGACGTCTGCCCTGGTCGCTATCCCTCCCGCCGCAATGAGGGGAAGGTCGATTGCCGACCGGGCCGCCTCGACCAATGCCCTCGTCGAACGTGGGTCTGGCTCGGCATCGGGGTCGAGCGTCGCTCGATGCCCGCCCGCGTCGACTCCCTGCAGACAGATCGCATCGACGCTCAACTGCGCGGCCGAGAGGGCCTCGTCGACATCGGAAACCGTGGCGATCACGGCACTGCCGGCGCCGTGTAGCCGATCGACGACGTCCCGCGGCGGAAGGCCGAAAGTGAACGACACCACGGGAACGGCAAGCGCGACCGCGAGGTCGATCTTGCCGTCGAACGCGTCGTCGTCGAAGTCGACGACGTCGGGCAGCGTCACGTGCCTGCGTTCGGCGAGCGGCTGCAACCGCTCCCGGTAAGCCTCCACCGCGGCACGGTCGGCCAGGGGGCGGCCAGGGACGAAAAGATTGAGTCCGAACGGGGCGCTCGTCAGGGCGCGGACCGCCTCGACCTCACGCCGAACCGCCTCGACGCTCTTGTAGCCGGCCGCAAGGAAGCCGAGACCCCCGGCGGACGAGACCGCGGCAACGAGTTCCGGTGTGCTCGGCCCTCCGGCCATCGGTGCCCCGACGATCGGAATTCGGAGGCCGTCCTCGAGATCGAACACCAGGATCCTTTCGGTCGATGTGTGCGTGACGGACACGGTTCATGCCGGCTTCACGCTTCCCTTCCTGATCCTGCACCGCCGCATTGCGGAGCGGAAATGCCTATTCGGCTGGATCTATGCTTGGGAGTTATGTCCATCGAACTGCGGCATCTGCGGGCGGCCGTTGCCATCGCCGAGGCGGGCTCGTTCACTGCCGCGGCGAACGCGCTCCACATCACCCAGCGTCTACATAGATCTCATACTATCTGCCACTAGTATGGCGGACGCGTGAGATAGACGTGTGTCACGGCTACCCGCATCACCGTGCGGTGGTGTGGGTTTGACCGTGTCCCACACCGACGCTTGTGGTACAGGAACATGCTGTTTCGGAGTCACCCCCAACCACGGTGTCGCGGTGGGCAGGCTGCGGCGGACCCGGCGGTGCCGTGGTCTGCTCGGTGTCGGACCGTTCTTGTCCCGGCACTTGCGCACCGGCGCATGTTCGGCGACCCGGACCGCGTGCATCTGCCCACGCCGCCGGGTGGCCTTGCCTCGACCCAGCAAAGGGGGGGTTCCCCCCGAGATGTGGACACCAATTCCTATGCGGCGGTAGCCAGCGTAGCCGATCGCTGCTCGTACTCGATCGGACAGATCTGACCGAGCGTGGAGTGCCTCCTTCGTGTGTTGTAGCGCGTGATCCAGCGGAAGACTGCGGCGCGGGCCTCACCTGCCCCGTTCCAGCG
>SEEV01000235.1 GCA_004211695.1 Rhodococcus sp. (in: high G+C Gram-positive bacteria)
GGCAACAGCTGATTCATGATTCGGGCGTTGACAACTGGCACGATCGGGTCGTCGGTACCCGCGACGAGGAGGGTCTGCTGCCTGATCGCGGGCAGCAGGGGCAGGCTCGTCCACACCGCTCCGGCGAGCAGTTGATGGACGTAACCGATCTTCGAACCGGCGTGCAGTTGCTGCAGGAAGAGTCCGGCGACGTCGCCGCCCTGCCGGCGCGCGGTGCCGCCGTACAGGTCACCGGCGATCGAGGCAGCGTAGGCCGGGTCGCGGAACCTGCGCGGTGTCAGCATCTTGGCCAGCACCCGCGGACTGCCCGGAACCATCACTGCGCCGGTGCCGGTCGCGGCCAACACCAGCCGCCGGCACCGGCGCGGATTCTGGACAGCGAACTGCTGTGCCAGCGCCCCGCCCCAGGACAATCCGAGCACGTCGACGACGCCGAGGCCGAGTTTGGTCAGCACCCGGCCCAACACCCATGCCAGGTAGGCAAATCCGTAGGGAGCAATGGACGCGGGGGATCCGCCGGTGCCTGGCACGTCGAATCGAACCACGGTGATTTCTGGATCCAGCTGAGCCACCAACGGATCGAGCACCTCGTAGCTGGCCCCGATGCCGTTGCACAACACCAGCGGCACACGTCGGGCGCTGGCGGATCCGTGCCTGATGCTGACCCGGATCCGCTGACCGGCGGCCGCGACGTATCTCTCCGCCTCGATGGCCGCGCTCATCGGTACAGCACCACGACATCGGCGATGCAGGCCGGGCGTTCGGCGCCGTCGACCTCGTAGGTCAGTCCGAACACGACCTCGACGCCGGCGGGCTTGTGCCGGGCCGAAGTGACGGTCACCGTTGCCCGGAGTTTGGCACCGACCGGCACCGGCGAGGGGAACCGCACCTTGTTCAGTCCGTAGTTCAGCGCGGCCTGCACGTTGTCGATGGTCAGGACATCGGCGAGCACGCGCGGGGCCAACGAGAGCGTCAGGTAGCCGTGCGCGATCGTCCCCTTGAACGGTCCCAGCGCAGCGCGCTCGGGGTCGGTGTGGATCCACTGGTGGTCCCCGGTCGCGTCGGCGAAGAGGTTCACCTGGTCCTGTCGCAGTTCGTACCAGGCGGTGGTTCCGAGGGTCTGTCCGGTCAGGTCGAGCAAGTCCGCTGGGTTGGCGATATGAGTGGTCATCGTCTTCTCTCCGGTGGTGTCAGTTCTGGTGCACGTAGGTGCCGGGTGCCGGGGCGACGGGTGCATAACCCGCGCCGCCGAGGGTGTGCGGCGCGTCGACTTCGGGGCCGCTGCGGTCGGCCAGCCAGCTGATGTAGTCCGGCCACCACGAGTCGGTGCACTGCTCGGCCGTCTGCACCCAGTCCTCGGCCGTGTCCTGATCGACTTGGCCGATCCGGAACGAGGCCCTGGGGTTGCCCGGCGGGTTGACCAGTGCCGCGATATGGCCACTCGACGAGAGGACGAACCGGTTGTCCTTGCTGCCGAGCAGGCGGGCACTGCGGTAGCAGGCCTGCCAGGGTGAGATGTGATCGGCGACGCCGCCGATCACGTACGAGTCCGCTGTGACCTTCGACAGGTCGACCGGGGTTCCCAGCATGCTCACCGCCCCGGGAAGGGTCAGGGCGTTGCGTAGCCCTATTAGAACCAGGTCCCGGTGCAGCGCGGCCGCCATCCGGGTGGTGTCGGCATTCCAGAACAGCACGTCGAAGGCTGCAGGCGAGCGGCCCTGCACGTAGTTGTTCACCCAGTACCGCCACACCAGGTCGGTCGGTCGCAGCCACGCGAACACTTCGGCCATCGCCCGTCCGTCGAGGTATCCCTTGGACCTCGACGCTCGGATGGCGGCCTGCGCTGCTCGCTCGCTCATCGCGGCCGAGGCGAAGCCGGCCCTGCTCTGGTCGAGCACCGTGACGGCGAGCGTGAGTCCGGCGATCCGATCACCCTCTCCGATCTCGGCGAGGTGGGCCGCGGTCATGGCGGCGAGGATGCCGCCCGAGCAGGTCGCCAGCAGGTGCGCGCTGTCGGTCCCGGCGATCTTCTGCACCGCATCGAGTGCCTCGATGATCGCCGCGCCGTAAGTATTGACGTCCCAATCACGATGCCGGGCTTGGGGATTGCGCCACGAGATCGCGAAGACCTGCTGGCCCTGCTGCAGGAAGTACTCGATCATGCTGCGACCCGGAGCGATGTCCATGATGTAGTACTTGTTGATCACCGGCGGGACCATCAGCAGCGGGATCGAGCGCACCTTCGGTGTCTGCGGTGCGTAGTGGATCAGCTCGAATGCCCGGGTCTGCAGCACCACCGCCCCCTTGGTGGTGGCGACGGTCTCGCCGACGGCGAACGCGTCGGGATCCACCATCGCCGGAATCCTGGGCTGGGACAGCATGTCGCGGGCGAAGGCTTTCACTCCGCGCACGGCGCTCAGTCCGCCGGTGTCGATCATCGCTTTCCAGCCGACCGGGCTGATCAGCGGGTTGTTGGTCGGCGCCAACCCCTCGATGATGTTGTCGAGAACGAACCGCATCTTCTCCGCGTCTCGCCAATCCAACTGAGCATCGCCGAACAGCTTGTCGGCCGTCTCCGCCGCCGCCAGGTACGCCTGCATGGTTCGCTCGAGCAGGGGATTGCCCTGCCATGCCGGATCGGCGAAGCGTTTGTCACCCTTTGCGGGGACACGTTCGCAGGTCCCGACGGCGATCGTGCCCAGTTCGCGGGCCAGGGCGGTGCCGCGCCGAGCGAGTGCGCCCTGCCGTTTGGTGAGATTGACCGCGAAGCGGGCCCAGGCGCCATTCGGGAGCATTCGGCCGACAAATCCTCGAGTGGAGTTGGTCAGCAGCAGGTCTAACGGCGCGGCGAGCTCGTCGGGGTTCTTGATCGGGTTCGTCATGGCTACTTGGTGCTTTCGGTTGTCGGAACGGACACCTCGCGGCGGAGAATCTTCCCTGTCGCTCCCTTCGGGAGACTGTCGACGATCCATACGTGGCGGGGGTACTTGTAGGCAGCAACTCGCTGCTTCACGAACTCGCGCAGTTCGGTGGGATCGACCGGTACGCCGTCCCCGAGGACGACCGCAGCGCCGATCTCCTCGCCGAGTGAGTCGTGCGGAAGACCGATGACCGCCGCCTCGACCACCACCGGATGCTCGTAGAGCACCTCCTCGATCTCCCGGGGGTAGACATTGAAGCCACCGCGGATGATCAGGTCCTTCTTGCGGTCGACGATGTAGAAGTAGCCGTCTTCGTCGACCTTGCCGACGTCACCGGTCGAGAACCAGCCGTCGGCCGAGAGGGCCGACGCCGTCGCCTCCGGCAGGTTCCAGTACCCCTTCATCACGTTGTGTCCCCGGATCTGGATCTCGCCGAGCTCGCCCTGCGGGACCTCGTGGCCCACCAGGTCGACGATCCGCATCTGGACACCCTCGACCGGGGTCCCGATCGATCCGGGCTTGCACTCGCGGTGCGGGTGGTTGAAGGAGGCTACCGGGGAGGTCTCGGACAGCCCGTAGCCCTCGAGAATCGTGGCACCGAATATCTTCTCGAAATCGGTGAGAACCCGAACCGGCAGGGAGGCGCCGCCGGATACGCAGACTCGGAGGGTCTCCGTCGCCGTAGAAGCGAATCTCGTCGCCTCGCCCAACAGTGCGGAGTACATCGTCGGCACGCCCTCGAATACCGTGACTGCGTCGCGTTCGATCACCTCGATGGCCTTGTGCGGGTCGAATCTGGGGATCAGGGTGAGCGTCGCGCCCGCCGACACCGACGTGTTCAACCCGCAGGTCAGCCCGAAGACGTGAAAGAGCGGTAGGCACCCCATCACCACGTCGTCGGGCCCCACTTCGATCAGGGTGCGGCCGGCAATTTCCTGGTTGCGGTTGAGGCCGCCGTGGGTGAGCTCGGCCCCCTTCGGCTTGCCGGTCGTCCCCGACGTGTGCAGGATGACGGCGGTATCTGTGTCGGCGCGGTCGACCGGATTCGCTTGTTCGGGCAGATCCGCGGTCAGCCTCACCAGATCGGCATCGTCCACCAACCAGCATTTCGCTCCTGCTCCCGCGGCGCCCGCGGTGGCCTCCGCGGCGAAGGCCGGTGTCGCGAACAGTGCCGTCGCACTCGTGTTGGAAAGATAGAACTCGATCTCGCGGGACTTCAGCAACGGGTTCATGGGCACCGCGATGGCACCGCTGCGCAGGATGCCGTAGAAGGCCAGCGCGAAAGCCGGCGTATTGGGCAGCATCAGTCCGACTCGATCGCCGGGCCCGATTTCTTCGCGGTCGAGGAAGGTGGCGACTCGCGCTGCCACCGCGTCGAACTCGGTGAAAGTAAATTCCAGATCGTCGCAGCGAAGCGCTACCGAATCGGGGTACTTTCGGGCTGAGGCAACAAGATTCAGACTCAAATTGGACAAGAGGACCTCCGGTGACTGTTCACGTTTTGCCGCTGGTTCAAGGGTGACTCCCGGCGCAGCCCGAGTCGATGGCGGCGGGAACAACGTCAATGGGCCGCCGGTGTGTGCGCTCACAACCCGCGTTGATCGGCCTATCGTGTCGGTATGGAGGGACCGCCCAATTCACCGATCGTCGAACTCGCCGTCACGATGCTGGCCCGCGCCGACAAGCTAGGTTCCGCGCTGGCCGCAGTCATCCGCCGCGACATCGACTACTACCGGTCGAACTCCCTCGTGACCACCGACGAAATCCAGCGCAGCTGCACCGCGAACATGACCTTCGTCTATCACTCGCTGGCCGGAGACACCGAGATGGACGTCTCCGCAGCCGAAGCGACAGGGACAGCCCGGGCGCTGGCTGGGGTCCCGTTGCCTGCAGTGATGGCGGCATACCGGGTCGGCTTTCGATTCATGTGGGAGTCGATGGTCACCGAGGCGAGGAGTAGCGGAGTGCCACTCGACGCCATCCTGAACGCCACCTCGCAGATCCTGATCGCCCAGGACATGTTCACTCAGGCGATGACCGACGCGTATCGGCACCAACAAACGATTCAGGTCCTCAGCCGCGAGGAGGAGCGTTCGGCGCTGGTGGAAGCGTTGTTGTTCCGTCAGATCCCCGACATACAGAGTCTGTGGGAGACAGCCGACATCTTGCGGTTGCCGACGGCCGGTCCGTACGTTGTCGTGGCTGCCCAGCTTCCGGCCATCGGCAAACTCGGCCTGCCGGAAATCGCAAGCAAGCTCGACGTCCGCGACATCCGCTCGGCATGGCGACTGCTGCCTGACCTACAGGTTGGTATCGTCTTCCTCCGTCGACCCGACATCCTCCGCGAGCTGATCGATGTCCTCGACGCCGTCGCCTCGTCGCGCGTCGGCATCAGCCCGCAATTCGACGACCTCAGCGAGACCAGCGAAGCACTCCGACTCGCCCGGATAGCCATCGGTGAGAGACCGTCCGGCGACTCCTTGATCACGGTCTTCGACGGGTCTGCGCTAGCGTACGCCGCCGTCAGCGCACCCGAGATCATGAAACGGATCGGGAAGTCCGTCCTCGGACCGATCGATGACCTACCACCCGAGGAGCGCCGAATCCTGGTGGACACCTTCGCGGCGTGGCTCGATGCCGGCGGCTCGGCGAACGAAACCGCCGCGGCGATCTACTGCCATCCGAACACCGTTCGGCATCGACTCCACCGCATCGAGGAGTGGACCGGTAAGTCGCTGTCGCGGCCAAGAGATGTCGCCGAACTCTGCCTGGCCTTCGAAATCGACCGCCTGCTGCCCTGAGCTGCCGCCCCATACAGAGGCTCACGTCCTGGGGCGGACTGACGAGAATCCGAGACGCCGAGAACGCCGTGCTACCAATTGCGGCCAGTCTTGTGCGAGGCGGCGAGGTGGCCCAACGCGCCGCTGGTCGCGGCACCTTGTCTCGGTTCTCCGCGATCAATTGGACGTCGATGCTGCCGAGCCGCAATGCACCCGAAGACAGGATCCAGACAGGATCCAGACCGGACACCAATCCGAAGTGGTCCGCAGGTGCTGCGGCCTATCGTCCACCATCACCGTTATTCGATGCGAATAACTTCATACCACAACGGTATCCACAAACTTTCGGCCCGGTTCAGGGTGGTTACGTCGGAAGCGACGGGTGGTCGGTCTACTTCCCACCAGCAAGGCCGAGAAAGTGCAGTCCTGACATCGACTCTTGGGAGGTGAGTCGCCCATAACGGCGTACCGATTTAGCGAGTCTTCCCGTCTCCTAGACCCTTTCCGGATTCCAGGTCGAGACAGCCCAGATGACGACGACGTCGAGGGCAATGATCAGCAGCGACCACACCGGGTAGTACGGCAGCCACAGGAAGTTCGCCAGAATCGAGATCGCCGCGACGATGATGGCCGACTCCCTGGCCCATCCCGGGCCGGTGAACAAGGCGAGGCCGACGATCGCGACGAGGGCGCCGAGGACGAGGTGGATCCAACCCCAGGTGGTGAGGTCGAACTTGTAGACGTGGCGGTGCGCAACAGCCGCTCGGCGCGCCGGTCGGAGGGGCCGTCGATGATGCGGACGGCATAGTCCCGAGGGTCGATCGGGGCGTTCATCGCCGCGAGGAACAATTTCTCCTTGGTGCCGAAGTAGTGGTGCACCAACGCCGGGTCCACCCCGGCGGATTCGGCGACCGCGCGGATCGTGGCCGCGTCGTATCCGGACCGGGCGAACGCCTGCCGTGCGGCACCGAGGATCGTGTTCCGGGTGTCCTGCTTTCCCGGCCGCCGCCCGCTCCGCCGCGCGGCCGCCATCACGACGCGGCCTTCGCCTCGCGCTCGATCAGCACCATGGTCTCCTCGAGGGTGGCCGGCATCTGCTTCACCTCTGCATCCACGCCGGCCGAGTCGAGCGCCCGGCGGACGTCGTCGATACCGACCCCCGCCACCCGTACCACTCGTCCGGAGAGGGTCACCGGAAGCTCCGCCGCCACCAATGCCTCGAACGCGCGACCCCACTGCGACGCCCGCACGACCACCGCCCGTTGTCCACCGATGATGTCGTCGAGGGTGCCGTGCGCGACCAGGGCGCCCTGCGACATGATCGCCAGCCGGGTGCACTGCTGCGCCTCCTGCAGGTAGTGCGTAGTCACCAGCACCCCGCAGCCCGTGTCGGCCTGATCGTGGATGGTGTCCCACAACCGGCTGCGCGCCAGCGGGTCCACGCCCGAGGTCGGCTCGTCCAGGACCAGCAGTTCCGGCCGGTGCAGCAGGGCGCAGTGGAATGCGAGCCGGCGTTGCAGGCCAAGCCCGATCTCCTGGACCGGACGGGAGGCGACCGCCTCGAGCGCGCCGGGCAGAGCGGGTGCGGTCATTCCGAACGCCTCGGCCACGAACTGCGTGTTCTGCCGGACCGACAGTTCCTGGTAGAGACCCAAACCCTGTGGCATGTAGCCGAGCCGGCGGCGGGTGTGCCTCGATGGCGGGACGCCGAAGACGTCCACCTCGCCCCGGTCCACCGGCTCGAGCCCGAGAATCATCCGGATCAACGTGGTCTTTCCGGCCCCGTTCGCGCCGATCAGGCCGACGATCTCCCCGGGGCGCACCCGCAGCGACATCTCCCGGACCGCGGTAAACGCCCCGAAGTTCCGCCACACCCGGCGGGCGTCGATCGACAACTGCTCAGCCATGGTCGGGCTCCGGCCGCTCGTTCCTGGCCAGCATAAGCGCGATCACCGCGTCCTCCAGATCGAGGTCACCGTCCTCGTCCCCGCGTCCGTCCGGGTCCCACCTTCGAAATGTGTTGCCTCGCCGCCAGACCCGGTTCAACGACGTGGTGGGGCGGGTCGACTCGGCGGAGATGGAGCCGGGCACCGACGCGATCACCTCGTCCGGGGTTCCGAACCCGAGGACCCCACCGGCCTCGAGGACCAGTACGCGGTGCGCCCGCTCGGCCTCGTCCAGGTAGGTCGTCGACATCAGCACCGCCGTGCCCGCCGCGGCCGCCTCCGCGACCATCCGCCACAGCTCCACCCGGCTGACCGGATCCACCCCGGTACTCGGTTCGTCGAGCAGCAGCACCTGCGGTTGGTGGAGCATCGCCAGGCAGAAGCCGAGCTTCTGGCGCATGCCGCCGGACAATTTGGCCCCGAGCCGGTCGCCGACACCGCCGAGGCCGGCCGGGCCGAGCAGTCGCTTTCTGCGGTCAGCCAGCAGATCCGGGCTCATGCCGTAGGCGCCGGCGACGAAGGCGATGTTCTCGTCCACCGTCAGGTCCCGCCACACGCCCGAGCTGCTGGGCTGGAAGCCCACGTCGTTCTTGGCAGGCACGGTGACGGTGCCGCCGGCGATCGGTACCCGGCCGGCCAACGCCCCGAGCAGACTGGTCTTACCGGCCCCGTCGCCGCCGACGACCGCGGTGACCTCCCCACGGCGAATGTCCACGGTCACCGCCTCCAGCGCGGGACGGTCACCATAGTGGACCGTCAGCGCATCGGCGCCCCAGATGACGTCAGGCGACTGCACTGCGCACCACCGCCCGGCGCGCCGGTGAGATCGAGCGCTTGAGCCGCAGCACCGCCGCCCCGAAGATCACCACCGCCATCACGGTCAACACCACCAGCGGGATCCACAGAGTGTTCAGCCCCGCCCCGCGCAACATCACGCCCTGCGAAATCTTGGTGAAGTAGGTCAGCGGCAGCAGGTATCCGATCCAGCGGACCCCCGCCGCCATCGCGTTGAGCGGGAAGATCATGCCGGACAGCAGTATCTGCGGCAGCAGCACCATCATCGCCGCCTGGATCGCCTGACCGGTGGTTTTGGAGATCGTCGAGATGAACACCCCGATCCCGAGCACCGCAAACAGGAAGATCGCTGCCCCCAGCGCGAAGATCAGCACGTTGCCGTTGAAGGGCACCGCGAAGATCCACATGCCGAGCAGGGTCACCGCCACCATGTCGAAGGCGGCCAGCAGGAAGTACGGTGCGATCTTCCCGACGATCACCTCCGCCGGCGAAAACGGCATCACCGCAAGCTGTTCCAACGTCCCGGCCTCCCGCTCCTTGACCAGGCCGATGCTGGTGATGATGGTGCCGATGAACGTCAGGATCAGCCCGATGATCGCGGGCACCATCACCCAGGACGTCTTCAGGTCCGGGTTGTAGAGCACCTCCGAATCGACGGTGGAGCCCATCCGTGCGACCGCGATCTTGGCGGATTGGGCGGCGAACAGATTGGACCCGTCGATGTACACCATCGGCTTCCCCGCGCCGGTGACGATCGCCAGGTCGGAGGCGTCGTCGCGCAACGCCGCGCGGGCGGTCGCGTCAGTGCCTGTGAGATCGACGGTGTCGATACGCAGCACCTGCGCCGCCTGCGGGTCGGCCGCGAGCTGGTCGGCCACCACCTGAGCGTTCGGGCCGACGATCGTCACCTCGAGCGTGGAGATGGTGAAGTTCGCGGCGAACCCGAAAACAATCAGCAACAACACCGGCAGCGCGATCAGCATGCCCAGGGTGCGACGATCGCGCCGCAATTCACGAAATTCCTTGACGATCATCGCGCGCATCGGTACTCCCGGAATACGGTAATTCATCGAATAATGAATTCAACGCTAGGCGCCCCCGTAAGGCAGGTCAACACCTGCATGTCGTGGGCGCAGCTCGCCGTGCCACCCCCAGCCGCCCACAGCACGTGACCGATCAGGACTGGCAAGAGGCATTCGCCGCCCACGCGAATGCCCGGGCAGGACGGATCAACGACCAGACCTGGATCCGGCGGTCGTAAGCGGTAAGCGAGACGCCGTGAGAGCCGGCGAACACCGCGCCCACCACATCGACTCCGCCAGCGGCGAGCCAAGGTCAGCGTGGGGATCACGACAATCGATTCCCTTCACGGCGGCCGACCGTCGCGCCCGGGCCTCACCGGCTCGAAACACGACTGACGCGACCGGTGAGGCGTGAGGTACACCGAACGGCGCGCCCGCTTCGTTACACGACACCTCCGTTACGGCACCGTTCGGGCGCCGGGAGGGACATCGCACATTTGCGACCGGACGCCTCACTCTCCGTCTCACCAGAGGCACGTAGACCGTTGGCACAGTGCACCTTCAGAACAATCGTTGACGACAACCCAGCTTCGACGGAAAGCAGTGCGACCAGCGACGCCGCCGAACTTCAGCGATCAGTCCAACCAGATCTGACACGAAAATTGGGTGACCACCACGGGTGAGGACAGGGGTAGGCGACCCGCCGATGTCCGATGGGGTGGCGTGGTCCGGCGGGGTTGTGGTTATGCGGTGTCTGGGAGGGGCGCGAGGGTGACGCGGTAGCCGAGCGCCTCGAGCTGGGCTACCGCGCGGGCCCTTGTCTTGGTGGGGGTGCGTCGGGTGAAGTAGTCGGCCCCGGGGTGTTGCCCGTCATTGAAGGTGCCGATGATGCCGTCACTGTGGTTGCCGATGATCGGGGTGTGAGAAAGGCCCCGCCTTGTGGTGTGGGCGGGGCCTTGGTCGGCAATGTGACGGCGTCGTCGTCACATTGACGGCGA
>SEEV01000688.1 GCA_004211695.1 Rhodococcus sp. (in: high G+C Gram-positive bacteria)
CAAGGGCCAGTTGATCATCCGTGATGCGGAGTACCAAAAACATTTGGCACTGACATTCATCGACACACTGTTGAGTTCTCAAAGAACACGCACACACCATCACCACCAGCACACTCGCCAGCCGCTCCGGGGCAACTTTTCCAGCTTATCTCATTGGGCTAACCGGCGCAAACCGGCACCCGCTGAAGACATTCCGGGGGTTGAAGCCCAACCATACACGATGGTGAACTTCGGATTTGCCAGGCACTTCGTACAACCTCGTTGCATCACCAGGTGGTGAATGTCGGTGTCCGTGTCGCTCTGACTTGGAATAAGTTACGCGACCCGAACGCAGTTTCCAAATCGCCTGGTCGCGGGCATACGACCGTCGAGTTCTCCTGGAACTGTCAGTCCGGCCCACGCGCACTGTCAGACCAGAAGTGTGCACGCTGAGCCGGTTTCGCGGGTCCGCAAACTCGCACGCACGGTGAGACAGTCGCACCGATCACCACTCACTCTTCGTCGAGGGTTACGCCATGCCGGCAGTCACCACTCTCGGCGGCACCGGCATCTTCTGCAAGGACTGGGGGTGCCGACCGCACTGTCGTCGTCAGTTATGGGTGGCCGCTCAGCGCGGACAGCTTGGAAGCGCAGCAACTCGTCCTGGCTTCGAACGGCTACCTGGGATCGCCCACGACCGCCGTGGTCACAGACGATCGTCCAGACCTGGGCTGGGCTGGGCTGGGCTGGGCTGGAAACGACATGGACATCTACGCCGACACCTCGCGGCACTACTCGAACATCTCGACCTGCACGACGCGACATCGGTCGGCTTCGCCACCGGTGGCGGCGAGGTGAGTAGATATGTGGGGGCGCCACGGAACCGGCCGGATCGCCCAGATCGTGCTCGTCTCGGCGGTGCCGCCGTTCATACTGCGGACCACCGACAAACCCGACGGCATCCCGATCGAAGTGTCGACACCCTCCGCACTTAGTCCGTGCGTCGAGCGGCAAGAAGTCAGCGCAGCGGATCAGAGGCGCCGCGCTCGAGATCTATCCGGGCGCAGACAAAGGAACACTCCTGAACAGTGACACCTCGACACCGGACACCTCGTCCTCGTCCACGAACTCTGGACGGCACCCCGCAGCTGGGATCCACAGGTCATCGCCGACCTGACCGTCCCCGACACCGTTGACCATGCCGCCGACGTCATCGAATCACTGGACGGTCCGCCGATCATCATGGGTGATTCGTTCGGGGAACTCTGACGCGGCTCCTCGTTGCGCGGGGGCGGGAGTCGCGGATGTCGCGATCAACTCCGCATGGCGGAGCCCGACCACATCATGCCGCCGTCGGTGAACAATTCGAACGCGAAGCACGTCACACGTCCGCTGCCGTCACCGAGCATCACGAGTTCGACGGTCGATCACAGTGGACGTGCGGTGAACTGGGGCGGGAAGCCGTGCCGAGTACGCGTCGGATTCGGCACTACATCATGCCGAAACCACTCTCGAGAGTCGAAAATCCAAGCGCCGCAGTAGGTGTAGCGGTGCAGACGAGGACGCACTCTGGGCGTAGTCGGGAACTCCACCTCGCGGATGGGAGTGGCCGACGCCCTTGCACCGGACCAACGCCGGAATCAGTCTCGGCAGCAGAACTTCGCGTCAGGTCCACGCGGCAGCACACGCCGCCTCGCCCTGACGCTCCTGAGTCCTCGCGTATGACGCACAACCCTCACGCAGCACCGTAGGCGGATCGACGGCTCGACGATGGCGTGACCATCGCGGTAGATCTGAATCATGCACAGATGGACGTGCCGACGGAGACGATCGCGAGGGCAGTCGAGTCCCTGGTTCCGGCGAACCCGCTGCACGACGTGCTGTTGGCTCGGACAGCCGCAGCAGCCCCGTTGCTTCTCGAACAGCTCGGCGGCGCGACGGTCCAGCTCGCCCGGGTACTCGTCACGAGCGCTGCCGGCGACCAGGCCCGCAACTGGGATTCATTCGAGCGAAGCCCCCTGGTCCACCTCCTCCTCTACATGGATGCGAACCTCACCGATCCCTCACTGGCACCGGACCGTGTCGCCGCCGCGCACAACATCTCGGTCCGCCACCTGTAGAAGATCTGGGAAGCAACCTGGCTCATCACAGATGAGGGTGTAGGTCAGGCGGTTGGTGGTGCGGTGCGCGTCGGCGGCGTTTCGGGTGTTGAGCGTCGCTTCGAATGACGACCACTGGGCCCGTGATCGTCACTCCCGATGCGGATGAGTGGCCGGGTCGAGGGCCGTTCGTCTGCATCACCAACGTGCCGACGATGGCGGGT
>SEEV01000236.1 GCA_004211695.1 Rhodococcus sp. (in: high G+C Gram-positive bacteria)
TCGGGGCGCGGCCACGCCAGATTGAGCGCCATCCCCACTCCCCACAGCACGGCGAAGATGTTCACCGGAAGCCCCCACCGGCCCATCGTGAAGTAGCCGCTCTCCGCGAGTTCCTTCGGTGGCCACTTCCCCTGCAGTCGTTTCTTCAGCAGCGGCCCGGTAACCATGAGGTACGCCAGGTAGATCATGATGATCGCGATCGACGTCAGCACCGTGAAGATCTGGGGCTGACCGATGTTGATGACGAGGATGAACGCCGACAGCACACCGATCACGATGGCCGGGACCACGGGTGTCTGATGCTTCGGGTTGACGTGGGCCAGCCGCTCCCCGAACGGCAGGGCGTTGTCGCGGGCCATCGCGAACGTGAGCCGGATGGCCGCGGCGTGCACCGCGAGCGAACACACCGTGACCGCGATGACGATGCAGACCAGGAAGATCTTGCCGAGCGGACCCCACATCACCTGCTCGACGATGTACTGCAGACCGCCCTCGCTGCTGCCGATCAGCGGGTCCTCGAGGTCGGGGGCCGCCATGACGGCGAACACCAGGATCGCCCCGCCGATCACAAACGAGGCGAGGATCGCCCGCAGGATCGCCTTGGGCGCCGTCCGCCGTGGGTCGACGGTCTCCTCGCCGAGTGAACTCGCGGTGTCGAATCCGTACATCACGTACCCGGACGCGAGGGACGCCACGAGGAAGACGCTCAGATAGCCGCCGCTCTCGCCGGCGCCGTAACCGTGGGTGGAGAAGAACACGTCGGGACCGCGGGTGATGTTGGCGGCGAGGATGATCGCGATGAGGACGGCCGCGATCAGCTCGACGAACACACCCGTGCTGTTGATGAGCGCCATCAACTTGACTCCGAAGGCGTTGACCGCCGTGGTGAACGCGATCATGACGGTGCCGAGAATGACGGCGTTGGTCGCGAAGTCGTATTCGCCGGTGCCGTCGCCGATGATCTGGAAGCCGCTCCACAGCCTCGGCAGGTTGAGTTGCAGCGCCAGCACGACGGCGGACAGGGTGACGATCGACGCGGTGAGCATCAGCCAGCCCGACGACCACCCCACGATCCTGCTGCCGAGCAGCTTCGCCCAGTTGTAGACCGAACCGGCGACGGGATATTTGGCCGCGAGTTCCATGAAGCACAGGGCGACGGCCATCTGCCCGACGAACACCATCGGCCACGACCACAGGTACGCGGGCCCCGCCGTGCCGAATCCGAAGTAGAACAACTGGAAGGTGCCGGTGAGAATCGAGATGTAGCTGACTCCCGCGGCGAAACTGGCGAATTTGCCGAGGCTGCGGTCCAGTTCCTCCTTGTACCCCAGCTCGCCGAGTCCGCTGTCCCCCGGCGCGCCTCCGTCACCCACTGCTCCGTGCCGAGTAGCCATGGTTCTCTCGCCTCTCCGTGCGCCGACCTAGCCGTTGTCGAACCACCCCGCCGCCGTGGGCGAGGTGTTGTGCCAGATGTGTTTGGTCTCCTGATATTCCGCCAAACCGGCGGGTCCGAGTTCGCGCCCGTTGCCCGACATCTTGAAACCGCCCCACTCGGCGGCCGCGGTGTAGTAGCCGAAGTCGTTGAGCCACACCGTGCCGTGCCGCAGACCGCGCACCATCCGTTCGCCCCGCGCGCTGTCGGCGGTCCGGACGCCGGCGGCGAGACCGTACTCGGTGTCGTTGCCGAGGCGGAGCGCCTCCTCCTCGGTGGTGAACCGCTCGACGGTGAGGATCGGGCCGAACGTCTCCTCCTGCACGAGGCGCATCGTGCGGTCGCAGTGGTCGAAGATGGTGGGGAGGTAGTAACTCCCCTTCGCCAATGCGGGATCCGAGGGCCGCGCCCCTCCCGTCACCAGCTGAGCGCCTTCGGCGAGCCCGAGCGCGACGTACCGTTCGACCTTCTCCCGGTGCGCTTCGGAAACCAACGGGCCGGTTCGGCTCGCGGGATCGAGACCGTTGCCCATGCGGATCTTCTCGGCGCGTGCGGCGAGCGCGGCGACGAACCGGTCGGCGATGGATTCCTCGATGATGAGCCGGGTCCCCGCGGAGCACACCTGACCGGAGTGCAGGAACACCCCCGTCAGCACCTGGTCCACCGAATCTTCGCCGTCCGCGTCGGCGAAGACGATGTGCGGATTCTTTCCGCCGAGTTCCACCGCCACCTTGGTGACGTTCTTCGCCGCGGTCTCGAGGATGACGCGTCCGGTGGCCAGCCCACCGGTGAAGGAGACGAAATCGACGTCGGGGGTGCCCGTGAGCGCGGCACCCAGTACCGCGCCGCTGCCCTGCACCAAGTTCACCACTCCGGCCGGAGCACCCGCCTCGACGATCAGCTCGACGAACGCGATGGTGCTGAGCGGGGTCACCTCGCTCGGCTTGAGGACCATCGTGCAGCCGGCGGCCAGCGCGGGAGCCACCTTCCACGAGATCTGCAGCAGCGGATAGTTCCACGGGGCGATGAGCACGCAGACGCCGATCGGTTCGCGCACCACCCGGCTGATCACGTCGGGTCGGCCGACGTCCACCAGGCGGTCCGCCTCGACCGCCGCGAGGTTCGCGTAGTACCGGAACACCGACACCACGTCGTCGATGTCGATCCGGCTCTCTTCCAACGTCTTTCCGGTGTCGAGTGTCTCGATCCGCGCGAGCGTCTCCTTGTCGCGCTCGAGCAGATCGGCGATCCGCGCGACCAGTGCCGCCCGCTCGGCGACGGGAGTACGGGGCCACGTTCCCTCGTCGAAGGCTGCGCGGGCCGCGGCGACCGCACGGGTGGCGTCGTCCGGAGAGGCCTCGTCGACGGTGGCGACGACCGATCCGTCGGCCGGATTGATGCAGTCCCGGGTCTCGCCGGAGCTGGAGCGGACCCACTGCCCGTCGATGAACAGGCCCGTGTTCAAGAGGTCATCGATCGACTGGTCCTGCATCACTCAACTCCGTGGCTCGCCGGAACGCATGCACCCCCTTCACGGTATGCCAGTGGAGTCGTGGTGGGCTGGGTTCGCGCACACATGTCCGATTCGAGGCGATCCGCAAAAACGGGGCGTTCGGTAGTCGGACGCGCGTTCGCTCCGCGGCTGCGATAGCGTGGTCAGCCGAACTCTTCGCACATTCCGCACAACGCACACCAAGAAACCGCACACCAAGAACGGAGCACCCGTGGTCGCGATCGGCACGTCGGATCTGGACATCTTTCCCCTGGCCCTCGGCGGTAACACCTTCGGCTGGACCAGTGACGAATCGACGTCGTTCGAAATCCTCGACGCCTTCGCCGCGGGCGGTGGCAACTTCGTCGACACTGCCGACTCGTACTCCGCGTTCGCGGAGGGGAACTCCGGCGGCGAGTCGGAGACCGTTCTCGGCAACTGGATGGCGTCGCGCGGTAACCGCGACCACGTGGTGATCGCCACCAAGGTCAGCCAGCACCCGGATTTCAAGGGCCTCGCCCCCGCCAACATCCGGGCCGCGGCCGAGGCGTCCCTGAAGCGGCTGCAGACCGACCACATCGACGTGTACTACGCCCACTTCGACGACGCCGAGACCCCTCTCGTCGACACGCTCGATGCCTTCGACGGACTGGTCCGCGACGGCCTCGTCCGCTACGTCGCCATCTCCAACTACTCGCCCGAGCGCATCCGGGAATGGCTGTCCCTCACCGCCGAGAACGGGTTCGCGGCCCCGATCGCGCTGCAGCCGCACTACAACCTCGTGCACCGGAGCGACTACGAACCCGAGGTCGCCGCGATCGCCACCGAGAACAACCTCGGCGTCTTCCCGTACTACTCCCTGGCCGCGGGGTTCCTCGCAGGCAAGTACCGCACCCAGGCCGACCTGGACGGTCAACCCCGTCAGCGGATGGCGACCCGCTACTTCTCCGAATCCGGCCTCGCCGTCGTCGACGCCCTGGCCGAGATCGCCGCCGCACACTCGGCGGAGATCTCCACCATCGCGCTCGCCTGGCTCCTCACCCGCCCCGGCATCACCGCGCCGATCGCCAGTGCGAGCCGCCTCGAGCAACTGCCCGCCCTGCTCGACGCCCCGACGGTGACGCTGACCGTGTCCGAGATCAACCAGCTCACGACGCTCTCGGACGCGATCGGCGCCTGACCCGGAGTTCGACTCAGCTCAGCAGCTTGCCCCGGAGCCGGTCGATGGTCGCCGGGCTCAGCCCGAGCCCCTCGGTCAGGTAGCGGTCGACCGTGCCGTACCGCTCGGTGAGGCGCCCCAGCCCGGCCTCGAGGTAGCTCCGGTCGACGCCCAGCAGCGGCTGGTAGATCCTCGCCACCGCCTCACCGCGGCTGGCGGCGATCTGGTCGTACGTGACCTTCATCGACGCGGCCGTGTAATCGTTGGTGAGCAGGTAGTCGTCGAAGATGGTGTCCTGCGAGACGCCCGCGATGGAGAGCAGCAGTGCGGACGCCCAGCCGGTGCGGTCCTTGCCCGCCGTGCAGTGGAAGACCTGCGGTCCATCGGTGTCGGCCAGCGACGTCAGGAGTTGCGAGAACCCAGCCCGTGTGGCCGCGTCGTCGACGAAGCTGCGGTTCATCTGCTGCATGAATGCGACGGCGTCGGCCGGCGACTTCAATTGCGCGACCGCGGCACCCAGGTCGCCCGACAGGATGGGGATGCCGAGGTACCGCGCGCCGGCCGGGAGCCGGTCGGGCTTCGCCGCCACCTCTTCGACGGTGCGCACGTCGTACACCGCGGTCAGACCGAGACCGGTGAGGACGGCGAGATCCTGATCGCTCGGCACGAGCGCGTTCGAACGGTAGAACACCCCCCGCGTCACGTGTCCGCCGCGGGCGGTGGCGTACCCCCGCCCCGTTCCCCCGACGTCGCGGAAGTTGTCGACCGACGCGAGGCGCGGAGTCTCGACGACCGGGCCCGCGCTCCCGAAGTCGGAAGATCCGAATCCGGGGAGAGTGATTCCGGGCAGCGACAGCGGGTCCGCCGAAGCGAGTGCCGGCGTGCCGAAACCCGCGAACAGGACGCTGCCGGTGATCAGCACCGCGGCGGTGGACGTGACACGACGAGACATGGAAGAAGCCTTTCGATGGGCTGTCGGGGAGTTCCGCCCGTCCGGCATGTCCGGAACGTGAGCGGGTAATCCACATCACAGTGGCGGACGTTTCCCGTGGCTACGAGTTGTTCCGATCACCGGGAGAACCCGTTTCCCGCCGGTGGCGTCCACAGCAGACTCGGGCCGTCGGCAGCCGACGTGCCCGACGAACGTGACTCTTTGACGACGAGGATGTGAGCTGAGATGACCGAGACCGCACAGCAACTGGCGGGGAAGGTTGTGATCGTGACCGGGGCGGCGCGGGGGCTCGGCGCAGCATTCGCGCAGCGGATCGTCGACGAGGGCGGCAGCGTCGTGGTCGGCGACGTTCTCGACGACGAAGGTCGCGCGACCGTCGCTCAGCTGGGTGACCGGGCGCGGTACAGCCACCTCGACGTCACCGACCCGCAGCAGTGGCAGGCCGCGGTCGACGTGGCGACGAACGAGTTCGGACGCGTCGACGGCCTCGTCAACAACGCCGGCATCTCCACCGGCCAGTACATCGAGCACGAACCGCTCGACCATTTCCGGACGGTCCTCGACATCAATCTGACCGGCGTGTTCAACGGCCTGCAGGCCGTGATCGCCCCCATGCGCGCCGCCGGCGGCGGATCGATCGTCAACATCTCTTCGGCTGCCGGACTGATGGGCCTTGCGCTGACCGCCGGTTACGGCGCATCGAAGTGGGGCGTGCGCGGGCTCACGAAGATCGCCGCGGTGGAACTGGGCACCGACCGGATCCGCGTCAATTCCGTCCACCCCGGAATGACGTACACCCCGATGACCGCGGGCCTCGGAATCCAGGAGGGCGAGGGCAACTACCCCAACACCCCCATGGCCCGCGTCGGAGTGCCCGAAGAAATCGCCGGCGCCGTCGGCTTCCTGCTGTCCGACGCGTCCACCTACGTGACGGGCGCGGAACTGGCAGTCGACGGCGGATGGACAGCCGGACCCACCGTGAAATACGTTATGGGCCAATAACATCGAATACGGAACCACACGAGGAGTACAGACGATGAATCGATTCGACAACCGGCGGATCCTGGTGACCGGCGCCGCGTCGGGGATCGGCCAGGCCACCGCACTCCGCCTGCTCGCGGAAGGCGGCACCGTCGTGGCAGCCGACGTCTCCGAGGACGGCCTGGCGAAGACGGCGGAACTGGCCGACGCCGCGGGCACCGCCGGACGCCTCACCGTCGCGGGCATCGACATCGGAGACGAGAAGTCCGTCGTCGACGGCGTGAGCTCCAGCGTCGAGAAGTTGGGCGGACTGGACGTACTCGTCAATGCCGCGGGCATCCTCCGCGCCTCGCACACCCACGAGACGTCGCTGGACCTGTGGAACCAGGTGATCGGGATCAACCTCACCGGCACGTTCCTCATGGTCCGCGAATGCCTGCCCGCACTTCTGCGCAACGAACAGAGCGTCGTCGTGAACTTCAGTTCCACGTCCGCCGCGTTCGCGCACCCGTACATGGCCGCGTACGCCGCGAGCAAGGGCGCCATCCAGTCGTTCACCCACGCACTGGCACTCGAATACGGCAAGCAGGGCCTGCGCGCCGTCGGCGTCGCCCCCGGCAGCATCAAGACCGGAATCACCGACGCCACATCGGGTTACGTTCCCGCCGACGCCGATTGGAGCCTGTTCTCCAAACTCTCCCCCATCCTCCCCACCACCCTGGAATCCGGTGGCGCGGCCATGGGCGGACCCGAACAGGTCGCCGGAGTGGTGGCCATGCTCGCCTCCGACGACGGCGCCTTCGTCACCGGAACCGAGATCCGCATCGACGGCGGAACCCACGCCTGAGCGGTACACCCTTGCGCGTGCGGCGGCGGCACGTAGGTTGGACGCATGAGTCTGCCCACACCTGCCGCCGATCGCACCGCGCTCGTCACCGGAGCGTCGTCCGGGATCGGCGCGGCGATCAGCCGTGAACTCGCCCGCCGCGGTCACCAGGTCGTGCTCGTCGCCCGTAGGGCGGAGAAGCTGGAGGAACTGGCCACAGAACTGCGGGCCGCAGGCGGTCGGGCACACGTCCTGGGTGCCGATCTGTCCGACCGCTCCGCCCGCGCGACCCTGCTCGACCGCGTCGGCGAACTCGGACTCACCCTCGACATCCTGGTGAACAACGCCGGCCTGTCCACCCTCGGCCCGGTGGCCGCGTCCGATCCGGACGCCGAGATGAACATGATCGAGGTCGATGTGATGGCTGTCGCGGACCTCTGCAGCCGCGCCCTCCCCGGCATGGTGCAACGTCGCCGGGGAGCGATCCTCAACGTCGCCTCCACGGCCGCGTTCCAGCCGCTGCCCGGACAGGCTGCCTACGCCGCCGGCAAAGCGTTCGTCCTCTCGTACACCGAGAGCCTCACGGGCGAGCTGAAAGGCACCGGCGTCACGGCGACCGCCCTCTGCCCCGGCCCCGTCGACACCGGATTCGGCGAAACCGCCGGATTCGCGAAGGAAGACGCCGAAGCCGCGCTGCCCAGCTTCATGTGGGAAAGCCCCGAATCCGTGGCCAGGACCGGAATCGACGGCCTCGACAAGGGGCACATGATCGCCATCCCCGGCCTTGCGAACAGGGCGGCCTCCGTGTTCGCCCACCTCGCGCCGAACAAGTTTCTCGTCCCCGTCCTGGCCAGCCGTCATCCCGGTTTGCGGACGTAGGAACTGACCGGGGCTTACTGTGGCCTGGTGGAAATGATCACTGCTACTCGCCGATTCGCACAGATCACCGCAACCGTCGCCGTCGCCGCGGCCGCCCTCCTGGGGAGTGCCGGGATCGCGGCCGCCGACGAGTGGCCCCCGATACCCACCGAGCCCAGCCCGCTCGCCCCGTTCGACAACCAGAACTTCATCACCCCGACCGACCTCGACTACTGGAACCCGTTCGTCAGCGCCAACCGGCTCACCTCGCCGTTCGGCACCGCGAACCGCATCGTCTGCACCGGATTCCACGGCGTCCTGCTCGATTGCTGGCAAGCCGACCAGAACGGGCAACCCCACAAGCTCGTCAAGCTGTCCATGGACTTCCCTGGATCCCTCGGCGCCACACTCCCCGGCGGAGGCCCTGGCCACTTCGTCTACCCGGGCTTCATCCCGGGTATCTGACACGCGGCTACAACGGGTCGCCCTCGACCCGTCCTGCCGGTAGCCTGCGGCCGCAGATCATCAGCGCGAGATCTTCGCCCGCTCCGCGTAATTCGGCGCCCGACCCGTACGACCAGTCGAGATCCGTGGCCCGCAGTGCGCGCCCCTCGATGTCGATGCCGAAATTCGAGTGCCCACCACCCGCGGTGAGGTCGTTGAGCACGACGCGAATCGTCTCCTCGGGCACACGGCGCGGCACCCCCAGCGGCACGGTGGCGTCGAGACCGTGAATCACCACGTGATTCAGCGCGCCGTGATAGCCGCCGCCCGGCGGCGTCCAGTGGCGCATAACGTCCGAGCGCACGTTGGCGACGAGTTCGGTTGTTGCCAGTACGGCGTCGCGCCCGGCGATCTCGTTCGACAGGCGGGTGAAGTCGAAGTCGCACTCACGCAGACGCGCCATGAACTCGTCACCCGAGTAGCGCGCCGCCATGGTCAGATGCGCGACGACTTCCCGAATTCGCCACCCCTCGCACAGGGACGGCGTGTCCCACTCCGCCTCGGAGATCCCGTCGAGCAGATCGGCCAGTGCCGAGAACTCGTTCGCGACCGCACGTTGCAGATCAGCGTCATCGGTCATCACAGTCAGCTCCCGCCACACTCGTTCGACGAAGATCCTCACGACCACCGTAGACCGAAACCGCCGAGTATTGCCTCAGTCGAACATGATTGGTAGAGTCGAACACATATTCGAACGACCTTGGGGGAGGTTGGTTGTGGGGGCACCGGATCTGGAGGAGTTGCGGGCGTTCACCGCGCGGCTGCGGTGTGTCGAGGCCGGCGGGGATGCGGGCTCGGGGATCGAGTGGCTCGATGCGATCGAAACCCTGAAGTCCGTCGGGTGCGCGGCGCAGGCGGTGATCACCGATGGCGTCGCGACGAGTATTCGTGCGGACCGCAGGGCTCGCGGGTTGCCGCGAGTGGAGTGGGGCCGCGGCATTGCCTCGCAGATTGCGTTGGCGCGCAGGGAATCCCCGAACCGCGGCGGTCGGCATCTGGGGTTCGCGCAGGCTCTGGTGCACGAGATGCCGCATACCCTGGACCTGTTGCGGTCGGGCCGGTTGAATGAATGGCGGGCCACGTTGTTGGTCCGCGAGACGGCGTGCTTGTCGGCTGAGGACCGGGGAATCGTGGACCGCCGGTTGTGCTCGGACCCGGACATTCTCGACGGGGTCGGCGACCAGGGTTTGGTCGCGCGGGCGAAGGCTCTTGCTGCGGAACTCGACGCCGCGGCGGTGGTCCGCCGGCACCGCAAGGCCGTCTCCGAGCGGCGCGTGACCACGCGACCCGCCCCGGATTCGATGGCGTACCTGAGCGTGTTGATGCCGGTGGAGCAGGCCGTGTGCCTGCAGGCCACACTGGGGCGGGATGCGGACAGCCTCATCGCCGCTGGGGCAAGTGGTGGTCGGACCCGGAATCAGCTGATGGTGGATCTGTTGTTCGCACGCGGCACCGGGGCGTCAGTGGCGTCGAGTGTGCCGGTGGCGGTGAACCTGGTGCTGTCGGACGAAACACTGCTGGCCGGTGGGAACGAGCCGGCGCAGTTGCACGGGTACGGGCCGGTGCCGGCGGGGATCGCCCGGCAGTTGGTGGCCGATGCGGTCGACGCCGAGGGTGGGGCCACATTGCAGCGCGTGTACGCCTGCCCGCAGTCGGGGGCACTGACGGCGATGGAATCGCAGTCCCGCACGTTCCCGAAGGGTCTGGCGAAGTTGATCGACCTCCGCGACCGGACGTGCCGGACGCCGTGGTGCGATGCGCCGATCCGCCACCACGACCACATCCGCTCACGCCGAGAATCCGGTGCCACGACGGCGGACAACGGGTCCGGCCTGTGCGAGGCGTGCAATTACGCGAAGGAAGGCGACGGTTGGACCGCCCGCCCGGTCACCCGTTCCGGCGGCCGGCATCTGATCGATCTCGGCACCCCGACCGGACATCACTACCGATCCACCGCGCCGCCACTACCGACCCCGGCGCACCTGCGCGCGTCATGAGGTGGTGGCGGGAGCCCGGTCAGACCCGGCCGCAAAAACAGGCACCCCACCCCGCCGGATGGCCGGTTCCCAGATACGTGCGAAGACACGACCATGTAAGAACCCGATCAGTTCTTCACACGCTAGACCCAAGTTGCGACGGTGAGGACGGACGAACCCCCGGTTGACCTGGGGGTTCGGTGTTTTCGGTTGTGGTTGCTCTGGCTACGTGATGGTCAGGGGGACGGTGGTGTCGAGGAGTTCGAA
>SEEV01000237.1 GCA_004211695.1 Rhodococcus sp. (in: high G+C Gram-positive bacteria)
CACACTGACGGTGCAGACGAACACAAGCAACCCCCACGCTGACGCCGACCACCCCATCGGCAACCCCACTGACGATTCCCTACCCCGTCGTCGTCACCCCCAGAGACGCTCAACAGTCGGGAAGGCAGGCCGCGTCGGCGCACTGTTCGAGGACATCGAAGGCGCGCTCGTAATCAGCCTTGTGGAGGTTGGCTCGGAGCGGGGAACGAGTGCGGGCGTCAGACCGTGTGGACTTCGACGACGCCCCGGAACTGTCCCCCAACGTGGACTGGGTCACAGTGCCGATCATAACTAGATTTTCCTCACAAGGAAAAGGATCCGGAGAAATAAGACCTGGTAGAGGGTCGATTTCCGACGTCGGTGGCGTTGTGGCCACCGCACAAAACGAGCGAGGTGACATGTCCGACTCCGTGGTTACTGCCCCGAAATGGGGCTCGACCGAAATGCTGCCGTTGCCTGGACGCTTCAATGCCGCAGTGCGGTCGTTGGCGGCGCAACGATTCGCGGCCAACGATGGCCAGTGGAAAGATGTCGTGTTCGATTGTCAGTTCGATATTTTCTCCGTGGAGGATGCCAGGGCCATAGAGCGGGAGGCCCTCGACTCCGGGTATCGGTTCGAGTACTCGGCGACGGTGTCGCTCGAATCCGAGCCCGACAAGTACAAGCGCGCCGACCGCGAGTCGCGGACGTTCGCAGACGGGCTGGATTCGGATGGTCGCCGGCACGTCGGTGTCGGTGACAACGTCATCAAGAAGTCCCAGACCGTCACGGGACCGGTCGCGTTGGTTTCCACGGTCGAGCAGGTCATGGATCTTCTCGCGGACGGCATTCCGTCGGGCACCATCGCCGTGATCGACGACTCGGGCGGCACCTTGACCGCACCGATCATCGAAGGATTCGCCGGTGTGATCTGTCTCGGCGGCACCGTGCGCTCACACCTGGGCATCCTCGCCCGCGAGTACGACGTTCCCACGCTGATGAACTGCAAGATCAACGACCTGAAAACCGGGGACGTGGTCGAGATCGAGGTGACCGCCGCACCCCCCGCGGCGGATGCCTACGAGTTGGGTGATACCGGGCACGCCCGGATCTGGCTGATCGAAAACGAGGGCTGAGACCATGGCGAACCTCAACTACCGGACCCTGCTGGAAACCAACAACTACCTGCGGAGTTTGTCCGACACCACGTACTGGCTGTGCATCACGCGGACCGTGCAGGAATCGAAACTGTTCCCGATGAACCCCTACATGCTGGTGAGTTACCTCAACAGCTTCTACCGGTTGCCGACCCTGTTGCGTGAGATCGATGCATCGACGCCGGCGGAGGAACTCGGAGACCGCGCCCGCGAGGTCAGCCTGAAGGTGGACACGGTGAATGCGGCGTGGGGTATGCCGGCGTTCTACCTCATCGGCCGCGAAATGTTGATGAACTGGGGCCTGCTGCGGCCGACCGACGCGGTCGACGACGTCGTCGATGTGCTCGACTTCTCGCGGCGGTTCAACCTGGCGTACCACCGCAACGACGGACACCTGACGAACAAGGAGTTCGGTGACCGCAGCCAGTTCCTGCCCGAACGAACCCTGCAGGTGTTCGAGTCGGATCTGCACGGTGTGGTTCCCGGTGACCGGCTGCACACCGCCGCCACCAAGCTCGTCGCCCAGCTGTCCCAGTACGCGTTCCTCGCCCACTGCGAGTGCCGGATCGGCCTGCACAACAGCGGTCCCTACAACTTCGGCAACAACCGGCAGATGATCATGCGGGACTTCTTCGACCTCACCGAAGGCGACTACCCGTGGCTCGACGGCATCGCGGCCCAGCTGCCGTTCAACAATCTCACGATCCCGATCGTGTTCAAGGGCACCAACTTCCACCTCATGGATGACTGGGCGTCCTTCGAGGCCGAACCCGGATACAACGCCGCCGACATCGAAGCGGTCGGGATGTACACCTCGGATGCATTGACCGACGGCTACATTCCGGTCGGCATGGACAACGCCGACACACTGGCCGACACGATGGAGCAGTACCGCGAGATCCTCAACGAGGCGACCACCGACCTGTGGAAGCGGATCGCGAACTGGTCGCGCGAGCAGATGATCGACGCCTGGCGGAGGCCTGCCCGACGGCCTGGTCGATGAACTCACCGCCGGAATTCGGTTGCTGGAGAACAAGCTCGGTCGGACCTTCGGTGGCAGCGAGCGCCCCCTGCTGGTCTCCGTTCGGTCCGGTGCCGCGGTCAGCATGCCCGGGATGATGGACACGATTCTCGATCTCGGGTGCAACGACGACGTCGAGGCCGCGCTGACGGCCGAAAGCGGTGATCCTGCCTTCGCGGCCGAGGTGCATCGCCGCTTCGCCGGGTTCTACGGCCGCCTCGTGCTCGGCTGCACCGAAGACCTCGAGGACCTCCCCGACACCGCGGCCGTACTGGCGGCCGTCGCCGAGGACGTCGGTGGGGCAGTGCCCGCCGATCCCTGGGAACAGCTACGGGCCGCAGTCGCCGCCGTCTTCGAATCCAGCCGCTCACGCCGGGCGGTGGCATACCGCAAGCACTACGGCATCCCCGACGATCTCGGCACGGCGGTTACCGTGCAGGCGATGGTCTTCGGCAACCTCGATGACGACTCCGGCACCGGCGTGCTCTTCACCCGCAACCCCGTCGACGGCACGCGCGAACCCTACGGCGAGTACCTGCAGCGCGGACAGGGTGAGGATGTGGTGTCCGGTCGGGTGACCCCCCAGCCTTTGTCGGATCTGGCCGAGCGCTGGCCCACTGTGCACACCGAGTTGCTCGAGGCAGCCGATCGCCTCGACCGCGAAGGCAGGGACGCGCAAGACATCGAATTCACCGTGCAGAGCGGTGAGCTGTTCCTGCTGCAGTCCCGGCCGGCAAAGCGGACCGCCCGCGCCGCCGTGCGGATTGCCGTCGAACTCGTCGACGAGGGCGTCATCGAACCCGCCGAGGCGCTGTCGCGGGTCACGGCCGAGCAGGTCCGCACCGTGCTGCGACCCGAGATTGCGGCCGGTGCCGCCGACGGGGCAGAGGTACTGGCGACCGGTGTGGCTGCCAGCCCGGGCGTCGCCACCGCCCTCGTCGTCGACACACCCGAAGCGGCACAGGAGAACCCGGGCTGCGTGCTGGCACGCAAGTCCACCAGCCCCGACGATGTCCACGGCATGATCGCCGCCGCCGCGGTGGTCACCGAACAGGGCGGCGCCACCTCCCACGCCGCGGTCGTCAGCCGAGCACTCGACACGCCCTGCGTCGTCGGGTCCGGTGCCGGCACGGTCGCGAACCTGGTCGGCCGAATCGTGACGGTCGACGCGACGAGCGGACGGGTCTACGCCGGCGAACTGCCGACCTCGGCGGTCGACGAGAGCGAGGATACGGACCTGCGGCGGCTCACCGAATGGGCCGACCGACTGGCACCTCTGACGGTGACCGCCTCCGAGGTGATCGAGCCGGTCTTCGACGCAGACACCCTTCCGGCAGAAGACCTCGGAGAGCGACTTCCCGACATCCCGGCTGGGACGAAAACCGTTCGCGGGGCACTATTCTGCGCCCCCGACGGCGTGCGGGCTGCACTGGACGCCGACGTCGAGGTGATCGTCGCCTCACACCGGCTGCCGGTCCTGCTCGCCGCCATCGCACATCACAGGAGGACCTCATGAGCGCACCCGAGCGCGTCACCCATCGCGAAGTGCGGGAGATCTTGCGCACCTTCCAGGACTCCGGGTGGTCGGCTATGACGTTGGAATTGGACGGCATGCGCGTCACCGTCGGCAAGGACTGCCCCCCGTCGGCACCGACACCCGCCGCCGCCCCCGCAGCAGCCGCGCCCGCAGCGCCGGCCACACCGGTGCCCGCCGAGGTGCCGGCCACGGCAGGCAACGGCGGCGCCGCGCCCGTCGCCGCGGCACCGGCACCAGCGGCGGCCGCCGACACCACCGGCTGCATCGAGGTGAAATCTCCGACAGTCGGCGCGTTCTGGACGGCCCCGAGCCCCGGTGAACCACCGTTCGTGAAGGTCGGCCAAACCATCGAGGCAGGCCAACAGCTCGCGATCGTCGAGGTGATGAAACTGATGAACCCCGTCGTGGCACCGCAGGGCGGTGAAATCGTACAGATTTGTACGAACAACGCCGAACTCGTCGAATTCGACCAGCCGCTCTTCCTGATCAGGCCGACCGATGGCTAGCCCGTCGACGCCGACAACCAACGCGCCGGCCTACTCTCCACTGCGCCGAGTCCTGGTCGCCAACCGCGGTGAGATCGCGGTGCGCGTGATCCAGGCCTGCAAGGCAGTAGGCATCGAAACGGTAGCCGTCACGTCCACCGTGGACCGCAACGGCCTCGCCGCCCGGATGGCCGACCGTGCCGTGTGCATCGGACCCGCCCCGGCAGGGGCAAGCTACCTGTCGATCCCGGCGGTTCTCAGTGCCGCGCTCGGCACCGGATGCGATGCAGTGCACCCTGGATACGGGTTCCTGTCCGAGAACCCCGAGTTCGCCGCCGCGTGTGTCGACGAGGGCCTGATCTTCGTGGGCCCACGGCCCGAGGCGGTCGCGGAGGCCGGTGACAAGGCTCGGGCGCGGGAACTGGCACGTTCGGCGGGCATTCCGGTGTTGTCCGGATCGCCGGTGCTCGACTCGACCGAGGCCGCAGTCGCGGCCGCCGCCGAGCTGGGATACCCGGTCCTGGTCAAGGCCGCGGCCGGTGGCGGTGGCCGCGGCATGTCGGTGGTCGAAAACGAAACCGAGTTGCGGGCACGCTGGTCCTCTGCCGCGGCGGAGGCGCAGTCCGCATTCGGTGACGGCCGCACCTACATCGAACGGTTCATCCGCAACGCCCGGCACATCGAGGTACAAGTCCTCGGTGACAAGCACGGCGCGATCATCCACCTCGGAGAACGAGACTGCACCCTGCAGCGCCGTCATCAGAAGGTGGTCGAGGAATCCCCGGCGCCGAACCTGCCCGAGAACATCCGGCAGGACATTCGCCGCAGCGGCGTCGCGTTCGCCGAGGCCCTCGGTCTCGACAGTGCCGGCACCGTCGAGTTCATCTATGACGCCGACACACACGAGTACGCCTTCCTCGAGTTCAACGCGCGGATCCAGGTCGAACACCCGGTCACCGAGATGGTCACCGGCGTAGACCTCGTCGCCGAACAACTACGATCGGCCGCCGGTGAGCCGCTCCGGTACACCCAGGACGACATCGACCTGACCGGGCACGCCATCGAGGTCCGCATCACCACCGAAGACCCCGGCCGCGGATTCATCCCCAACCCCGGAACGGTCGCAACGTGGGAACCACCGACGGGCGAAGGCATCCGCGTCGACAGTCACTGCGAACCCGGCTACGTCGTCACGCCGTACTACGATTCGCTGCTCGCCAAGATCGTGGCACACGGCCCGGACCGGGACGTCGCAGCCGACCGTATGGTCGCCGCCCTCGACCGTCTGGGGGTCTCCGGAGTTCCCACCACCGCCGGGTTCGCTCAGGCCGCCCTCAATCATCCGGACTTCCGGGCCGGCACCGTGACCACCGACTGGATCGCCGCTCGGGGGCTACCCGACTACTTGGAGAAGATCTCATGAGTTACCTGGACTGCGCTCCGCGCAACGCCGACGGCACCCGCCGCAAGATCGACATCGTGGATCAGACGCTCCGCGACGGCCCGCAGAGCTGGTGGGGCATGCGGCTGCGCAAGGATATGGGCCTGCCCATGGCTGCTGAACTCGATCGCACCGGGTTCCATACCATCGATCTCGTCGGCAGCTCCATCTTCGAAGTCCTCGTGCGGCACTGCAAAGAGGACCCCTGGGAGCAGCTGATCTCACTGTCGAAGGCCATGCCCGAGACCACCGTCCGCGCCGGCACCCGCAGCAACGGCATCGTGACCTTCGGGCTCACAGCCGACAGCGTGATGGACCTGTGGGTGCAGCGGCTGTGCGCACACGGCATCGGCAGCTTCTGGATCTACGACGGCCTGTTCAACATCGACAAGATCGGCCGGCTGGTCAAGACCGTGCAGGCCGAAGGCGCGAAGGCGTTGCCGTGCATCCTCTACGCCGACAGTCCGCACCACACCGACGAGTACTACGCGGCCCGCACCCGCGAGCTCGCAGCGCTCGGTGTGGACGGAATCGAGCTCGAGGACGCGGCCGGACTCCTCACCCCCGAACGCACCCGCTCGCTGATCGCCGCCATCAAGGGCGCCGCCGGAGACCTCCCCGTAGAAATCCACTTCCACAGCAACAACGCCCTGGCCCCGGTGAACTACCTCGAAGGTGTCCTCGCCGGCGCCGACCGCGTGCACACCGCGAGCCGCCCACTCGCAGCGGGAGTTTCCCTGCCCTCCACCGAGAACACGGTGGCGAACCTGCGGTACGCCGGATTCGACGTGGACCTCGACGACTCCCGCTTCGCCGCCGTCGAGGAGCACCTGCTCCGAGTCGCCGAGTACGAGGATCTGCCGGTCGGCCAGCCGGCCGAGTACTCCCTGTTCCAGTACCGGCACCAGCTGCCCGGTGGGATGGCGGGCACCTTCAAGGCGCAGCTGCGTGACCGTGGCATGGAGGACCGTTTCGAAGAGGTCCTCGACGAAATGTCCAGGGTGCGTGAGGAACTCGGCTACCCGGTGATGGCGACCCCGTTCTCCCAGCTGGTCGGCACGCAGGCGGTGCTCAACGTCGTGACCGGGTCGCGGTACTCGGTCGTGCCGGATGAGGTGATGATCTACGCGAACGGTTTCTACGGCAAGCCCGTCGCCCCAATGGATTCGAACGTCCTCGACAAGATCATGAGCTCTCCGAAGGCGAAGAGCTACGAGAACTGGGAGCCCCCGCAGCCGAGCCTCGGCGAGCTGCGCAAGAAGTTCGGGGAATCGATCAGTGACGACGAGCTGATTCTGCGGCTGCTGGTGCCCGAGAACGATATCGACATCATGCGCGCCACCCCGCAGCGTGACCGTGACTTCGCTCCCACCAGCAGGCAGATGCGCTACATCCGGGAATTGGTCGAAACCTCGGTGGGTGCGTACCTGCATATCGAGGCCGACGACTTCTCGCTGACTCTGGAAGGCGACCACTGATAAGCGAGCTGGGTGTGGGCCGACCCACCAAACGCCGTCCCGGCTCGGCCGTGGGCGGCCTGCCGGTGGCCGACTCGCGGCCGGTCCTCGAGGGTGACGCGGTACTCGGCACACGGTGCACGGTCTGCCGGTACCCGACCGCCCAGCAAGGGCTGCCCTGGTGCCCGGTGTGTTACGAGGCCACCGAACCCGCTCGGTTCGCCCGCACCGGCAAAGTGTGGTCCTCGACGGTGGTCGCCATCCCGGTCGGCACCCGCCGACCACCCTTCGGGCTGGCGTATCTAGATCTCGACGACGGCCCCAGGGTACTCGTGCACCTCGCCGAGCCGAGTGTGCTCGAACTCGGTACGCGGCTCGAGATCACCGGAACAGACGACGGCGACCTCGTCGCCACCAGAGAGGTGCAGTGATGAACCGGGCGATGCTGTGGGGTGTCGGCACCTCGTCCTACGGCCGGTTCCCGGACCGGCGCGTCGAATCCCTTGCCTGGGCGGCAGTCGCCGAGGCGGTCCGTGACGCCGACATCCGGCCCGACGCGATCGATGCGATCATCGTCGGCTCGGTCTTCGGCCCACCCGGTGTGGCCACCCGGATCCAACGCGGACTGGGCATCCCGTCGGTCCCGATGTGGACGGTCGAAAATGCCTGTGCGAGCGGCACCAGCGCCTACCACGAAGCTGTCGAAGCGGTACGGCTCGGCCGATTCAACTGTGTCCTCGTGCTCGGCGTCGACCAGATGTCCACCCTGTTCTCCGGAGCCATCGTGCCCGAAGCCACCGACCCTGAAGGAGCTGCGTCCCTGCCGTTGCCGGGCCTGTACGCCCTGCAGGCACAGCGGTATGTAGGCGAATTCGGTATCACCCCGGAACAGCTCGCCGCGATCGCGGTGAAAAATAAGAGCAACGGGATGGACAATCCCCGAGCGCAGCTGCGGGACACGGTGCCGACGATTCAGGAAGTGCTCGACTCCCGAATGATCGCCGAACCCCTGACCTTCCTGCAGTGCTGCCCCACCAGCGACGGTGCGGGGGCTGCGATCGTAGGAGCCGAACGTGGAAAGCGGAACGATCTGCGGATCGAGGCCTCCGCGATGGTGTCAGGAGCTTTGTGGGACCAGCGCAGCGAGGATGTGTGGGGATTCGCCAGCGTCGCCCGGACCGCCCAGAAGGCATTCGCGCAGGCCGGTCGCACCCCGCAGGAGATCGACGTGCTCGAGGTGCACGACGCCTTCACGATCGGTGAGATCATCACCCTCGAAGCGCTCGGGATCGCACCCCGCGGCAAGGGGGCCGAACTCGCGCCCTCGGGGCACACCACCCGCGACGGGGTGCAACCGGTCAACCCGAGTGGTGGGCTGCTCTCACGCGGCCATCCGCTCGGCGCCACCGGTATGGCGCAGCTCGCCGAAATCGCCTGGCAACTCCGCGGCCAGGCAGGAGCTCGGCAGGTGGGCCGGCACCGGGTCGGGCTCGTGGAAACCATGGGCGGGGGAGCGGCCGGCATGGACGGCAACGCCTGCGTGATCACCATCCTGTCCACACAGTCATGACCACCGCCTACGCAGGGCTTTTGGGGTTTCGCGATGTCGGAGGCCTGCGCACCAACGAGGGGGGACACGTCCGGCGCGGGTTGCTCTATCGCAGTGGAACCCCGCAATTCCTCGACGCAGACGCCGCCCGTGCGTTGCTCGCGGACACCGGTATCCGCGCCACAATCGACCTGCGGTTGCCGCACGAAGTCGCCGTCGAAGGTCGCGGACCGCTCGACGAGCTGGGGGTGCGCCACCTCCCGCACCCGTTCAGCATCAATGACACGGTTTCCCCGGACTCGGCTGTGGCCCCGATGCCCGGTGACGACCCTCTCGTCACCCGATATCTCGCCTACCTGGCACAGGACGCGGCCGGTGTCGTGTCCCTGATCTCCAGGTTGCTCGACCCAGCCGTGCTGCCCGCACTGGTGCACTGCACCGTCGGTAAGGATCGCACCGGTGTGGCCGTCGCACTGCTTCTCGCCGCGATCGGTGTGCGGCGGGAGGACATTGTCGCCGACTACGCCGCCGCCCCCGACGACGTGGTCGCGTCCATGCACAGATTGCGCGAGATGGCCTCGTACGGTTCCGCAGCCGACCTGTACCCACCGCAGGTGTGGACCGCCCCGCCCGACGCGATGGAGCGATTCCTCGACAACATCGACCGCCGATACGGCGGAGTCCTGACGCTGCTTGCCGACAACGGCGTCGGACCCGAGGCGGTCGACCGGCTGACCGCACTGCTGATCACCCACGACGACACCATCCCGGAGGACAGGACATGCAGATAGGCGAATCCCGAGTCATCACAGCTGAACCGGAACTCGTGTGGAAAATCGGCGGCGACACCGCCAACGTCGCGGACTGGATCCCCGCGCTGGAGAAGTCCTCCCAGCACGGGGACCTCCGGCACGCGACATTCGCCAACGGTGGGGGAGAAGCGACCGAGCGCATCGTCGACCACAGCGACCAGCAACGACGGTACGTGTACGACTACGTGTCAGGGCCTCTGCCGCTGCGCTCGTACCGATCGACCTTTGCCGTCAACGACCATCCCGATGGCGCTCAGGTCACTTGGGATGCGGAGTTCGAAACCGCCTCCTCGGAGGACGATGCCGCCCTCGCCCAGGCAATCGCAGGCATCTATCGCGCCGCTCTGGACGAACTCGCCAACCACGTCGCTGTCGCCAGTCCGGATTGACGTCGACGGTCCCGCCGGAAATCCGAGCTGATACCTGGAAAAGGCTACCCGGCGATTCGCGGAGTCCTGGAAGTCCTGCTCCCGTACTCCGAATCGGACGTTCAGGTACACGGGATCCCGGATCTGCGAGTGCACACTGTCCGAGGTCGGGAACTGCATATCGGGCTCATTGGAACCGATGCGAGACTGGTGCTCGCCGCATCAGCGGGGAGCGGTTGGACTCGTGAGATACGTGAGCACGAGCGCGATCTTGTCTCTGGTGGGTTTGTTCCGGTGTGGTCGGCTTCGATCCGAACTCCGTTGGAGCAGGAGCGCCTTGCGATGTATCCACCACCGGATGAGTCCACTCTGTCGTGGCTGGGATCGGGCCTTCTGCGCCGCATCGGACTGTTTCGAACCGTGAGTTCTGCGTACACGACGGATATGTGGGTATCCGATGACACGTGGAAGATTGAAATGCTCTCGTGTCTCGATGTCCCTCTTGCGCATGATGTCAGCGGTCATGTAATTCCCCAGGTTGAGGGGTTTGTCCGTCACGTAATTCCCCACCCCGCCGTCACGTAATTCCCCACCCCTGGGGCGTGTCGGCCGGGGTTCGGGTGCTGCTGC
>SEEV01000015.1 GCA_004211695.1 Rhodococcus sp. (in: high G+C Gram-positive bacteria)
ACTGGCGCTCTCGGTGTGTGCGAACGCACCGGTCGAGCCGGTCTCCTACGGCGTTTTCCGGATGTGAGTGGAATGACTGAAATGACTCGGATAGATACCGTCCTGGTGGCCAACCGCGGTGAGATCGCGGTGCGCGTGATCCGCACACTGCGGGCCATGGGAATCCGCTCCGTCGCCGTGTTCAGCGAGGCGGACCGCGACGCGCGGCACGTCCGCGAGGCCGACACCGCGGTCCTGCTCGGCCCGGCCGCCGCCCGGGAGAGTTACCTCGTCATCGAAAAGGTGATCGCGGCGGCCCAGGCCACCGGCGCGCAGGCCATCCACCCCGGTTACGGGTTTCTGTCGGAGAACTCCAAATTCGCCGGGGCCTGCGCGGACGCCGGTATCGCGTTCCTCGGTCCGTCGGCGCACGCCATCGAGGTGATGGGCGACAAGATCACCGCCAAGAACGCGGTCGAGAAGTTCGACGTCCCCGTCGTCCCCGGCATCGCCCGCCCCGGCCTGTCCGACGACGAACTGATCGCGGCCGCAGGCGACATCGGCTACCCGGTTCTCGTCAAGCCGTCGGCAGGCGGCGGCGGCAAGGGCATGCGACTGGTGGAGGAGCCGGGCGCACTCGCCGAGGCTCTGCGCAGCGCGCGGCGCGAAGCGGCGTCGGCGTTCGGCGACGACACGCTGTTCCTGGAGCGATTCGTGTTGCGGCCCCGGCACATCGAGGTGCAGATCCTCGCGGACGGTCACGGGAACGTGGTCCACCTCGGCGAGCGCGAATGCAGCCTCCAGCGCCGCCACCAGAAGGTCATCGAGGAGGCGCCGTCGCCGCTGCTGGACGCGGCGACCCGCGCCCGGATCGGCGAGGCCGCGTGCAACACGGCGCGGTCCGTCGACTACTCCGGAGCGGGAACGGTCGAGTTCATCGTCTCCGCGGACAAGCCTGACGAGTTCTTCTTCATGGAGATGAACACCCGGCTTCAGGTCGAGCACCCGGTCACCGAACTCGTCACCGGACTCGACCTCGTCGAGTGGCAGGTGCGGGTCGCGGCGGGTGAGCCGCTCGGCTTCACCCAGGACGACGTCACCCTCACCGGCCACGCGATCGAGGCCCGCGTCTACGCCGAGGATCCGAGTCGCGGATTCCTCCCGACCGGTGGCCTCGTGGCCGACGTGGTCGAACCGGAAGGCCCCGGGGTCCGCGTCGATTCCGGGCTGCGGCCCGGCACGGTGGTCGGCAGCGATTACGACCCGATGCTCGCGAAGGTCATCGCGCACGCCGACGACCGCGCCGGCGCGCTGCGGAAACTGGACCGCGCCCTGGCCGGCACCGGTGTGCTGGGAGTGGTCACCAACATCGAGTTCGCGCGCTTCCTGCTCGCCGACCCCGACGTGGTGGCGGGAAACCTCGACACCGGTCTGCTCGACCGGCGGCTCGAGGACTTCGCCGCCGCGGAGGCCACCGACGCCGCCCTCATCGCCGCGGCCGCGTTCCGCTGGGTGCAGCGCTGGCCCGACCGCGCACAGGCCGACCCCTGGGACGTCCCGAGCGGCTGGCGGGTCGGGACCCACGCACCCACCAGCATCCGGCTGTCGTCGGCCACCCGCACCGACCACGTCCGCATCACCGGCAGCCCGTCCGACGCCACCGCGCAGGTCGAGGACGGCGACACCCTGTCGCTGACCGCGGCACTCGACGGAACAACACTGTCCGTCGTGATCGACGGCCGGCGCGAAACCTACCGGGTGGCCCAGACCGACGGCCACATCTGGCTCGCCGGTTCCGACGGCACCACGATGCTGCGCGAGGTGCGTGAACTCAGCGTCCGCACCGGCGACGTCCACGCGGGTGAGGCCGAGATCACCAGTCCCATGCCCGGATCCGTCATCGCCGTCGGCGCCGAAGCGGGTGCCCACGTCACCGCCGGCCAGACACTCGTCGTCGTCGAGGCGATGAAGATGGAGCATTCGCTCACCGCCCCCGTCGACGGCGTCGTCGACATCCTCGTCGCACCCGGTGACCAGGTGATGGTCGACCAACTGCTCGCACGAGTCACCCCGCATGCCGACAACACCGACACGAAAGAAGACGCGTCATGACCGAATTCCTTGCCACCGGCCAGCTTCCCGACGAGTACCAGCAGTTGGCGAAGACGGTCGCCGACTTCGCCAAGAACGTGGTGGCACCGGTCGCGGCGGAACACGACGCCAACCACACCTTCCCGTACGAGGTGGTGTCGGGGATGGCCGACATGGGCCTGTTCGGATTGCCGTTCCCGGAGGAGTACGGCGGAATGGGCGGCGATTATTTCGCCCTCTGCCTGGCGCTCGAAGAATTGGGCAAGGTCGACCAGAGCGTCGCCATCACCCTGGAAGCCGGTGTGTCACTCGGTGCGATGCCGATCTACCGATTCGGTAACGAGGAGCAGAAGCAGGAGTGGCTGCCGCAACTGACCAGCGGCAAGAGCCTGGCCGCGTTCGGGCTCACCGAGCCGGGGGCCGGAAGCGACGCCGGCGGCACGAAGACCACCGCGAAGTTCGACAGCGGTGAATGGATCATCAACGGCAACAAGCAGTTCATCACGAACTCCGGGACCGACATCACCAAACTGGTCACGGTCACCGCGGTCACCGGTACGAAGGACGGCAAGAAGGAGATCTCCACCATCCTGGTGCCGACGTCGACGCCGGGCTTCACCGCCGAGCCGGCCTACAACAAGGTGGGCTGGAATGCGTCCGACACGCATCCGCTCACTTTCTCGGACGTGCGTGTTCCCGAGGAGAACCTGCTCGGCGAGCGTGGTCGCGGGTACGCGAACTTCCTGCGGATCCTCGACGAGGGCCGCATCGCGATCGCCGCGCTCAGCGTCGGTGCCGCCCAGGGATGCGTCGACGAGTCGGTCAAGTACGCCAAGGAACGTGAGGCATTCGGACGCCCTATCGGACACAACCAGGCCATCGCGTTCAAGATCGCCCGCATGGAGGCGCGCGCCCACACGGCCCGCACCGCCTACTACGACGCCGCCGCCCGGATGCTGTCGGGAAAGCCGTTCAAGAAGCAGGCCGCCATCGCCAAGCTCGTCGCCTCCGAGGCTGCGATGGACAACGCCCGGGACGCCACCCAGATCCACGGTGGCTACGGATTCATGAACGAGTACACCGTGGCGCGTCACTACCGCGACAGCAAGATCCTGGAGATCGGCGAGGGCACCACCGAGGTGCAGCTGATGCTCATCGCACGGGAGGCGGGATTGTGACCGAGGCCGACAACGCGACACGGATCGTCCAGCGCGGACTGTGGTTCGAGGAGTTCGAACTGGGGGCGGTGTACGAGCACCGGCCCGGCCGGACCGTCACCGAGGCCGACAACGTCCTGTTCACCACGCAGACGATGAACACCCAGGCCTTGCACCTCGATGCCGCCTACAGCGAGGGCACCCAGTTCGGTCAGCGCCTCGTCAATTCGATGTTCACCCTGTCGACGGTGGTCGGGCTGTCGGTGGCGCAACTGACGCAGGGGACCATCGTCGCGAACCTGGGGTTCTCGGAGATCAGCTTCCCGAAGCCGCTCTTCCACGGTGACACGCTGTACGCGGAGACGAAGATCGTGGACAAGCGGGAATCGAAGAGCCGTCCCGGCGAGGGCATCGTCACGCTCGAACACACCGGCCGCAACCAGAACGGCGACGTCGTGGCGATCGCGGTGCGCAAGACCCTCGTCCAGAAGAAGCCGTCATGAGCTGGGAACTGCCCGGGCCGGCCTGGTTGTTCTGCCCCGCAGACCGGCCCGAACGGTACGCGAAAGCGGCTGCGGCGGCCGACGTCGTGATCCTCGACCTCGAGGACGGGGTCGCGCCGGCGGACAAGGAAGCTGCCCGGATCTCGTTGATCGACACCCCGCTTGATCCCGATCGCACCGTCGTGCGGGTCAACCCGGTCGGCACCGAGGACCACGAACGCGACCTGCTGGCCCTCGACGGCACCCGCTACACCCGGCTGATGCTGGCCAAGTGCGAGTCCGCCGACCAGGTGCTGTCGCTGGCTCCGCGTGAGGTGATCGCCCTGGTCGAGTCGCCGCTCGGTGCCCTCGCGGTGAGCGAGATCGCGTTGGCGGCCAGCACCATCGGCGTGATGTGGGGAGCCGAAGATCTCGTGGCCGCGATGGGTGGCAACTCCAGCCGCCGCGAAGACGGCAGCTACCGCGACGTCGCCACTCAGGTGCGGTCGTCGACGCTGCTGGCGGCCAAGGGTTACCACCGGCTCGCGCTGGACTCCGTCTACCTCGACATCAAGGACCTCGACGGGCTGCGTACCGAGGCACTGGACGCCGTCGCCGTCGGATTCGACATCAAGGTCGGCATCCACCCCACTCAGGTCGCGGTGATCCGCGAGGCGTATGCACCGTCCGACGCGGACGTCGACTGGGCGACGCGGGTTCTCGCCGCCGTCGCCGACGAGCGCGGGGTCTTCGCGTTCGAGGGAAAGATGGTGGACGCGCCGGTGCTGCGTCACGCGGAGGCGATCCTGCGCCGGGCGAAGGTCAAGGCGAAGGGGAAATAGCAGCGTCCCCGGCGCTGGGCACGAAAGTGCGCGGAACGGCCGCGCTCTCGGGGAAGATGGTGCCCATGACAGCCGATCCGCAGTGGGTGCCCACCGAAGCCGACGTGCGCGACGCGGTGATCACCGACTTCGCCGCGTTCGTCGCACGGCGTCACAGCGTCACGGTCGACGACTATCGGTCGCTGTGGCACTGGTCGGTGTCCGAACCGGCGGCGTTCTGGCAGGACGTGTGGGACTACTTCGAGTTCCGCTCCACCACCGATCCCGGACCGGCCCTCGCCGACGCCGCGATGCCGGGCGCCGTCTGGTTCCCCGGTGCGACCGTCAACTACGTCGACCACGTCTTCCGGAACGCCCGCCCGGATGCGACGGCGATCCTGTACGCCGGCGAAAGTATGCCCGAGACCGCCGTCGGATGGGACGAGTTGCGGTCCCGAGTGGCGTCGCTCGCGGGCACCCTGCGCGATCACGGTGTCGGGGCCGGTGACCGCGTCGTCGGCTACCTCCCCAACATTCCCGAGGCCGTCGTCGCGTTCCTCGCGACGGCGTCGCTCGGTGCCGTGTGGGCGGCCTGCGGACAGGACTATTCGGCGCCGGCCGCGCTCGACCGACTCGGTCAGCTGGAGCCCAAGGCGCTGATCACCGCCGACGGCTACCGCTTCGGAGGCAAGGAGCGCGATCGGCTCGGGGCGGCCGCCCAGCTTCGCCGCGGCTTGTCGTCATTGGTCCTCACCGTCGTCGTGCCTCATCTCGACCCGGACGCGGCCGTCGACGGCACGCTGGCCTGGGCGGACGCCACCGGCCGGGACGAAGTCCTCGAGCCTGTCGCCGTGCCGTTCGACCACCCGTTGTGGGTGGTGTTCTCCTCGGGCACCACGGGGCTGCCGAAGGGCATCGTGCACGGGCACGGCGGCGTCCTCCTCGAGCACGTGAAATCGCTCGCGCTCCAGCTCGACATCGGGCGCGAAGACATCCTGTTCTGGTACACCAGTCCCAGTTGGATGATGTGGAACTTCCAGACGGCGGGCCTGCTGGTGGGGGCCACCATCGTCTGCTACGACGGAAGTCCGTCCTATCCGACGCCGGATGCGTTGTGGGCCTTGGTGTCCCGTCTCGGTGTGACGGTGGTCGGCACCAGTCCCGGCTATGTTCTCGCGTGCGACAAGGCGGGTGTGGTCCCCGTGCGCGAGCATGATCTGAGCGCACTCCGGGCGGTGGGGGTGACGGGGTCCACGCTGCCGGCGGCGTCGTCACTGTGGTTGTCCGAGAACGTCGGTCGCCACGTTCCCGTCGTGTCGATCACCGGTGGGACCGACGTGGTGTCGGCGTTCATCGGGGGAGCGCGGAACGTCCCGGTGTGGCCGGGGGAGCTGTCCGCGCCGTGCCTGGGCGTCGCCGTCGACGCCTTCGACGAGTCGGGAAAGCCGGTTCGGGGCGAGGTGGGCGAGCTCGTGGTGACCGCGCCGATGCCGTCCATGCCGGTGTCGTTCTGGAACGATCCGGTGGGTAAGCGCTACCGGGAAGCCTATTTCGATGTCTACCCCGGAGTGTGGCGGCACGGAGACTGGATCACGATCACCGATCGCGGGACGGTCCTGATGCACGGCCGATCCGATTCCACTTTGAACCGCAACGGAATTCGAATGGGAAGCGCCGACATCTACCAGGTGGTGGAGAAGCTGCCGGAGATCGCGGAGGCGCTCGTCGTCGGCGTGGATCTGCCGGACGGCGGATACTGGATGCCGTTGTTCGTGGTGCTGTCCGAGGGGGTGGAACTCGACGAAGCGCTGAAGCAGCGCATCTGCGGCGCGATTCGCGAGCAGGCCTCTCCCCGCCACGTGCCCGACGACATCATCGTGGCGCCCGGCATCCCGCACACCCGTACGGGCAAGAAACTCGAGGTTCCCCTCAAACGGATTTTTCAGGGTGCGGACGCCGGACGCACGGTCGACCGCAGCGCCGTGGACGACCCCGACCTGCTCGATTGGTTCGCGAGACACGGACGCTGAGGGCGGTACCGTCGAGCCCAGTATCGTTGCACCACAACGATTAGATTAGTCTAACCTTTGTTACTGGTGGGTAACCAGTGCTGGCCGGCGGTGCCGCAGGGCGGCGAATGTGAGAAATCTCCCGTCCGTTGCTGGTCGGGTACGCCTTCCCGAACGGGACGAATCGGGCATCTCGGTCGGACGCGCCGCCAGGGGTGTTCCAGATGCTGGGATGCGGTGCCGAACGGTTGGGCGTGCGCGTGGGGTCTGTCGGCGGTCCGGCCTCGCTCTGGGCAGGTCAGCGGGTGATCTGGGCGGGCTGACCTCCTGTTCTCTGCGGGGCGGTCGTCCAGTTCGCGCACTCGGAGTGCTGGTGCGACCACGGCGGGCGGTTATTCCCGGCGCGCAACCTCAGGGGTATGTCGTTTTGAGACCTGCCCGCGCCTTTGGTAGACACGGTGGTTGGCAAAAACTGCGGTCACGGGGGTGGTGATTGTTCAATGCCGTGGTCGGTCACGAGATCGGCTGCACCGTTCACGGAGAACAGTCGGGAGGCGGCGCTTGAAACTGGATACGACAGTTGTACACCTTGCCAAATTCCGACTCTCGGTACGGTATCCACCTTTGGGTTGTACGCGATGCCCGGAATGTGGTTCTGCCTGTTGAAGATGTGCGCGTCAAGGATCGAATTCGGGCCTGGTTCTGGAAGTATCGAAGGTTGGGTACGTCACACCAGTGCCGGTAACGGGACGGGATGTGACACCGATGTAATTCCCGGCGTTGCCGCGGAGCCGTACGAACCGAAGTTGTCACCACCGAGCGAGAGGAGGGCGGGACAGTGAACGCGACGATGTTTCGCTCCTCGACCAGCGCCGTAGACTCGGCTCTCGACGCGGGGGATGACGAGCACCGATTGGGTGGCCACTTGTTGGATCGATGAGAGAACGGAGCCACGTATGAACCCGCTCACCGCGAGTAGTTCGGGATGTAAGGGCCTTGGAGTGTTCAGCGTCGCAGGCAATCGAGTTTCGGACGATCGTCTGACATCGACTCCGAGTGTGGTGGAACTCTTCGATCAGCGCAGGACGTCCCACGTCCGGCGCGTTCCCGTTCCGCGAGCAGCTTCGAACCGGCAAGGCCCGTTCATGTGATGGCGTTCATCGGAAGACCGGCCCACGACGCAGACGCAGTCCGTGGGACCGAGAGCTACGAATCACCAAAGACACAGGCGGCAGTCGCCACGCGTTCGAGAACGGAGTAACCCTTGGGGTCGGGACATGCAGCGGGCAGTAACGGTGCTCCTGAAGGGGCGTTTCCGCTGTCAGCTGCGCAGCGAGGCATCTGGTTCGCGCAGCACGCAATGGGTGACGTTCCCCTCACCATCGCCCAGTACATCGAGCTTCGTGGTGACATCGACCTCGACCTCCTGACCGAGGCCAGCAAACGTACCGGCCGGGAGTTCGGCTCCGGCTTCCTCCGCCTCGTCGAGATCGACGGCGTTCCGTACCAGTACGTAGACAAGGCGCTCGACGACGCCATCACCTACGTGGATTTCCGGGGCGAAGACGATTCCGTCACCGCCGCCGAGAGGTGGATGCGGGCCAATTACAGCGCTCCCGTGGACCTCCTCGAAGACCGCCTCGTCGTGGTCTACCTCCTCCACATCGGAGAGAACCACTACTTCTGGTACTGCCGCATCCATCACATCGCGCTCGACGGCTTCGGCGCGATGGCCCTGGTCGCGCGGATCGCCGAGATCTACACGGCACTGGTCGAGGGTGCCGAGCCGCCGGCCTGCCGCGCCGAGGACCTGGTGCGGATCGTCGAGGACGAGCAGAGATACCGCAATTCCGAGCGATTCGCGAAGGATCGCGAGTACTGGGCCGAACGCACCGCGCATCTGCCCGAGGCCCCGAGCCTTGCCGGACGTGCGGCCATGGTGGGCAAGTTCGCGAGGCTCTCCTCCGAGGCCCTGCCCGAGTCCACCGCCACCCTTCTCGACGACGCTCTGGACGGCAGCAACGCCAGCTCCGCTCCCATCGTGGTGGCTGCCTTCGCCGCATACCTGGCCCACATGACGGACCGGACCGACGTCGTCCTCAGCCTCCCCGTCTCGGCTCGTACCACCGCCACGCTGCGCCGCTCCGGCGGGATGGTGTCGAACATCGTTCCGCTGCGACTCCAGATCACCCCGGAAATGACCGTCCCCGAGCTGGTCAAGAGCGTGCAGATCGAGCTGACGGGAGCCTTGCGCCGACAGCGGTACCGTCACGAGGACATCCGCCGCGACGCCGGGGCACCGCAGGGTCAGCGTGGATTCTTCGGTCCCTCGATCAACATCATGATGTTCCACAGCGAGATCAAGCTGGGCTCGGTCACCGGCCACCAGAACGTCCTCACCACCGGTCCGGTCGAGGATCTCTCGCTGAACATCTACCAGGGTGTCGCCGGCAGCAAGATCCACATCGACTTCGAGGCCAACCCGAACCTGTACTCCGCGGACGAGCTGGACCGCCACCACAGCCGGTTCTTCGACTTCTTCGAGCGTTTCCTCGGCGCCGGCGACGATGCGTCGGTGTCGGACCTCGCGGCGATGAGCGACGAGGAATACGAGCAGGTTGTCGCCGGATGGAACGGCGATGTCGTGTCGCCGCCGCCGGGCACCGTCGTGGACCTCTTCGACGCCCAGGTCGCTCGCACCCCCGACGCGACGGCCCTCGTCTTCGAGGGTGAGGAGCTCACGTACGCCGAGTTCGACGTGCGCGTGAACCGTCTCGCCCGGACGCTGATCGGGAGGGGAGTGGGCCCGGAGACGAAGGTCGCGCTCGCGATCCGCCGCTCACTCGACTCGATGGTCGCGATGTACGCCGTCGTCAAGGCCGGCGGCGCGTACGTGCCCCTCGACCCCGACCACCCGGCCGAGCGCACCGCGTACGTGCTCGACAGCGCCCGCCCGCTGTGCATCCTGACCGTGTCGCGGGACGGTCTCTCGCTCCCCGCCGCGCACGACGTCGTGGAGATCGACGCCCTGGATGCGAGCGACATCGAGTCCGGTCCGATCCGCGACGATGAGCGCGCCGCCGAGTTGCGGCCGGCCAACCCGGCCTACGTCATCTACACCTCGGGGTCCACCGGACGTCCGAAGGGCGTGGCGGTGAGCCACGCGTCTGTGTTGAACCAGGTGACGTGGATCGCGGCACGCTACGGGCTCGACGCGAGCGACGTCGTGCTGCAGAAGACGCCGACGACGTTCGACGTGTCGGTGTGGGAACTGTTCTCCGCGCTCGCCTCCGGATCGCGCCTCGTGATCGCCGCCCCGGAGGGGCATCGCGATCCCGCCTACCTCGCCGACGTGATCGCGCGCGAGAAGGTGACGGCGACGTCGTTCGTCCCGTCGATGCTGTCGGTGTTCGTCTCCGAAGCGGATCGCGAACAACTCGACAGCCTGCGAGTGGTTCTCGTTGCGGGAGAGGCCTTTCCGCCTGCGGTTGCGAGCGCGTTCCGCGCGAAGTCCGACGCCGCGCTGCACAACCTGTACGGCCCCACCGAGTTCACCGTGCACGCCACCGCGGGCGAGGTGGACCGTGATTCCCTCCACACGATTCCCATCGGAACGCCGGTGTGGAACACCGAGGCGTACGTGCTCGACGGTCACCTCCGTCCCGCTCCCATCGGTTCCGCGGGAGAACTCTATCTCGCGGGGGCCCAGGTCGCCCGCGGGTACGAGGGCAGGCCGGACCTCACGGCGGAACGCTTCGTGGCCAATCCTTTCGGTGCCGGCGCCACCCGCCTGTATCGCACCGGCGACCTCGTCAAGTGGCGCGTCGACGGCAGCATCGAGTACCTCGGCCGCACCGACTTCCAGGTGAAGGTGCGCGGCCTGCGCATCGAACTGGGCGAGATCGAGTCCGCGATGTCCTCGTATCCGCATGTGGCGCAATCGGTTGCGGTCGTCCACGACAGTTCCCTCGGGCAGCGGCTGGTCGGCTACGTCGTTCCCGAACCCGGTTCGGCCCTCGAGGTCGAGGATCTGACGGCCCACGTCGCGCGCGCCGTGCCCTCGTACATGGTCCCCGACGCCGTCATGGTGATCGCGGAGATGCCGGTCGGCGCGAGCGGCAAGCTCGACCGGAAGGCGCTGCCCGAACCCACTTTTGCGGCGGAGTCCAGTGAATACGTGGCCCCGCGCAGCACCATGGAGGAGTCGATCGCCGCACTGTTCGCAGAGGTCCTCGGTGTGCCGAGGGTCAGCGTCGGCGACTCGTTCTTCGCGCTCGGCGGCGACAGCATCGTCTCGATCCAGCTGGTGTCCCGGGCGAAGGAAGCAGGGGTCCTGTTCACGGCCCGCGACGTGTTCGAGCGCAAGACCGTGGCATCCCTCGCCGAGGTCGCGAAGTCCGCGTCCGACTCCGCGACGGTGCACGTCCTCGAGGAGTTGCCGGGCGCAGGTATCGGCACGATGCCGCTGACGCCGGTGGTGCACTGGATGACGGAGCTGGGCGGCGACTTCCACCGCTTCTCCCAGTCGATTCTGCTGACCCTGCCGCCGAAGGTCGAACGCGATCGGCTGGTGCGGACGCTGGCGGCCGTCGTCGATCGCCACGACGCCCTGCGTTCTTCGTTGCGCCGCAACGACTCTCCCACGGGTTGGTCGCTGGAGGTCGCACCGATCGGTTCCGTCGACGTCGACCGGCTCGTCGACCGGGTCGAGTTCACCGAGGGGCCGGGAACCGACACATTCGAGGCCCTCGCCGCGCACGCTCTCGAGCGCACGGTCGACACCTTGGACCCGGCGGCCGGCAGCGTCGTGCGCTTCGTCTGGTTCGCACCCGCCGAGGACTCCGGAGACCTCGCGCCTCGGGACGGCGAGGACGGGGACGTCGAGGAGGTCGAGCGCACCCCGCAGGCGGGACGGCTGCTCGTGGTGATCCACCACCTCGCAGTGGACGGTGTGTCCTGGCGAGTGCTGGTCCCCGACTTCGCGTCCGCCTGGGCGCAGATCGCCGCCGGGGCAGACCCGTTGCTCCCGGCGGTCGGCACGTCCGTGCGCCGGTGGGCGCGCGGCCTCGCCGACAACGCCAGAAGTGCCGGGCGCCTGGCCGAACTCGACTACTGGCGCACCACACTCGACGGTGTGGACCCGCTCATCGGTTCCCGCGCCCTCGACGGCCGCGACACGGTCTCGACCACCGGCCGTGTCCGCCTGGAGGTCTCGGCGGACGTCACCGACGGTCTGCTGACGGGTGTGCCCCGCGCATTCCACGGCGGCGTCAACGACGGTCTCCTCACCGCCCTCGCCCTGGCTGTCGCGGCGTGGCGGGCCGAACGGGGAGTCGGCGAGTCCTCGACCCTCGTGCACCTCGAAGGTCACGGCCGCGAGGAGACGGTGCTGCCCGGCGCCGACCTGTCCCGAACGGTGGGCTGGTTCACCAGCATGTTCCCGGTTCGCCTGTCGGCGCCCGGGGTCGACGTGCAGGACGCGCTCGCCGGCGGCGCCGCCGCGGGTCGCGCAGTGAAGTCGGTGAAGGAACAGCTCGCACAGGTGCCCGAGCACGGCATCGGATACGGGATGCTCCGATTCCTCAACGCCGAGACGCGTGCGATCCTCGCGGCCCTGCCGAGCCCGCAGATCAGCTTCAACTACCTCGGTCGCGTGTCGGTGGGCGAGATCCCCGACGCGTTCCGCGCCGCGGGCTGGGTGCCCGACACCGACACGATGGAGCTCACCGGCAGCCGCAACAGCGAGATGCCGGTGCACTTCGCCCTCGACATCAACGCGATGATCGTGGACGTCGAAGGGGAACAGCGACTTTCGGCCACCGTCGACTTCCCCCAGGGCGTCCTCACCGAATCCGAGGTCGGCGAGCTCACCGGCCTGTGGACCCGCGCGCTCGAGGGTCTCGTCGAGCACACGAAGCGGCCCGGAGCCGGTGGCCGGACGCCGTCGGACCTCGACCTCGTTCCGCTGAGTCAGAGCCGGATCGACACCCTCGAGAGCGAGTACCCCGCGCTCGCGGACGTCTGGTCGCTGGCCCCGCTGCAGGTGGGCCTGCTGTTCCACGCGTCGCTGGCCGGTACCGCCACCGACGTGTACACCACCCAGCTGGTCATGGACCTGGGCGGATCCGTCGACACCGGCCGGCTCCGCCGCGCCGCGGAGTCGCTCGTGGCCCGGCACCCCAACCTGCGCACCGCTTTCGTGTCGGCCGACGACGGCACCGGCATGCAGGTGGTCGTCGACCGGGTGGACGTGCCGTGGACGCACGTCGATCTCTCGTCGGCGTCCGACGCCGACCGTGAGTCGCAGCTCGATGCGCTGATGCTGGCGAACCGGACGGACCGGTTCGACATGACCGCACCGCCGCTGGTGCGATTCCTGCTGGTCGAGACCGGCGAGGACCGCTACCGGTTCGCCGTCACCAACCACCACATCCTCCTCGACGGCTGGTCGCTCCCGATCCTCATCCAGGACCTGCTGACCCTGTATGCGGTGGACGGCGACGTGCTGGCACTGCCGCAGCCGCGTCCGTACCGCAGCTACCTCGAGTGGCTGTCCGCGCAGGACCCGCAGGAGTCGGTGGCGGCGTGGGCGAAGGCCCTGGGCGGCGTCGAGGAACCCACCCTCCTCGCCCCGGTGCACGCGGAGACCGCTCCGGCGCTCACCCCCGGTGAGCTCGTGATCGATCTGCCGGACGACCTGCTCGCCGCCATGACCGCACGGTCGCGCGAGCTCGGCGTCACCATGAACACCCTCGTGCAGGCCGCGTGGGGAATCGTGCTGGGCAGGCTGACCGGACGGGACGACGTGGTGTTCGGCACCACCGTCTCGGGCCGTCCGCCGCAGGTGCCAGGCATCGAGTCCATGCTCGGGCTCTTCATCAACACCCTGCCGGTGCGGGTCCGTGTCCGGGGCGACGACGCCGTCCGTACGCTCCTGGACCGCATCCAGCACGAGCAGACCGGGTTGCTCGACCACCATCACGTCGGGCTCACCGACATCCAGCAGGGCCTCGGTCTCGGTGCGCTGTTCGACACCCTGATGGTCTTCGAGTCCTACCCGCTCGACCGCGAAGCCCTCACGAAGAACAGCGACATCGAGGGTCTCCGCGTTCTCGACGTAACGTCCAACGACGCCACGCACTACCCGCTGGCGATCGTCGCGATGACCGATCCGCGACTGCACCTGACCGCCAAGTTCCTCCCCGAGACCTTCGCCGCCGCCGAGGTGGAGGAGATCATGGCGCGGATCGTCCGGGTGCTCGGTGCACTGTCCGCCGACGTCGACGTTCTCGTCGCGGACATCGACATCCTCGCGCCCGACGAGCGTGCGTCGCTGCTCGCAGCAACTGGCACCGAAGCGGCCGCACCGCTGTCGCTGCCGGAGATCCTCGGCGCGACCGCCGCGGAGAACCGTGAGCGCACCGCCCTCGTCGCGGACGGCGAGTCGCTGACCTACGCGGAACTCGACGAGCGGTCGAGCAGACTGGCCCGGGTTCTCATCGATCACGGGGTGGGACCGGAAACATCTGTGGCGCTGGGAATGACGCGCTCGGTGCACTCGGTCGTCGCGACGTGGGCCGTGGCCAAGGCCGGCGGCACGTTCGTTCCCGTCGACCCGCGCTACCCGTCCGAGCGCATCGCGCACATGGTCACCGACTCCGGCGCGATCCTCGGCCTGACGGTAACCGTCCAGCAGGACACTCTGCCGTCGGGCATCGACTGGCTCGCGCTGGACTCGGCCGAGTGCGACGCGCTGTGCGCGCCGAAGTCGCCGGAACCGGTCACGGACTCCGAGCGGACCGCGTCGATCCGGCTCGAGCACCCGGCGTACATGATCTACACGTCCGGTACCACCGGTCTGCCCAAGGGCGTCGCCGTCACCCACACCGGTCTGGCGAACTTCTCCGCCGAGCAGCGCACCCACTACGGGGTGAGTCCGTCGGCGCGGACCCTGCACTTCGCATCGCCGAGCTTCGACGCCTCGGTCCTCGAACTGCTACTGGCCTTCGGCTGCGGCGCGACCATGGTCGTCGCCCCCGCGGACCTGTACGGCGGCGAGGAACTCCGGAGCTTCCTCGCGGACAACGAGGTCACGCACGCCTTCGTCACCCCCGCCGCGCTGGCGTCGGTGGAACCGGCCGGACTCGACCGGCTCGAGGTCGTCGTGGTCGGCGGCGAGGCGTGCCCGCCGGAACTGGTGGAACGCTGGGCCCCGGACCGTCGGATGTACAACGGCTACGGTCCCACCGAGGCCACCGTCATGAGCAACGTCAGCAACCAGCTCGTGCCGGGAAGCCGGATCGAGATCGGCGGACCCGTCTGCGGAGTCACCGTCTACGTGCTCGACGACGTCCTGCGCCCGGTACCCGTCGGCGTGGCGGGGGAGCTGTACATCGCGGGCCCCGGCCTCGCGCGCGGGTACCACGACCGTCTCGGCCTCACCGCCGAACGATTCGTGGCGAACCCGTTCGGCGAGAACGGAAGCCGGATGTACCGCACGGGTGACATCGTCCGGTTCGTCGTCGATCGCGGTCATCGCGCCGGCTACGGCGTGGAGTACGTGGGTCGCAGCGATTTCCAGGTGAAGGTCCGCGGCTTCCGCATCGAACTCGGCGAGATCGACGCCGCGCTCGTCAAGCATCCAGACGTCGATTTCGCGGCCACGCTCGGCGCCGCGATGCCGTCCGGTGCGACGGCACTCGTGTCGTACGTGCTGCCGACGTCCGGTAGCGCGGTCGACGCTGCCGAGGTGACGCACTTCGTCGGGGACACGCTTCCGGCGCACATGGTGCCGAGTGCGATCGTCGTCCTCGACGAGATCCCGCTCACCACGGCCGGCAAGCTCGACCGGAAGGCGCTGCCCGAGCCCGACTTCGACGCCCTGCAGGGCGAGATGGTCGAACCGCGCACCCCCACCGAGGAACTGGTCGCCGGTGTCCTCGCCGACGTGCTCGGACTCGCGAAGATCAGCGTCGCCGAGTCGTTCTTCGATCTCGGTGGCAACTCGCTCGTGGCCACGAAGGCGGTCGCGCGGCTCAACGCTGCCGCGGGCACCCGCCTGGGTGTGCGCGAATTGTTCGAGGCGCCGACCGTGGAGCGGCTCGCCGTCAAGGTGGCCGAGCAGGCCGGCACGGCCTCGGACCGACCGGTTCTGGCCGCCGGATCGCGCCCCGAGCGCGTTCCGCTGTCGATGGCTCAGCAGAGCATGTGGCTGATGAACCGGTTCGACACGGCGTCCTCGGCGTACAACATCCCGCTGGCCGTCCGACTGTCCGGTTCGCTCGACATCGATGCGATGTCGAGCGCGGTGTCGGATGTTCTCGCGCGGCACGAGTCGCTGCGGACGGTGTTCCCCGACTCCGGCGACGGCCCGTACCAGCAGGTCGTCGACGCCGGGCAGGTTCCGTTCGACCTGACGCCGGTGCCGGTGCCCGACGCCGAACTCCACACGGCCCTTACCGAATTCGCCACCGAGGGGTTCGACGTCACGATCGCGCCCCCGCTGCGCATCCGGCTGTTCGCCACGAGCGAGAGCGAGTTCCTGCTCGTCCTCGTGGTGCATCACATCTGCGCGGACGGTGCCTCGATGGCGCCGCTCGCCCGGGACGTCATGGTCGCCTACAGCGCACGCACCGCGGGCGCCGCCCCGCTGTGGCAGCCGCTGCCGGTGCAGTACCCCGACTTCGCGTTGTGGCAGCGCGAGGTACTCGGTGACCCCGCCGACACCCAGTCGCTGGCCGGCAAGCAGATCGCCCACTGGGCCGACACCCTCGCCGGGGCACCCGAGCTGATCGACCTCCCGCTGGACCGCGCCCGCCCGGCCCGGCAGTCGATGCAGGGCGATTCGATCGACTTCGCGATCACCCCCGAGCTGCGGCGCGGCCTCGAGGCGGTCGGCAGGGAACGCGGCGCCTCGCTCTTCATGGTGACGCACGCGGCGTTGACGACGTTGCTGTCGCGGTTGAGCAACAGCGACGACATCACCGTCGGGACCCCGCTCGCAGCACGCAGCGATCAGGCGCTCGACGACCTGGTCGGCATGTTCGTCAACACACTCGTCCTGCGCACCCAGGTGCGCCCGGGGGATTCGTTCGCCGCCCTCGTCGAGCGGGTCCGCGAAGGTGACCTCGCGGCGTTCGGCAATTCGGACGTGCCGTTCGAGAAGATCGTGGAGGCCCTGCGGATCCGGCGCTCGGCGGCGTACTCGCCGCTGTTCCAGGTGATGCTGTCGTTCCAGAACAACCGGATGGACGCGCTCGAACTGCCCGGGCTGACCGTGCGCGTGATCGAGGACATGGCGCAGGGCGCGAAGTACGACCTCACGTTGACGATCACCGAGAAGGCCGACGAGTCGGGTGATCCCGCAGGCCTCGGCGGCAGGTTCACGTTCGCCACCGATCTGTTCGAGCGGAGTTCCGCCGAACGGATCGCGGAACGGTTCGTCCGGATCCTCGAGGCCGTCGCCACCGATCCCGGTGTCGCTGTGGGCGACATCGACATTCTCACGAAACACGAGAGAGCAAAGTTGAGCCGAACCACACCTGCCCGCACGATGACGGTTCGCGAGCTGCCGCAGCTTCTGGCTGCCGCGGTCGAGGTCGCGCCCGACGCCGTCGCGCTCGCGCACGACGGTATGCAGGTGACGTACCGCGAGTTCGACGAGCGGCTGCGCTTGATGTCGGCGCCGTTGTCCGAGCGGGGCATGGGCCCCGACGCGATCGTGTCCGTGGTGCTGTCCGGTCTGGTTCCCACCATCATGATGGCCCCGCCGTCGGAGGACGGGAAGGACGGCTTCGGCACGATCCTCGACCAGGTCATTGCCGATGCGCACGCCCTGGTCGGTGACATCGAGATCGCGGCGCCCGTACCGGAAATCGTTGCGGCACCGGCCACAGAGGTCGCGGAGACGCCGGGCTGGCCGCTCGAACTCTTCGTCACACGCTGGCAGGAATGGGTCGAGCGCGACCCGGAGGCGCTCGCCGTCGTCGCCGGCGGCGTCTCGACCACCCGCGGTGAACTCAACCGACGGGCCAACCAGCTCGCACGCGAACTGCTGTCCCGCGGCGTCCGCCCCGACGACGTCGTCGCACTGATCGTTCCCCGTTCGGTCGAATGGGTGGTCGGGATGCTCGCCGCCTGGAAGGTCGGCGCGGCGTACTCCCCGTTCGACCAGCAGTGGGCGATCGAGCGGATCACCGGTCTCGTCGAAGACAGCGGCACGCGGGCCGTGGTGGCCACCCGATCCTGGAGCGGGCTCACCGAGGCGCCCATCGGGAACGCGGCCCTCGACGACCCGATCGTGCTCGACGATCCCGCGACGGTGCGCCACCTCGAATCGCTCGACGGCACCGACTTCCCGCACGACCCGTGGTCGGACGAGCACGCCGGAAAGCGCCTGGCGCACGTCATCTCGACGTCGGGCTCGACCGGGCGGCCCAAGCCCACGATGGTGCCGATGCTGGGTCTGTCCAACAACTATCAGTCGTACCAGGGCGACCTCCGGGTTAAGGACGGCACCGGACTGCTGATCGCGAACTCCCCGCTGTTCGACCAGACGCAGAAGAACATCTGGGTGGGGCTCGCGTATGGGGGTGTGCTGCACCTCGCCGACGACGGCTTCGATCCGGGACCCATTCTCCGTACGATCGGCACTGGCGACGTCCAGATCACCAACCTGGCGCCCAGTGCGTTCGAAGTCCTCACCGAACTGGACACCGACGGCGTCCTGCCCAATCTGAAGGTCGTCCTCCTCGGCGGCGAGACGCTGCGGCCGGCCGCGTGCACGGCGCTGATCGGCACGGACTCGCGACTCCTCAACAACTACGGTCCGACCGAGGCGTCGGTGACCACGTCGTCGTACGAACTGGACCTCTCGTCCGAGGACGCCGAGCAGTGGCCGGTCCCATTCGGGGTCGCGTTCCGCGGGGTCCGTTACCACGTGCTCGACGGGCGCATGCGCCCCGTGCCGCCGGGAGTCACCGGCGACCTCTACATCGGCGGCGAGGTCCTGGCCCGCGGCTACGGCAACATGTCCGGCACCACCGCCTCACGATTCGTAGCCAACCCGTTCGAGGGGCCCGGGGCCCGCATGTACCGGACCGGTGACCTCGTCCGCGAGCGTGACCACGGCGGCCTCGTGTTCGTGGGCCGCAGCGACTTCCAGGTGAAGATCCGCGGTCTCCGGATCGAGCTGGGGGAGATCGAATCCGCACTCAACGCGACCGACGCGGTGCAGAAGTCGGTCGTGGTCGTCCACGACAGCGAGCAGGGTCCGCGGCTCGTCGCGTACGTCACCGCGACCGTCGGCACCGAACTCGACGTCGACGCGACCATGGACGCACTGCGGCACGTGCTGCCGTCGCACATGATCCCGGACGCCGTGATGGTGCTCGACGAGATGCCGCTCAACGCGAACCTCAAAGTCGACCGCAAGGCCCTTCCGGAGCCGGTCTTCGCCACCGGCACAGCCGAATTCGTCGCAGCGCGCACCCCGCTCGAGGAGGTCGTCGCCGGCATCTTCGGTGACGTGATCTCCGCGGCGCGGGTGAGTGTCGACGACTCGTTCTTCGACCTGGGCGGCAACTCGCTCAGCGCCACCCGCGTGGCGGCCCGCGTCACCTCCGCGACCGGAACCGAGGTCGGGATCCGTGACCTGTTCGAGGCGCCCACGGTCGCGACGCTCGCGAAGCTCGTCGAGGACCGGGCTCACCACGGCTCCACCCGTCCGGCACTCGTCGCGGGCGAGCGCCCCCACGAGCTTCCCCTGTCGCTCGCGCAGCAGCGGATGTGGTTCCTCAACCGCTTCGACCCGTCGTCACCGGCGTACAACGTGCCACTGACTGTGCGTCTGCGCGGCGAACTGGACGTCGCGGCGCTGGCCGAGGCACTGTCCGACGTCGTCGCGCGGCACGAGGTGCTCCGGACGGTGTTCCCGGATTCCGATTCCGGTGCGCACCAAGTGATCCTGCCCGCCGCCGACGTCGATCTCGCCCTCGAACCGGTCGACGTCCGCGAGGAGGACTTGCGGGACCGGATGTTCGAGTTCGGCTCCACCGGCTTCGACGTGACCGACACGATCCCGGTCCGGGCCCGCCTGTTCCGGCTCGGCGCGGACGATCACGTCCTGGTCCTCGTGATGCACCACATCGCGTCCGACGGCGCGTCCACACTGCCGCTGGCTCGCGACGTGATGACGGCGTACGCGGCTCATCAGGATGGGACGCAGCCCGCGTGGCCGGCTCTGCCCGTCCAGTACGCGGATTACGCGCTGTGGCAGCGGGAGGTGCTCGGTTCCGAGGACGATCCCGAGTCGCTCGCGGCCGCTCAGATCGACTTCTGGGCGAAGGCCCTCGCGGGTGTGCCCGATGTGCTCGCTCTCCCCACCGATCGCCCCCGGCCCACGGTGCGGTCGATGGCCGGTGCGTCCGTCGGCTTCTCCGTCGACGAAGACATCCACCGGCGCCTCGGCGACGTCGCGCGGGCGCACAACGTGTCGCTGTTCATGGTGCTGCACGCGGCGTTGTCCGTGCTTCTGGCACGCCTGAGTTCGAGCACCGACATCGCCATCGGCACGGCGGTCGCCGGTCGCGGTGACGAGGCACTCGAGAACCTCGTCGGCATGTTCGTCAACACCCTGGTGCTCCGGACCGAGGTGGAGCCCGGAACGTCCTTCGCCGAACTGCTCGAGCAGGTCCGCGCGCAGGACCTCGCTGCGTTCAGCAACCAGGACGTCCCGTTCGAGCAGTTGGTGGACGCGCTGAAGCCGACCCGCTCCACGGCGTACTCGCCGCTGTTCCAGGTCGTGCTGACACACCAGGTCAACGGCATCCCGTCGCTCGAGTTCGCCGGACTCGAGGCGACACCCGGTGCGGTGGACGTCGAGTTCAGCAAGTTCGACCTCACCGTCGACCTGCGCGAACTGTGGTCGGACGAGGGTGCGCCCACCGGGATCACCGGTGTCCTCGGGTTCGCCACCGAGATCTTCGACGCGGAGACCGTGCAGGGTTTCGCGGATCGATTCGTGCGGATTCTCGCCGCCGTCGCCGGTGGCGACACCGACATCGCGGTGGGGGACATCCCCATCCTCGACGCCGGCGAGACGGAGGAACTTACACCGGTCCGCGGTATCGAGGGCGTCTCGCCCACGACTCTCGTCGAACTGCTCTCCGCCGCCGTCGCCGCCAACCCGGACGGCGACGCGGTCGTCTCCGGCGGCGACTCCGTCACCTACCGCGAGCTGGACGAGCGCTCGAACCGGGTGGCGCGCATCCTGATCGAGCGCGGAGTCGGTGCGGAGACGTTCGTCGGGCTCGGCGTCACCCGCTCGATCGCGTCCATCGTCGGCATCTGGGCCGTCGCCAAGAGCGGCGGCGCATACGTTCCGATCGACCCACAGTATCCGGACGAGCGCATCGCGCACATGGTCACTGATTCCGGTGTGGCACTGGGGCTTTCCGTCAGTGCGGAGGTCGGCCGCCTTCCGGTGGACGTCGACTGGCTGGTCCTCGACAGCGAAGAGTTCGAGGCGGCCTCCGCGGAGTACTCGTCGGCTCCCGTCGCGGAAGCGGAGCGTCGCACCGCGGTGACCCCCGCCAACAGCGCCTACGTGATCTACACGTCCGGTACCACCGGGCAGCCCAAGGGCGTCGTCGTCACGCATCGGGGTCTCGCGAACTTCGCCGCCGAACAGCGTGAGCGCTATGACGTGACCGCAGATTCGCGGACGTTGCACTTCGCGTCGCCGAGCTTCGACGCGTCCGTACTCGAACTGCTGCTCGCGGTCGGTGCGGGAGCCACCATGGTGATCGCTCCCACCGACGTGTACGGCGGACCCGAGTTCGCCACGTTCCTGCGCGAGCAGCGCGTCACGCACGGGTTCGTCACGCCGTCGGCGCTGGCGTCCGTGGATCCGTCCGGGCTGGACGACTTCCAGTTCGTCGTCGCTGGCGGCGAGGCCGTCCCCGCCGAACTCGCGGCCCGCTGGGCGCCGGGTCGCTCGCTGTTCAACGGATACGGTCCCACCGAGACCACGATCATGACCAACATCAGCGACCCGATGGCCGCCGACGGTCCGGTCACGATCGGTGGTCCGATCCGCGGGGCCAGCGCGCTGGTCCTCGACGATCGACTCCGTCCCGTTCCGGTCGGCATCGCAGGTGAACTCTATCTGTCGGGCCTCGGACTGGCCCGCGGCTATCACCGGCGGACGCCGCTGACCGCGGGGCGCTTCGTGGCGAACCCGTACGGCGAACCGGGCGACCGCATGTACCGCACCGGCGACGTCGTGCGCTGGAAGAAGGACGCGGACGGTGCGCTGACCGTCGACTACGTCGGCCGCTCGGACCAGCAGGTGAAGGTCCGTGGATTCCGCATCGAGCTCGGGGAGATCGACGCGGTGCTCGCGAAGCACCCCGACGTCGACTTCGCCACCACGTCCGTGCTGCCCGGACCTTCCGGCGACGCGGTTCTCGTGTCGTACGTGCTGCCGGCGACGGGTGCAGAGGTGGACGTCACCGGGATGCTGGACTTCGTGGGCGAATTCGTGCCCACGTACATGGTGCCGTCGACGATCGTGACGCTCGACGCCATCCCGCTCACGCCCGTCGGCAAGCTCGACCGCCGGGCGCTGCCCGAGCCCGAGTTCCTGGGGGACGACCGCGAGTTCCGTGCCGCGGGAACCGCTCTGGAACAGCGGGTTGCCGCGGTGTTCGCGGAGGTTCTCGGTGTCGACCAGGTCGGTGCCGACGACTCCTTCTTCACGCTCGGCGGCAACTCGCTCGCCGCCACCCGTGTGATGGCACGGATCAACGAGGCCGTCGGCGTCGACGCCCCGGTCCGCGAGATCTTCGAGGCCCCCACCGTGGCGCAGCTCGCCCGGAGGCTGGAGGCGCTCGGTGTGGACTCGGGCGGACGTCCGCCCGTCACCGCCGGACCGCGTCCCGACCGTGTTCCGCTGTCGCTGGCGCAGCAGCGGATGTGGTACGTCAACCGGTTCGATCCCGCATCGGCCGAGTACAACATCCCGTTGGCGCTGCGACTCACCGGTGAACTGGACGTCGACGCGCTGCGGTCGGCGATCGCCGACGTGGTGTCCCGGCACGAATCGCTGCGCACGGTGTACCCCGACTCCGTCGACGGCCCCTACCAGGTCGTCCTGTCCGACACGAAGTCCGAACTCGACGTCGTCGAGGTGGCGGGCGAGCAGGAACTGCGGGAGCGGGTCGTCGGGCTGGCGTCCGACGGCTTCGACGTCACCGCCGACGTCCCGGTTCGCGCCGCCCTGTTCGTCCTCGGGGAGCGCGACCACGTCCTCGTCGTCGTGGTCCACCACATCTCCGCGGACGGTTCGTCGATGGCCCCGCTCGCACGGGACCTGTTCGGCGCCTATGGCGCTCGCGTGCAGGGGGAGGAGCCCAACTTCTCGCCGCTGCCGGTGCAGTACCCCGACTTCGCCCTGTGGCAGCGGAACGTCCTCGGCAACGAGGACGATCCGGAGTCTCTCGCGGGCAAGCAGATCGCGTACTGGACGCACGCACTGGGCGATGCCCCGGAGGTCCTCGACCTGCCGGCCGACCGTCCGCGTCCGGCCGTCCGGAACCCGCAGGGTGGCCTGATCGAGTTCGAGATCGGGCAGGACGTGCACCGGTCGCTGAACGAACTCGCACAGACCCACCAGGCGTCGCTGTTCATGGTGGTGCACACCGCACTCGCCGTGCTGCTGGGGCGGCTGAGCAACACGACCGACATCTCCGTCAGCACCCCCGTCGCGGGACGTGGTGACCGCGCGCTCGACGACCTCGTCGGGATGTTCGTCAACACGCTCGTGCTGCGCACCGACGTCGACCCGAACGCCCGCTTCAGTGCTCTGCTCACGCAGGCCCGTGAGGTCGATCTGAATGCATTCGGTAACGCCGATGTGCCGTTCGAGCAGGTCGTCGAGGTGCTCCGTCCGTCGCGTACGGCCGCGTACGCCCCTCTCGCGCAGGTGATGCTGAGTTTCCAGAACCTCGAACGGCCCAAGCTCGAGCTCGCGGGGCTGACGGTCGAGGTCCTCGAGAGCGGACTCACCACGAGCAAGACGGATCTCGGTGTCGCCGTCGAGGAACGTTTCGGCGAGGGATCCGCCGAGAACGGCATGCGGGGATGGTTCTCCTACGCCACCGACCTCTTCGACGAGTCGACGGTCCGCGCCTTCGCCGATCGTTTCGTGCGGGTGCTCGAGGCTGTCACGGCCGATGCCGATGCCGACGCCGTCGTCGGTGACATCGACATCCTGACCGAGGACGAGAAGGCCGGTCTGGTCGTTCCGGACGACGGGGCGCAGTCCCTCATGTCGCACTCGATCTCGGAGGAGTTGGCGGCCACCAAGTCGCTGCCCGAACTGCTCGACGGTGCTGCGTCGATCAATCCGGACGGAATCGCGCTGTCGCACAACGGGACTGATGTCACGTATGTGCAGCTTCGGGACAAGTCCGCGGAACTGGCGCGCACGCTCGCCGGGGTGGGCGTCGGCCCGGAAGCCGCCGTCACGGTGGCACTGTCCACCCTGCTGCCCGGACTGCTCGACGGATCCTCGGGCGAAGGTTTCGCCGACACGTTCGCCGGTGTCCTCGCCGGCGTGATCGCCGACGCCACCGCAGCCGGTACCGCGGCAGGCGCAGACGAGGGCCGCACCCTCGTCGACCTGTTCGACGAGCAGGTCGCGCGCACGCCCGACGCCGTGGCCATCGTGTTCGGCGACGATGCATTGTCCTACGCCGAGTTCGACGCGCAGACCAACCGACTGGCACGGGAACTGCTCGCGCAGGGCGTCGGCCCGGAGTCCCGGGTCGCGGTCGCGCTGCGCCGGTCCCTCGAGATGATGATCGCGATCTACGCGATCGAGAAGACCGGTGCCGCGTACGTTCCGCTCGACCCGGATCATCCGGCGGCGCGCACCGCGTACGTGATCGACAGCGCCTCCCCGGCGTGCGTGCTCACCTCTTCGGCCGACCGCGACGTCGAGACGGACGCACCGCAGATCGAGGTCGACACCGTCGACCTCTCCGGTCACTCCGGCAGTCCGATCACAGACGACGAGCGCGGGGCGCCGATCCGTCCGGATTCGACCGCGTACGTGATCTACACGTCCGGCTCGACCGGCAAGCCCAAGGGCGTCGCGGTCAGTCACCGGTCGATCGTCAACCGGCTGCTGTGGATGCAGGACACCTACCCACTCGATTCCGCCGACGTCGTCCTGCAGAAGACGCCCGTCACGTTCGACGTGTCCGTGTGGGAATTGTTCTGGCCGCTCGAGGTCGGAGCCCGGCTCATTGTCGCGATCCCGGACGGACACCGCGACCCGGCGTACCTCTCGAAGGTGCTCGCCGAGCACAGCGTGACCACGATGCACTTCGTGCCGTCGATGCTGGCGGTGTTCACTGCGGGCGCCGACGCCGCTCTGTGCGGATCGTTGCGCCAGGTGTTCTGCAGTGGTGAAGCCCTTCCGCCGGCGTCGGCCGACGCGTTCCGCGACTTCTCCTCCGCGGCGTTGCACAACCTGTACGGCCCGACGGAGGCCGCGGTCGACGTCACCTACTGGGAATGCACCGACGCGGACCGCACGACGGTGCCGATCGGCGCCCCCGTGTGGAACACCCAGCTCCACATCCTCGACTCGCGGCTGCGTCCAGTGCCCGCGGGTGTGCACGGCGAGCTGTACCTCGCCGGAATCCAGTTGGCCCGCGGCTACGTCGGCCGCAGCGACCTGACTTCGGACAGGTTCGTGGCGAACCCCTTCGGCACCGCGGGGCAGCGGATGTACCGCACCGGTGACATCGTCCGCAAGCGTGCCGACGGCATCGTCGAGTACATCGGGCGCCGCGACTTCCAGGTCAAGCTCCGTGGTCAGCGCCTCGAACTCGGCGAGGTCGAGGCAGCCCTCCTCGCGCACCCGTCGGTGGCGCAGGCCGTGGTCGTCGTCCACCGCAGTGAGACCACCGGCGAGAACCTGGTGGGATATGTGATTCCGGTGTCCGGCACCGCGATCGACACCGCATCGGTGCTGGACGCTGCAGCGGAGACGCTGCCCGCCTACATGGTGCCGGCCCGGATCCTCGTGCTGGACAGCTTCCCGCTCGGCGCCACCGGCAAGTTGGACCGGGGCGCACTTCCGGAACCCGACTTCGTCACGTCCGAGGCCGAATTCGTCGCACCCCGAACGCCGATCGAGGAGATCGTCGCCGGCGTCTTCGGGGAGGTGCTCGGCGTCGAACGCGTCGGTGCGGCCGATTCGTTCTTCGACCTCGGCGGAAACTCCATCAGCGCAACGCGGCTCACCGCCAGGCTGACCGCGGCGCTCGGCGCACAGCTGTCGGTGCGGGAGTGCTTCGAGCATCCGACCGTCGCGGAACTCGCGGCGTTGCTCGAAGTGACCGCGGGAACCGCCGAACAGCGGCCCGCGCTCGTCGCCGGTCCGCGGCCCGACCGCATCCCGCTGTCGCTTGCTCAGCAGCGGATGTGGTTCATCAACCAGTTCGACCCGTCCTCACCGGCGTACAACCTGCCGTTGGCGGTGCGGCTGACCGGCTCGATCGACACGGCGGCACTGAGCGCGGCGTGGGCGGACGTCGTGGAGCGGCACGAGTCGCTGCGGACGGTCTTCCCGGTCGGAGCCGAAGACGCGCACCAGGTCGTGCTGCCCGCGGCGGACGTGGTGTCCGACCTGACACCGACGCCGGTCGCCGATGAGCAGGACCTGTTCGCACGGATGCGGGAACTCGGTGCCACCGGTTTCGACGTCACCGAGACGGTCCCCGTGCGGGTCGCCTGCTTCGAGGTGAACGCGAACGACCACATCCTGATGATGGTCGTGCACCACATCTCGGCGGACGGTGCCTCGCTGGCGCCGCTGTTCACCGACGTCATGACCGCCTACGCCGCGCGCGCCGCGGGCACTGCTCCCGGCTGGGAGCCGCTGCCCGTCCAGTACGCGGACTACGCGCTCTGGCAGCGTGAGTCGCTCGGTGACGAGTCCGACCCCGAATCGGTCGTCGCCCGTCAGCTCGACCACTGGCAGCAGGCACTCGGCGGCCTCCCCGAGGTCCTCGAGTTGCCGACCGACCGCCCCCGCCCGCCCGTGCAGTCGCTGCGTGGTGCGTCGGCGCGGTTCACGATCGACGCGCAGACGCATCGTGGGCTGCTCACGATTGCCCGGGAAACGAACTCGACGCTCTTCATGGTCGTGCACGCCGCACTCGCGGTCCTGCTCGAGCGGCTGTCGTCGCAGACGGACGTCGCCATCGGCACGCCGGTCGCGGGCCGCGGCGAGCAGGAACTCGACAAGCTCGTCGGCATGTTCGTCAACACCCTCGTGCTCCGCGCGTCGGTGCGCCCCGACGACACCTTCGCCGACCTACTGGCACAGGTGCGTGCCACCGACCTGAATGCGTTCAGCCACGGCGACGTTCCGTTCGAGCGTCTCGTCGAGGTGCTGGACGTCCCGCGGTCGACGGCGCATCAGCCGCTGTTCCAGGTCGCGTTGTCGTTCGACAACAACGAGTCGGTCCGGATGGAGTTCCCGGGCCTCGAGATCTCCGCGCTCGACGCCCCGCTCGAGGTCGCCAAGTTCGACCTCCAGCTGAGTGTCGGTGAGCGCTACGTCGACGGGGCCGCCGCGGGCATCGCCGCGACGTTCAACTACTCGACCGACATCTTCGACGAGCAGACCGTCCTGAGCTTCGCGGACCGGTTCCACCGCATCCTCGGAGCCGTGTCCGCCGACCGCGACGTGGTCCTCGGCGACATCGAAATCCTCGACGCCGCCGAGAAGGCTGCGATCGCTCCCGTCCGCGGACCGCAGTCGGTCGAGCCGCGCACGCTGCCCGAACTGCTGCGCTCGGGGGTCTCGATCTCGCCGGAGTCGGTGGCCGTGTCTTTCGAGGGGCGCGCGCTCACCTACCGGGAACTCGACGAGCAGTCGAACCGGCTGGCGCGCGTTCTCATCGATCGGGGAGTGGGGCCGGAGGACTATGTCGCACTGGCGATCACACGTTCCGTCGAATCCATCCTCGGGATCTGGGCGATCGCCAAGGCCGGCGGAGCCTACCTGCCCGTCGATCCGAAACTTCCGTTCGAGCGGATCGGCGAGATGCTGGCCGACTCGGGCGCGGTTCTCGGACTGACGGTCGCCCGCCACCACGACGACCTCCCCGGCACGGTGCCGTGGATCGTCCTCGACGAGTCCGCGGCGGCCGACGAGATCGGTGCCCGCAGTGCGCTCGCGGTGGAGGACGCGGATCTCCGCCGCGCACTCACGGTCGATCACCCGGGATACCTCATCTACACCTCGGGTTCGACGGGGAAGCCGAAGGGCGTGGTGGTCACCCATCGCGGCCTGGCGAACCTCACCCGTGAGGTGCGCGAACACTACGCCGTGTCACCGAGTTCCCGGTTCCTGCACGTGGCGTCGCCGAGTTTCGACACGTCGGTCGGCGAGATGCTCGCCGCGTTCAGCGCGGGCGCCACCCTGGTGATCTCGCCCGCGGACGTGTACGGCGGCGACGAACTCGCCGATCTGATCCGCCGCGAACGGGTCGAGAACGTCGTCATGACCCCGACCGCGCTGATGACCGTCGACCCCGATGGACTCGACACCGTCAAGTCTGTCGTCGTCGGTGGCGACACCTGCACCCCGGAACTGGTGGCACGGTGGGCGCCCGGCCGCGAGATGCGCAACGCCTACGGTCCCACCGAGACCACCGTCATCGTCACCATCACCGAGCCGATGGTGCCCGGTGAGCGCGTGACGATCGGTTCGCCCCTGCGTGGCGTCGAGTCCCTCATCCTCGACTCACGGTTGCGCCCGGTTCCGGAGGGAGTACCCGGGGAGCTCTACATCTGCGGTCCGTCCGTGACCCGCGGTTACCACAACCGTCCGTCGGTCACGGCGGAGCGGTTCGTGGCCAACCCGTTCGGCGAGCACGGCTCCCGCATGTACCGCACCGGCGACGTCGTGCGGTGGGCGGACGGACATCGGGTGGAGTACGTCGGCCGCTCCGACTTCCAGGTGAAGGTCCGCGGGTTCCGCGTCGAGCTCGGTGAGATCGACGCGGCCCTGGCTTCGCAGCCGGACATCGAGTTCGCGGTGACCGTGGGACGCGAGAACCCCGCCGGACTGACGACCCTCGTGTCGTACGTCCTGCCGGTCGACGGCGCGACCGTCGATCCGGAATCGCTGAAGACGGTCGTCGGCGAGACGCTACCGCCGTACATGGTGCCGTCGGTGGTGATCCTCCTCGACGAGATCCCGCTGACCGGCATCGGCAAGCTCGATCGGGCGCGGCTGCCCGAGCCCGAATTCGTCACCGCGGGTGCGGAGTTCCGTGCCCCGACGACCCCGGCCGAAGAGTCGATCGCCGGCATCTTCGCCGAGGTGCTCGGACTCGAGCAGATCAGTGTCGACGACAGCTTCTTCGACCTCGGCGGGAACTCGCTGAGCGCCACCCGCGTCGTGTCCCGGGCGGGGCAGGCGTTCGGCCTCCGCATCGGCGTGCGGGAACTGTTCGAGGCGCCGACCGTCGCGAGCCTCGCCGCTCGCATCGCCACCCCGGACGAGAACGGCCGATCGCGGCCGATCCTCGCTCCGCGGGAGAGGTCTGCCTTCGTCCCGCTGTCGCTGGCGCAGTCCCGGATGTGGTTCATCAACCGCTTCGACCCGGACTCGCCCGCCTACAACATCCCGCTCGCGGTCCGGTTGACGGGCGCGCTGGACGTCGACGCACTGCAGTCCGCGGTGTTCGACGTGCTCGAGCGACACGAGTCGCTGCGCACGATCTACCCGGATTCGGCGGAGGGGCCGCACCAGGTGATCCTCGCGGCCGCTCAGGTTCCGCTCGACGTCGCACCCGTGCCGGTCACCGAGACCGAGCTGCGGTCGAGGCTGCTCGAGATGGTCACCACCGGATTCGACGTCACCGCCGAAGTCCCGCCGATCCGGATGCGACTGTTCGAGGTCGGCCCGAAGGACTACGTGCTGGCGCTCGTCGTGCACCACGTGTCCACGGACGGCGAATCCACGGCGCCCTTCGTGCGCGACGTCATGGTGGCGTACGCGTCCCGGGCGGCCGGCCGGGAACCCGGCTTCGCACCGCTCCCGGTGCAGTACGCCGACTACGCGATCTGGCAGCGTGAACTCCTCGGCAGCGAGGACGACCCGGACAGCCTGATCGCCGCCCAACTGGGCTTCTGGAAGAAGACGCTGGCCGGTGTACCCGACCTCCTCGAGCTTCCGGTGGACCGGCCGCGGCCGCCTGTGCAGTCGCTGCGCGGGTCGCGGATCGACTTCACGATCGACGCCGACGTGCACCGCGGCCTGGCAGCGCTGGCCCGCAGGCACAACGCCAGCGTGTTCATGGCCGTGCACGCCGCGTTCGCGGTGCTGCTCAGCAGACTGTCCGGCACCGAGGACATCTCGGTGGGCACCCCGATCGCCGGCCGCGGTGAGCGCGAACTCGACGACGTCGTCGGCATGTTCGTCAACACCCTCGCACTGCGCGTGCAGGTCGACGGGCAGCAGACGTTCGACGAGATCCTCGATCGTGCTCGCGAGGCCGACCTCGAGGCGTTCTCGCACGCCGACGTCCCGTTCGAGCGCCTGGTCGAGGTCCTGAACCCGGCACGCTCGATGGCCCACCACCCGATCTTCCAGGTGGGCTACTCGTTCCAGAACACGACCAAGGCCGAGCTGGAACTGCCCGACCTCACCGTCACCCCGCTCGAGGTCGAGGGCGACACCGCACAGTTCGACCTGCATCTGATCCTCGGGGACAGCCCCGAGGGCGAGCAGATGTCGGGTGTGTTCACGTTTGCCACCGATCTGTTCGACGCCGCCACCGTCCAGCGTTTCGCGGACATGTTCCGCCGGGTGCTGGCCGCCGCGGTGGACTCGCCGCGGACCGCGGTCGGCGACCTGCCGCTCGCCAGCGTCGACGAGCGTGCGCTCGTGGTGTCCGGTTGGAACGACACCGCACGGACACTGCCCGAGACCACGCTGGCCGACATGTTCGCGTCCGCCGCCGCGGAGAACCCGGACGTCACCGCCCTCGTATTCGACGGCGAGTCGCTCACGTACACCGAGTTCGCGGCGCGGGTGAACCGGCTGGCCCGGCACCTCATCGATCGTGGTGTCGGCCCGGAAACCGTGGTCGGCCTGGCGATTCCGCGTTCGGTGGAACTGCTGGTCGGTATGTACGCGATCGCGGCGGCCGGCGGCGCCTACCTGCCGATCGACCCGGACCATCCCGCGGATCGCACCGCCCACGTGCTCGAGAGCGCGCAACCCGCCTGCGTCCTGACGACCCGCGGGGTCGTCGACGCGCTGCCCGGCGGGGTCGACTACCTGCTACTCGACGAGTTGGACCTCGGTGGAATCGACGCGACTGCGGTGACCGACGCGGAGCGCACCGCTCCGCTGCGGCCGGAGAATGCCGCGTACGTGATCTACACGTCGGGCTCGACCGGCCGGCCGAAGGGCGTGGCGATCGCGCACGGTGCGATCGCGAACCAGTTGCGGTGGAAGCAGTCGGAGTACCCGCTCACCGCCGAGGACTCGGTGCTGCTCAAGACGGCGGCCACGTTCGACCTGTCGGTGTGGGAGTTCTGGTGGGCGCTGACCGCAGGCGCACGGCTGGTCGTCGCCACTCCGGACGGCCACCGCGACCCGGCGTACCTCGCCGGACTCGTTGCGGAGCAGCGGGTCTCGACGGTGCACTTCGTGCCGTCGCTGCTGTCTGCGTTCGTCGCGGTGGCGGAGCCGGCCCAGCTGGTGTCGTTGCAGCGCGTGCTCTGCATCGGTGAGGCCCTGCCCGCCGACACGGTGCTCCGGTTCCGCGACGTCTGCGACGCGGAGATCTTCAACCTGTACGGCCCCACCGAGGCCGCCGTCAGCGTCACCCACTACCGGTGCGGCGACGAGCGCGACGGTTCGGTCCCGATCGGCCGGCCCGAGTGGAACACGCAGACGTACGTTCTCGACTCGCGTCTGCACCCGGTACCCACCGGCGTCACGGGTGAGCTCTATCTCGCCGGCGAACAGCTGGCGCGCGGCTACTTCGGCCGCCACGACCTCACCGCGGAACGGTTCGTCGCCAATCCGTTCGGCGAGGCCGGGGCCCGGATGTACCGCACCGGTGACCTCGTGCGATGGAACCGCGACGGCGACCTCGACTACGTCGGCCGCAGCGACTTCCAGGTCAAGGTCCGCGGTTTCCGCATCGAGCTCGGCGAGATCGAGCGCGCGCTCGTGGCGCACCCGGCGGTGGCGCAGGCCGTCGTCGTGGTGCACAGCGACCGGCACACCGGCGACCGGCTCGTCGGTTACCTCGTGCCGGAGGCGGGCACGTCCGTTCGCGACGCCGACGTCCTCGCGTTCGCGGGCCGGTCGGTACCCGGCTACATGGTGCCGTCCGCGCTGATCGCCCTCGACGCGCTGCCGCTGAACATCAACGGCAAACTCGATCGCAAGGCGCTCCCCGAACCCGAGTTCGGTGGCGCCGCAGACCACTACAAGGCGCCGCGAACCCCGGTCGAGGAAATCGTCGCGGAAGTCTTCGCGGACGTGCTCGGTCACGAGCGGGTCAGCGTCGACACCAGCTTCTTCGACCTCGGCGGCAACTCGCTGGTGGCCACCCGTGTGGTCGCCCGGGTCAACGCCGCCCTCGACACGTCGATCGGTGTGCGCGAGCTGTTCGAGGCTCCGACGGTGATCGCGCTGTCGGCTCGAGCCGAGCAGTCCGAGTCGGCGGGCGCGAACCGGCCGGCACTGGTTCCGCAGCCGCGTCCCGCCCGGATTCCGCTGTCCCCGGCGCAGTCCCGCATGTGGTTCATCAACCAGTTCGACACCGCGTCGGCGGCGTACAACATTCCGCTGGCGATCAGGTTGACGGGTCATCTCGACGTCGCGGCGCTCGAGCGGGCGCTCGGCGATGTCGTCGAGCGTCACGAGACGCTGCGTACGACCTACCCCGACACCGGTGACGGACCGGGCCAGGTCGTGCTGCCCCGCGCCCGGAGCTTCACGTCTCTGGACGTCGAGGACGTCGCCGACGAGACTGCGCTGCGCGAACGCGTGATCTCCCTCGTCACCGCCGGATTCGACGTCGCGCAGGCCGTCCCGGTCCGCGCCCGCCTCCTGCGGATCGACGCCGACCAGCACGTGCTGGTCATCGTCGTCCACCACATCTCCTCGGACGGTGCCTCGACGGCGCCGCTGGCACGGGACGTCGTGATCGCGTACAGCGCCCGCGCTGCCGGTTCCGAACCGGCCTGGGCTCCGCTCGACGTCCAGTACGCGGACTTCTCGCTCTGGCAGCACGAGTTGCTCGGCGACGAGAACGCATCCGATTCGCTGGCCACCCAGCAGATCGATTACTGGCGGCACACCCTCGAGGGCCTGCCGGACGTGCTGCCGCTGCCGACGGATCGGCCGCGGCCGCCCGCGCAGTCGATGCGCGGCGCCAACTTCGACTTCGAGATCGACGCGGAACTCCGCAACCGGCTCGGGGCGCTGGCCCGCGAGCACAACGCGTCGCTGTTCATGGTCGCGCACGCCGCGCTCTCGGTGCTGCTCGCGCGGTTGAGTGCGACGGACGACATCGCTGTGGGCACCGCGATCGAGGGCCGCGGCGAGGCCGCGCTCGACGACCTGGTCGGCATGTTCGTCAACACACTGGTGTTGCGGTCCCGGGTCGACGTCGATGCGACGTTCTCGGACCTCCTCGCGCAGGTGCGTCAGCACGACCTCGGTGCGTTCACGCACACCGACGTGCCGTTCGAGCGACTCGTCGAGATCCTCCAGCCGGAACGGTCGACGGCGTTCTCGCCGCTCTTCCAGGTCGCTCTCGCATTCCAGAACATCGAGCAGGCACATCTGGAACTGCCCGGACTGACGGTCGAGGGACTCGACGGCGGTATCAGCGCCGCGAAGTTCGACCTCCAGCTCACGCTCGCCGACGCGGCCGACGCGGACGGGGACGCGCCGATGCGCGGCGTGTTCACCTACGCCACGGATCTGTTCGACGAGCGCACCATCGCGTCGTTCGCGTTCCGCTTCCAGCGCATCCTCGAGGCGATCACCGCCGACGCCTCCGTGCTGATCGGGGACATCGACGTCCTCAGCGAGAACGAGCACACCGTGCTGGCACCCGTGCGCGGCGCGGACACCGACGCGCCCGAACTACTGCCCTCCATCCTCGCCGCCGCCGCGGCGGTGGACCCCGACGCCGTCGCCGTCGTGTGCGGAGACGAGCAGGTCACCTACCGCGAACTCGACGAGCGCTCGAACCGTCTCGCTCGCGTTCTCATCGGAAGGGGCATCGGGGCCGACGATTTCGTGGCCCTCGCGCTGACACGCTCCGTCGAATCGATCCTGTCGATCTGGGCGGTCGCGAAGACGGGGGCGGCCTTCGTCCCGGTCGATCCGAGCTACCCGTTCGACCGGATCATGCACATGGTCACGGACTCCCGCGTGGAGATCGGTCTCACCACCGGTGCCCACGTCACCGAGTTGCCCGACACCGTGCGCTGGCTGGTTCTCGGTGCGTACGAGATGGACGACGACTGTGCGTCCGTGCCGTCCGAGGCCGTCACCGACGCCGACCGCATCCGTCCGACCCGGGTCGACGACGCGGCGTACGTCATCTACACCTCGGGCTCGACGGGGCTGCCCAAGGGCGTCGTCGTCACCCACACCGGGCTCGCGAACGTCACGACCGAGCAGGTCGAGCGGCTCCGGCTCACCCCGCAGTCGCGGGTGCTGCACTTCGCGTCGCCGAGCTTCGACGCGTCCGTCTTCGAATTGCTGCACGCCGTGGCCGCCGCGTCGACGATGGTCATCGCTTCCGGCGTCGTGTACGGCGGCGACGAACTGGCGCGGTTGCTGAAGAAGCAGAAGGTCACGCACGCCTTCATCACGCCTGCGGCGCTCACGACGGTGGACCCGGCCGGGCTGGAGGGCGTCGAGGTCCTGTCGGTTGCAGGTGAGGCCTGCCCGCCGGAACTCATGCAGAGGTGGGCGCCGGGCCGGCGCATGTTCAACCTGTACGGCCCGTCCGAGGCGACGATCTGGAGCACGTCGAGCAACCCGATGAAGGCGGATCAGCCCGTCACCATCGGCGGTCCCACCCGGGGCGTCGACGTGGTCGTGCTCGACTCGCGGCTCACGCCGGTTCCGGTGGGTGTCGCGGGTGAGCTGTACGTGGCGGGCCCGAGTGTGGCGCGCGGCTACCACAACCGGTTCGCTCTGACGGCCGAGCGATTCGTCGCCAACCCGTTCGGCGGTCCCGGTGAGCGGCTCTACCGCACCGGCGACGTCGTCCGCTGGGTGCACGACGGCGAGACGGGGGAACTCGTCCTCGACTACGTCGGTCGTTCCGACTTCCAGGTGAAGGTCCGCGGGTTCCGCATCGAACTCGGCGAGATCGACGCCGAACTCGGCAGGCACCCGAGCGTCGACTTCGCGGTCACGCTCGGCCATCACCGCGAGCAGACCGGGCAGACGGTCCTGGTCTCGTATGTGATGCCTGCGGCGGGCGCGTCGATCGACGTCGCCGAGTTGTCGGCGTTCGTCTCCGAGACCCTGCCCGGGTACATGGTGCCGTCGTCGATCATGGCCATCGACTCCGTTCCGCTGACCCCCGCGGGAAAGCTCGACCGCAAGGCGCTTCCCGAGCCGCAGTTCGTGTCGGCCGCCACCGCGTACACCGCGCCGTCGACGCCGATGGAGAAGGCCATCGCGGACGTCTTCGCACAGGTTCTCGGTGTGGACCGCGTCAGCGTCGACGACTCGTTCTTCGCCCTCGGCGGCGACAGCATCGTGTCCATCCAGCTGACGACCCGGGCGAAGAACGCCGGCGTGCTGTTCACGGCGCGCGACGTTTTCGAACGCAAGACCGTGGCCGCGCTGGCCGACGTTGCCGACTGGGCCACCGAAGTCGACTCGGTGAAGCTCGAGGAGCTGCCGGGCGGCGGCGTCGGAACGATTCCGCTCACCCCGATCGCGCACTGGCTGGTGGAGACGGCAGGCACCTTCGACAAGTTCTCGCAGGCCGTTCTGCTGACCACCCCGCCCGCCGTCACACGAGATCAGCTGGCGGACACGGTGGATTCGATCCTGGCACGCCACGACATCCTCCGCTCCCGGCTCACCCGGGTCGGGGACGACTGGTCGTTCGAGGCGCTCTCCGCCCGCAAGGCGCTCGATGCGGACGACCTGATCGAGCAGATCGAGTTCACCGACAAGCCGGGCACGGACGAGTTCGAGCGGCTCGCTCGCGCGGCTCTCGATCGTGCAGCCGAACGCCTGGATCCGGCGTCGGGCCGGATGACGCAGTTCGTGTGGTTCGCTCCCGCTGCGTCGTTGCCAGGACAGAGCGGCCGCCTGCTGGTGCTCGCGCACCACCTCGTCGTCGACGGGGTGTCCTGGCGAGTGCTGTTGCCGGACTTCGCGACCGCGGGTTCGCAAATCATGGCGGGGCAGCCGGCGCAGCTCGAACCGGTCGGATCGTCCGTCCGGGCCTGGGCGCACGGTCTCGTGGAGGAGGCGAAGTCTCCGCACAGAGTGGCCGAGCTCGACTTCTGGCGTGGAATGCTCGCGGGCACCGATCCGCTGCTCGGACGCCGCCCGTTCGATCCGGAACGCGACGTGATCGCGCGGACCGACCGCCTGAGCATGACGTTCTCGACGCAGGTGACGCAGGCGCTGCTGACCACGATCCCGCAGTCCGTGAACGGTGGCGTCAACGACGGCCTGCTCGCGGCTCTCGCTCTCGCGGTCGCGCGCTGGCGTGAGCTCCGCGGCGAGACCACGGATCGCTCGGTGCTGATCAACCTCGAGGGACACGGCCGCGAAGAGTCGACGGTTCCCGGCGCCGACCTGTCCCGCACGGTGGGCTGGTTCACGAGCCTGTACCCGGTGCGGCTGGACGTCTCGCGGGCCGATCTCGCCGACGCGTTCGACGGCGGTGCTTCGGCCGGCGCTGCGGTGAAGGCGGTCAAGGAACAGTTGCTGGCAGTGCCCGACAAGGGCATCGGCTACGGGCTGCTGCGCTACCTCAACGAGGAGACGGCTCCGGCTCTGGCGTCGCTGCCGACGCCGCAGATCGGCTTCAACTACCTCGGTCGTGCGGGTTCGGTGGATCTGCCCGCCGAGATCCGGGATCTCGGCTGGATTCCCGACAGCGACTCGGGTGAGTTCGGCGGCGCCATGGACGACGACATGGTGGCACCCGCGGTGCTCAGCATCAACGCGGTGACGTCGGAGACGGCGTCCGGCCCGCAGATCGAAGCCAAGATCGCTTTCGCCACGGAGATCCTCGACGAGGCGGACGTCTGGGAGTTCGCGGAGCTGTGGCACGCCGCGGCGACCGCGCTGGCCGAGCACGCCACCGGGCCGAAAGGCGGCGGTCTCACGCCGTCCGACGTTCCCCTCGTGACCGTGACGCAGGACGACCTCGAGGCGCTCGAGCGGCGCTACCCCGACGCCACCGACGTGTGGCCGCTCGCTCCGCTGCAGTCCGGAATGTTCTTCCATTCGGTTCTCGCCGAGGACGCGGTGGACGTGTACACGGCTCAGGTGGTGCTCGACTTCGAGGGCATCGTCGACACCGGCCGCCTCCGCGGCGCGGCGGAGGCGTTGATCGCGCGTCACGCGAACCTGCGCACCGCCTTCGTCCCCGACGATTCGGGGACCGCGGTCCAGGTGGTCCTCGACCACGTCGCACTGCCGTGGGAAGAGCTCGACCTGTCCGGGCTGTCCGACGCCGAGCGCGAGGAGCGGATGAGTTCCGTTCTGAACGAACACCGTTCGGCGCGATTCGACATGGGTCGTCCGCCCCTGATGCGGTTCCTGCTGATCCGCACGGGGGAGAGCAGCTACCGGTTCTCCATCAGCAACCACCACATCCTGCTCGACGGCTGGTCGATGCCGCTGCTGATGAAGGATTTGCTGGTGCTGTACGCGACCCGCGGAGACAGCTCGGTCCTGCCGCGCGTGCGTGGCTACCGCGACTTCCTCGGCTGGCTGTCCGAACGCGACAGCAACGCCTCGCGCAGCGCCTGGGCGCACGCACTGGCGGGACTGGACGGTCCGACCGTCCTGGCCCCGGCACCGAGTAGCGAAGTCCGTCCCGAGCCCGCCGAATTCGCACTGCATCTCGGCGCGGTGGTGAGCGAGAACCTGGCGCGCATCGCCCGGGATCGTGGCCTGACGATGAACACGATCGTCCAGGCTGCGTGGGGTCTGTTGCTGGCCCGGATGACGGCGTCCGCCGACGTCGTCTTCGGCGCCACCGTGTCGGGTCGCCCGCCGGAGGTCGCGGGCATCGAGTCGATGGTGGGTCTGTTCATCAACACCATCCCGATCCGGGTGCGTATCGATCCCCGCGAGTCGCTCCTCGGACTGCTCGAGCGGTTGCAGGCGGAACAGTCGACTCTGTTCGACCACCACCACATCGGTCTCCCGGAGATCCAGCAGATCGCCGGAGTCGGCGGGCTGTTCGACACGTTGACGGTGTTCGAGTCGTACCCCGTGGACCGGGCAGGACTCACCGAGGACAGCGACATCGACGGCCTCCTGGTCGCCGGAGTACAGATCAGTGATGCCTCGCACTACCCGCTGAGCCTGCTGGCCCAGTCGGACAGCGAACTGCAGCTGGTCCTGAAGTACCTTCCGGACGTGTTCGGCGCCGACACCGTCGAACGGCTCGGTGCCCGGCTGAACCGGATCCTGCAGACCATCGCGGCCGGAAGTTCCACTCTGGTGGGCGATCTGGACTTGCTCACCGCGGACGAACGCGAACTCGTCCTGTCCCGGTGGAACGATTCCGGGCACGAGGTGACGGACGAGTCCGTCGTGTCGATGTTCGGCGCCCAGGTTGCGCGCACACCGCACCGGACCGCGGTGGTGGCGGACCACGTGCGCCTCACCTACGCCGAGTTCGACGCGCGGGTGAACCGCCTGGCGCGGCACCTGATTGCGACGGGTGTGGGACCGGACTCCGTGGTGGGTATCGCGATGCGGCGCTCGCTCGACATGGTGATCAGCCTCTACGCCGTCCATGCGGCGGGTGGCGCGTACGTGCCGATCGACCCGGAGCACCCGGCGGACCGTACGTCGTATGTGGTGGACAGCGCCGCGCCGACGTGTGTGCTGAGTTCGGCCGACGACATCGCGAACCTCGATGTGGACGTGCCGGTGTACCTGGTCGAGGACTTCGACCTGTCCGAGTACCGCGACGGTCCGGTCGAGGATGCCGAGCGGCTCGGCGAGCTGCGCGCCGGCAACCTGGCGTACGCGCTGTACACCTCGGGTTCGACGGGACGTCCGAAGGGCGTGGCGGTTCCGCACTCTGCGCTGGCCAATCAGCTGGCGTGGATGCGGGACGTCTACGGCGTCGACGCGCAGGACGTGGTGCTGCAGAAGACACCGTTCACGTTCGACGCCTCCGTGTGGGAGCTGTTCCTGCCGTTGGTGGTCGGCGGCACCCTCGTGATCGCCTCGCCGGACGGTCACCGCGACCCCGAATACATGGCTGCCACAGTCGGCACGGAATCGGTGACGGTGATCCAGTTCGTCCCGTCCGTGCTCACCATGTTCCTCGACGCCGCGACCGCCGACGGGTGCGGTTCGCTGCGGCTCGTGTTCGCGGGCGGTGAGCCCTTGCCACAGTCGGCTGCGGAGCGGGTCGCCGGCCTCGGTTCTGCGGAGCTGGTGAACCTGTACGGTCCGACCGAGGTGACCATCAACTCGACGGCCCACGTGGTGGAGCGGTCGGGGACGGGGACGATCGCACCGATCGGTTCGCCGGCCTGGAACACCCGGGCCTACGTGCTCGACGCGCATCTGAACCCGGCGCCGGTCGGGGTGCCCGGGGAGCTGTACCTCGACGGTGCGCAGTTGGCGCGCGGCTATGTCAACGGTGCGGCCCTGAGTGCGGACCGGTTCGTCGCGAATCCGTTCGGCGGTTCCGGTGAGCGGGTGTACCGCACCGGCGACCTCGTCCGGTGGAACGAGCACGGTGCCCTCGAATTCTTGGGCCGCACCGACTTCCAGGTGAAGGTGCGCGGTCTGCGCATCGAGCTCGGCGAGGTCGAGGAGGCCTTCGTCCGGCACCGCGACGTGGCGCAGGCCGCGGTGATCGTCCACGACAGCGAGGTGGGGGCGCGGCTCGTCGCCTACGTCGTGCCGAAGCCGGATGCGGCACTCGACACGGCGGCGCTGACCGAGTTCGTCGCGGAATCGTTGCCCGACTACATGCTTCCGGATTCCGTGATGGTGCTCGCCGAACTTCCGCTGGGTACCAGCGGCAAGCTCGACCGGCGTGCGCTGCCGGTGCCGGACTTCGCGTCGGCGGCCGAATTCCGGGCGCCGCGCACCGACACCGAGCGGGCACTCGTGACCGTGTTCGCGGAGCTGCTCAGGCGCGACAGCGTCGGCATCGACGACTCGTTCTTCGAGCTCGGCGGCGACAGCATCGTGTCGATCCAGTTGGTGGCGCGGGCCCGGTCGGCCGGTATCTACTTCACCGCGCGCGATGTCTTCGAGCGACGCACCGTCGCCGAGCTGGCGGCGGTGGCCGATTCGGGTGCGTCCGCGGCGGCGGTCCTGCAGGAGTACGAGGACGGTGGCGTCGGAACGGTGCCTCTCACCCCGGTCGCCCGCAAGATGGTCGAGCGCGGCGGAGACTTCGACCGGTTCGTCATGCCGTTGCTGCTGACGCTGCCCGCCGGGATCGAACGTGAGCAGGTGATCGCGACGATCACCGCGGTGGTAGACCAGCACGACGTGCTTCGGTCGACTCTGGTCACGGCCGGGTCCGGGGACGCGCTCGAGATCGCACCCGCAGGCAGCGTCGACATCGACGCGGCCGTGCAGAGGGTGGAGATCGCGGCCGGCGATCAGCCGGGTACCCCGGAGTTCGACGCGGTGGCGAGTGCGGCGTTCGACGCCGCGCTGGACCGTCTCGATCCCCGTGCAGGGTCGATGCTTCAGTTCGTCTGGTTCGACCCGGCCGAGGCGGATCGGCGCGGCCGGCTCCTCGTGGTGCCGCACCACCTCGTCATCGACTCCGTGTCGTGGCGGATCCTGGTGCCGGACTTCGCGACTGCCGGCGCGCAGATCGCGGCCGGGGCGTCGCCGTCGCTCGAACCGGTCGGAACTTCGCTACGGCGCTGGACCGACGGTCTGCTGGAGGCGGCAGCGAAGCCGGAGCGGGTGGCCGAACTCGACGTGTGGGAACGGATGCTGACGGGTCCGGATCCGCTGCTCGGATCGCGTGAGCTGGACCTGCGCACCGACCTGATCAACACGCTGGAACGGACCCGGGTGGACGTGCCCGCACCGGTCACCGAGGCACTGCTCGGCGGCACGCCGGGCGCGCTCGACGGCGAGATCGGTGATGTCCTCGCGACCGCCCTCGCGCTGTCGGTGGCCGCATGGCGTCGCGACCGCGGAGTCGAGGCGTCGTCGACGGTGGTCACTCTCGAGGGACACGGGCGTGAGGAGACCGCGGTTCCGGGTGCGGATCTGTCGCGGACGGTCGGCTGGTTCACCACGATGTACCCGGCACGACTCGATCTCGCCGGGGTCGACATCGCGGATGCCATGAACGGCGGCGCCGGAGCGGCGGATGCGGTGCGCGCGGTGCGCGATCAGCTGAGTGCGATCCCGGACCGGGGCATCGGCTACGGTCTGCTGCGATACCTCAACCCCGACACGTCGGCGGTCATGAGGCAGTGGTCGGAACCGGAGATCGTATTCAACTACATCGGACGCGTCAGCGCGGCCGAGGTGCCCGAGTCGGTGCGCGGCCTCGACTGGCTGCCCGATTTCGAATCTCCCGTCACGGGTGGGTTCGAGAAGAGCGCGATGCCCGCGCAGGCAGTGCTCGACATCCAGTCGGTGATCTCGGAAACCGAGGAGGGCCTGCAGCTGTCGGCCTTCATGTCGTTCCCGCCCGGCATCCTGTCGGCGCCGGAGGTCGACCGGTTCGGGCAGTTCTGGGTGGCGGCTCTCTCCGCGCTCGTAGCTCAGGCCGAGGCGCGGCCGGGACTCTGACCGACGAGGCCGTGGAGGGAAGGTTGTCGGCCTTCCCCCCACGGGCCCCCGTCCGTTCTGGATAAAGCTGTTCGGGATTGGGCGGGGTCAGGCCCACTCGAAGGACATCTCGCCAGCCACTCCGAGGTGTTTGCACAGCTTGTGGATGCCGCCGAAGTCCTGGATCAGCGCGGAGCGGCTGGTGTCGTGTTCGGCGTCGTCGATCATCGCCCGGCCGCCGTCGAGATCCAGGATGTCGACGATGGTGTGCCAGGTGGAGTAGTCGTTGCTGCTGAACGCGGTCATCGCGTCGACGAGTCCGTCCAGGAAGTGGCGGCGGTCGGCGGGTCCCAGAGTGTCGTAGACTTGACGGCGCAACGTCAGGACGTCGGGAAGGGCGTTGTTCGGCATGGTCCAACCACGTCGTCGGCGCGTGACGGCGCTCGCGTTCAAGTGCATGAGGGTGTGGTACTGCTCGTCCACCATCGCCTGGTGGACGGCCACGGCGAACGTGTCTCCGAGCCCGGTGTCCAGGGCGTCGTGCGCGACGAGGTCGAACCCGGGGTTGACCACGTACTGCTCGATGTCCATGACGTTCTTGTTGAACGCGATCCACGCCCACGCCCGGAGCTGGTTCCGGTGCTCGTCGCTCATGGCGAGGAACCGATCGTGATCGGCGAAGGGCAGCAACTCGTTCGGGTAGTCCTGCTTGTCGACGTCGAACAGTGCGTCGAGGTCGGGTTCCGGCTTCTTGACGGTGGCCCGCTGTCCCCAGTTCCGGGAGAGCCGGGACACCACGGCGCTCTCGACCGGATCCGCCGGGTCGTACTCCGGGAGCGAGGGAGTCTTCTGGGGAGTCATGACCAATCGCCTTTCGTGTCCCACGACTGCGGCTGTCTGTGAACGAGATCGGCGAAGAGGTCGGCGCACAGCCGGGCCAGGGGTTCGCTCCGGTCGCCGAGGGCGGATGTCGACCGGGACATGAGCGAGGCGAAGTCGTCCTCCGAGCCCTGCTCGACGGTCTCGGTCAGGGTGGCCAGCGCCGTGGCGAGCGCGCGTCGTGCCTCGCCGGCGAACGGATTGCCGGCCTGAATGTCCCGGTACACCTCGGGGACGCCGCCGCCGACACGGGCGAGGAGGGCGAGCGACACGAGATGGGGTGGTGTTCCCGCCGCGGTGAGCTCGGCGCCGTCGACGCCGAGCTCCGCGAGCGCGAGACCGAAGGCAAGAATTCCCGCGTGGGTCAGCGCCTGGGTGGCCGCGGTGAGCCGGTCGTGGTGCTCGGCGTCCATACGCACCACCAACGATCCCCAGCCGGACAGCGACGACAGGAACCAGTCGACTTCGCCGCCGTCCCGGTAGATCACTGCCGCGATCGGGCGGCCTTCCGGTCCGAGGGAAGGTGCGAACATCGGGTTGATGCCCACCGCGCTGTTGCGTAGCGCGCTACGGCCGAGCGCGGCACCGAACCGGGATTTCACGGACAGTGTGTCGACCAGAAGCGCGTGCGCGGACAATTCCGCGACGACGAACGGAATCGACTCGAGTGCGGCACCTTCGGGTATCGCCAGGATCACCGCATCCGAAGAATTCACCACCGCCCGAACCTCGGGCGACGGGTCGGTGACGTCGCCTTTCACCTGATCCGGGTCGGACCGGTCGGTGAACCGGATGTCGATGGTGCGCACCGTGTTTCCGTCGCCGCGCAGCCGAGCCGCCAGCATCCGGCCGACATCGCCGGAGCCGCCGATCAGGGCGACGGTCCGGGTGGATGCGGCCGCGGCGTTCACTGGCCTATCTCGTTCGGCCTGTCCGCTGTCACGGACAGTGCGCGCAACATGGTGGCCGCCTTCACCATCGCCTCGTCGAACTCTTCCTCCGGGTCGGAGAGCGCCGTGATCGCACCACCGATGCCGAACGTCACCTCGTTGTCGGTGGCGACGATCGTGCGGATGACGATCGACAGGTCGGCCGTTCCCGTCAGGGAGAAGTAGCCGATCGACCCCGAATACACACCCCGTGGCCCGGACTCGAGCCTGTCGATGATCTCCATCGTCCGGATCTTCGGGGCACCCGTCATCGATCCACCCGGGAAGGCGGCACGGACGCACTCGACGACGGACGCGTCGGCGCTGAGGGTTCCGCGCACGGTCGACACGAGCTGGTGGACGGCGGCATACGTCTCGATGTCGAAGAGCTTGGGAACGTGCACCGAACCGGGAACGCACACGCGCGCCAGATCGTTGCGCGTCAGGTCGACGATCATCAGGTTCTCGGCCCGATCCTTCTCGCTGTCGAGCAGATCCTGCCGCAGCGCCGCGTCCTTGGCGGGGGTGGCGCCGCGCGGCCGCGTTCCCTTGATGGGTTTGGACTCGACCACCCGGTCGGCGCCGATCCTGAGGAACCGTTCGGGGGATGCGCTGAGAACGGACAACCCGGCGAACTGGAGGTAGGCGCTATACGGGGTAGGGCTGATGGAGCGGAGCAGTTCGAACGTGTGCAGCGGGTCGATCGACTGGTCCACCGTCGCCATATTGGTCAGGCACACCTCGTAGGATTCACCGGTCCGGATCTCGCCGAGCGAGGTCGCGATGTGGTCGAGGTACTTGTCGTGCTCGTGACGCAGCGCGAGTTCCGCCGACTCCGGCTTCCGGATCGGCGGCACCGCAGTCGGCGGGTGATCCGGCTCGGCCAGCCGGTGCAGCGCAGCCTCCATCTCGTCGAGCCAGCGGCGCAACTCCGGATCGTCCTGGTGATCGCTCAGGCACAGGGCGTAGGTGCGTTCACCCGAATGATCGATGACGACGGCGCGGTCGGCGAACACGAGAGCGGCATCGGGGGTGGGCGACTTGTGGGCCGCCGCGCCGCCGGTCTCGGCCTTCAACTCGTAGCCGAGGTACCCCACGTAGCCGAGGCCGAACGGCACACCCGGAAGACCGGGCACCGACCGGGCCTGCAATTGCCGCTCCAGGTAGTCGAAGAACGGCGCGTGCACCTGCTCGACCGGCAACCCCTCGCGGGTGATCCGGACGATCGATTCGCTCACGTCGTAGGTGATGTACTCGGCGCGAGGGCCGGAACAGTTACCCATGATGGTGAAACGCGAATCCGGTTCCGATGCCGAGGTCCCGTCGAGCCAGAACGCGTTGGGCCCGGACGCGAAGAGATCCTCGAACGTGGTGCGCGGGTCGACCTCGTGGTCGACGCGAATCTGCTGGACCACGTACGGCGCGTGGGGAATCGGGATTCTGAGCATGGAGCCGTGGGTGGGTGACCCCGAATGTGTCTGCGTGAGGTCGCGGAAGTTCGCGAGCAATTCGTGCCCGAAGGCGGTGCTGATGGATTCGGGGTGGAACTGGACACCCCAGAGGGGTCGGCTGCGGTGGCGGACCCCCATCAGCAGGCCGTCGGCCGTCCAGGCGGTCGCCTCGAGGGCGTCAGGGAGATCCTCGACGATCAGCGAGTGGTAGCGGACCGTCGGGAACGGCGAGGGAATGCCGGCGAACAGTTCCGAACCGTTGTGCTCGACGAGCGAGACGCGACCGTGCATCGGTTCGGGTGCGAGAACGACATTGCCACCGAACAACTGGCACAGCCCCTGATGGCCGAGGCACACACCGAGCACCGGGAGTTCGGTCTCCGCGATGATGCGCGCGCTGATACCGAAGTCGCGTGGCCGTTCCGGTCGTCCGGGGCCGGGGGAGATGACGATGTTGTCGAAGTCGGACCACGGGATCGAATCCCACTCCACGTCGTTGTGCACGACCGTGGGCGGTTCACCGTTCACCTCGGCGAGCAACGTGAACAGGTTGTAGGTAAAGGAGTCGTAATTGTCGACCAGCAGCGTCCGGGTACTCATCACGACTCGACATTCGCAGACGGCAACGAACTGTGGCGAACGTGGTGGTTGCCACTGTGGTGGTGGGTGCCGTTGTGACGGGTGCCCTCGTCTGTGGGCGTGGGACGGGTGCCCTCGTCTGTGGGCGTGGGACGGGTGCTCTCGTCGGTAAGCTCGGCGTTGATCACGAGATCCTCGAGCCGGCACGTCTCGGCGATGAGGAGGTCGTAGAGCGAATCGAAGAATTCCGGGGACAGCGAATGGCTGTCGGCATACTGCCGTGCCCGCTCGTGGACGATGTGGATACGGCCGGGCTGCATCATGGCGATGTGCTCGCGCCGCTTCAGCTCGCCGATGCGCAGGCACACTTCCAGGCGCTGTCGCACCGCTTCGAGCAGGGTCGCGTCGACGGTGTCGAGTTCCGCGCGCAGACCCTCGAGTGCGTGCTGCGCCGAGGCGTCAGAATGCTCTCCGGAATCGTCGCCGTTCCGCTGTTCTACGGAGAAATACATAGTCGCCCCACTCACTCGATCGGCAGTAGCTTTCTCATCCCGACTATCGTGTGTCGTTGGTGGTTCGTTTCCATCAGTCTTCCGGATGGCCGAGAGGGCTGTCGCGGATCAGCAGAATACGAACCAAGTGGGTTATCACCCCCAGAGTCTCGATCTCAGGTTGAGACTTTGATGGACAGTTGGGTAACGTAACCTGAAGTCTATTTCCGTCAACTCAGGATACGAGGAATATGCGTATATCGTCGGCCGGTAGACCTGGACCGGCATGGTTGGCACGTGGAAAGACCTCGCGCCGGCACTGTCCGCGGAGGGGTACTGCGTCTTCGCCCTCAATTACGGACAGGCCACCGGCCTGTCCGAGGGCAACCTGATGCGCATGTTCGGCGGCGCCGACATCGCGGAGTCCGCTGAGCAGCTCGCCGGATTCGTCGACCAGGTCCGCGCCGCCACCGGCGTCCCGCAGGTCGACATCGTCGGGCATTCGCTCGGCGGTACGGTGTCCCGCCAGTACCTGCGGTTCGAAGGTGGCGCCGATCGCGCGAACCCCACGCTGAACAAGGTGCACTCGCTCGTCACGCTCGGCGCCACCAACCACGGCACCAGCTTCGGGGACGTCCAGGCGCTCGGGGCGATCGCGCAGGCACTGGGTGTGCCGGTCACGACGCTCGCCGGTGTCGCGGTCGGACCGTCCTACATCCAGCAGATGGTGGGCTCGCCCTTCCTCCAGGTGCTCAATGCGGGCGGTGACACCGACCCGGGGATCGACTACACGGTGGTCGCGAGCCGCAGCGACACCGTGTCGACCCCGGCCGAGAACACCTTCCTGACGGCCGGTCCGGGCGCCGTCGTGCACAACGTCTGGCTCCAGGACGGATGCGCTACGAACACTGCGGAACACATCCAGCTGACCACCGACCCCCGGGCGGTGTACATCATCCAGCGGGCGCTGGACCCCACCTACGGAGACCGCAACCCAGCGCCGTGCTGACCCGGCGCGGGTGATCGGTGGTGCCGGTCAGTCCCAGATGCCGACGTCGTCGAGATGCGCGACCAGTCGCTGCGCGCCGTCGATGAAGTGGGCCTTGTTCTCGGCGCCCACCACGTCGGCCTTCCCGTCGGCGAGGGCGGCGATGAGACGGCGATGGCTCTCGACTGCCGACTCGCCCCAGGCCGGATCGGACGAATAGAACTGCACCGGGGTGTACCGGGTGGCGCTGAGCAGGAACCACGACAGCTTGCTCGCGTCGGCCAGACGGTTGATGACCCGGTGAAACGTGAACTCGAGATTCTCGATGCGGTCGGCGTCGCCGTCCTCGACGGCGCGCCGCAGTTTCTCGTTGATCGCGGTCAGCTCCTCGACGGCCTCCGGGGTGGCGGACCGCGTCGCGCGGACCGCGAGTTCCTCGGCGATCTGGCCCTGAAGCCAGAAAAGGTCGTGGATGTCCCCGCGGGTGAGCGGGGCGACCACGTACCCACGGTGGGGAACCAATTCGACGAGTCCCTCGCCGCGCAGAGTCAGGAGTGCCTCACGTACGGGGGTGACGCTGACCCCCAAGTCGGCCGCGGTCTCGTCGAGGCGGATGAAGTCACCCGGGCGTACGCCCCCCGACATGATCAGGTTCCGGACGTGCACGGCGACGTCGTCGGACAACTGGGGTCGGCGGCGCAGGGTGCGGCCCGCTGAGGATCGTGACACGGAGGGCGATGCCATGGAGAACTCCTTCGATGCGGCAAACAGCATAAACCGCCGTGGGTGCTTACAAGCCGTAGGTCTTGCCGATGATGTCGCGCTGAATCTCGTTGGTGCCGCCGTAGATGCTGGACACGATGGTGGAGCGGACGTGCTTCTCCATGTCGAACTCGGTGGCGTATCCGTACCCGCCCATCATCTGCATCCCCTCGAGCGCGACCTTCTTCGCCGTCTCCGTCACCTTCAGTTTGGCCATCGACGCCTCGCGGGCCAGCATCTTGTCCGGGTTCGCGTCGACGTCCTTGGCGACGCTGTAGACGAGGAGCTTGCAGCACTCGATTTCCGTCGCGAGATCGGCGATCCGGTGGCGCAGCGCCTGGAACGATCCGACGGGCCGCCCGAACTGCTTGCGCTGCGTGACGAAGTCGAGGGTGTCGGCGAACGCGCGCTGTGCGGTGCCGAGCATCATGGCTGCGAGGATGAGGCGTTCGAAGTTCAGGCCCGTCATCAGCTGTCGCCAGCCGTTGCCGACCTCGCCCACCACGGCGTCCTCCGGCAGGACGCAATCGGTGAAGTAGAGGTCGTTGACCTCCTTGCCGCCCATCGTGGCGATGCCACTGATCTTGAGCCCGGCAGTGTCGGCGGGGACGTGGAACATCGTGAGGCCTTCGTGCTTGCCGTCGCCGCGCCCGGTGCGGGCCACGAGCAGGATGTTGTCGGCGAAGTGTGCGTTGGAGCACCACGTCTTCTGGCCGTTGATCACCCAGCCGTCGGCGGTCCTCTCTGCGCGGGTGCTGAGATTGCCGACGTCGGAACCGGCCTCCGGCTCGGACATCGAGATGGACTGTGATCGCCCGGCGACGATGCCGCGCAGCACGACGTCTTTCTGCGCGTCGGTGCCGAACTTCGCGTACGCGCCGCCCGTGATCAGCGTGGGGCCGATTCCGCCGATGGGCGCCATGCCCTTCGCGGCCTCCTCGAGCAGGATGCACATGTCGACGTGGCTGGCGGCCGAGCCGTCGTACTCCTCGGGAATGGTGATGCCCAGCCACCCGAGCTTGGCCATCTTCTCGTAGAGGTCCTGGTTGTGGTTGTGTTCGCCGTGATTCGTCAGCCTGTCGCGCTGCTCGCGGGTGCCGCTCTCACGCTTGCAGAAATCGGCGATCGCTGCCGCGAAGTCCTTCTGTTCACTGGTGAATTCGACGCTCATGTCCGGGGGACTCCTCAGGGGTGATTCGGCCGGCGAATCGGTCGGCCGGTGGTGTGTGGACGGGGCTTGCCGCGATGGGGTCTGCCGCATACTGTGATGTCCACTACATTACATCACATCACATATATTTGATGTGATCGCGAGGGAGGACATCGACCATGCCACAGCAGGCGGAGACGACAGACACGACGCCCGACGAGCGGCCCGCGGCCCGGACGGAGTCGGCGTCGACGACGTTCTCCTCCCTGGACCCGCGCACCGGCGACGTTCTGGCCGAATACCCGATCCAGGGGGAGCAGCAGGTGGGCGCGGCGGTCGACGCGGCGCGAGCCGCCGCGAAATGGTGGAACGCGCTCGGGTTCGACGGCCGCAAGCAATGGCTCCTCGACTGGAAGAAGTCGATGGCGCGCGACGGCGAGCAGCTTGCCGCGCTCGTCGCCGCCGAAACCGGCAAGCCTTACGACGACGCGCTCCTCGAGGTCATGCTTGCCATCGAACATCTCGATTGGGCCGCGAAGAACGCGGGCAAGGTCCTCAAGCGCAGAAAGGTGCCGTCCGGCCTGGTCAGCGCGAACCAGGCCAGTAGTGTCGGATATGAGCCGATGGGTGTCGTCGGCGTCATCGGCCCGTGGAACTACCCGGTTTACACGCCTATGGGCTCTATCTCCTACGCGCTGGCAGCAGGGAACACCGTCGTCTTCAAGCCCAGCGAACTCACCCCCGGCGTCGCGGTGTGGTTGGCCGACAAGTGGAAGGCCCTCATCCCCAATCAACCCGTCCTGCAGGTGGTCACCGGAGACGGGTCGACCGGTTCGGCCCTCGTCGCGGCCGGCGTCGACAAGATCGCCTTCACCGGGTCCGCGGCCACGGGCAAGCGGGTCATGGCGGCGTGCGCCGAGACGCTGACACCCCTCGTCGTGGAGGCCGGCGGCAAGGACGCCATGCTCGTCGACGCCGACGCGAACCTGGACGAGGCCGCCGGATTCGCGGTGTTCGGGGCGATGGGCAACGCCGGACAGACGTGTGCGGGAGTCGAACGCATCTACGTCGTCGACTCGGTCTACGACGAGTTCGTCCGGCTGGTCGCCGAGAAGTCGAAGGTCCTGCGCCCCGGTCCCCGGGACGCCGCCTACGGTCCGATGACGATGACCAGCCAGTCGGAGGTCGTCCGAGGCCACGTCCAGGACGCGCTCGACAAGGGCGGATCCGCGGTGGTGGGTGGACTCGACTCCATCAAGGACGGATATGTGGGGCCGATCGTGCTGACCGGCGTTCCGGAGGACAGCACCGCGATCCGCGAGGAGACGTTCGGCCCGACGGTCGTCGTCAACAAGGTCGCGAACCTCGACGAAGCGGTCGCGAAGGCCAACGGCACCACGTTCGGGCTCGGCGCGTCCATCTTCACCAAGGACGCGAACAAGGCGATGCAGGTGGCCGAGAAGCTCCGCGTCGGGGTCGTGACGATCGGTTCGGTGCTCGGATTCGCCGGCGTGGCGGCGTTGCCGTTCGGTGGTGTCGGTGACTCGGGCTTCGGGCGCATCCACGGCGCGGATGGCCTGCGTGAATTCAGCCGGGTCAAGTCCATCGCCCGTCAGAAGTTCGCGGCACCACTGAATCTGCTGACCATGCAGCGCAAATCGCGGGACATGAAGATCTCGGCCTGGATGTTGAAGAACCGGCACGGACGCTGATCACACGGCAGGAAGGTATCCACATGCTGACGAAGACCAAGCGCACCGACCCCGGCACGCCGGGCGGGGTTCCGCGGGGCAGGCACGGCTGGCAGCGCCGGATCGAGGAGCTCGACCCGGTCCGGGATCACCAGGCGATCCACCGCATCACGGCCGGCTACGAGTTTCCGTGGGACTACCAACGGTCCCTCGAGTTCGCGTTGTTCCGAACGTACTGCGTGCCCACCATTTCCGAACTGCTGCAGCGCACCGGCGAGTTCGAGAAGCGCCCGCAGAAGCGGTACGACGACACCGCACTGCTGATGGCCGAACTCGTCGAACACGGCTACGACTCCGAACGCGGAATCGAGTCATTGCGCGTCGTGAACCGGATGCACGGCAAGTACGACATCGACAACGACGACATGCTGTACGTGCTGACCACCTTCATCTACGAGCCGATCGACTGGATCGACCGGTTCGGATGGCGGCGCCTGACGCCGAACGAGCGTATCGCGAGCTTCCACTTCTATCGTCAGGTGGGAATTCGGATGGGAATCAAGAACATTCCCGAGAGCTACGCGGACTTCTACCGGTTCAAGGCCGACTACGAGCAGAAACACTTCCGGTACACCGACGACAACCATTTGGTCGGTACCTACACGCTGAGATTGTTCTGTTCCTGGTTCCCGGCGCCGCTCCGGCCGCTCGTCGCGCAGGGGGTGTACTCCCTGCTGGACCCGATGATGCTGGCGGCCTTCGGGTTCCCCGCCGCCCCGCTCCGGCTGCAGAACGCGTCCCGCCGCGCGCTACGGATCCGGGCGAGGTTCGTGAGCTTCCTGCCGCCTCGCCGGAACTCCAAGGCTGCGCGGGATCGGCACAACCGGAGTTACCCCGGATACCCGTCGGGCTACCGCCCACGAGACCTGGGAGCGGACAACGACAATTTTCGCAAGGATCGTCCCCGCGCAGCCTGACGGTCCGTGTCCCCGGGCGACACAAGCCCGGGGACACGGACTCAGTGGCCCAGCAGCACGGCCGTCATCAGGGTGTGGAGCCGTGCCCGCGACTCCTCACGGGTGTCGAAGTGAACCAGTCGGCCGATGTCGAGGACCAGCCCCAGCGCCGCGTGTACCAGGAACCGCGCCTCCGGCGCCGAGAGTTCGGTCCGCACAGCGGTCACCAGATGGACCCATTCCTCGACGTGCAGGCGCTGCACGTTGCGGAGATTGGTGCGCTCGGCCTTGGGGAGGTTCCCGATCTCCGCGAAGTACACCGACAGCACTTCCGGGTTCCGGAACGAGAGTTCCAGGTAGGACTCGGCGAGTTTGCGGAGCGCGTCCTCGGGGCCGGTGGCGGCGGACAGTGCGGCCGAGGTGGCCACGGCCAGCCGGTCGGACGCGCGGTAGAACACCGCTGCGAGAAGGTCGGCCTTGCTGGGGAAGTGGCGGTACACGCTCGACGCGTTGATTCCGGCGGCGGCGCCGATCTCCTCGATGCTCGAGTCGTGGTAACCGTGCCGGTCGAAGATCTTCACGGCCTCGATGATCAGCAACTCGCGTTTGGACGTCACCGCGAGACCCCGGACGCCACCCGTCCCCGAGTTCTCGCCCTCGCTCGGGACGGCGGGCGGGAGGGACGCGTTCAGAACCGATTCGCACGCCGACTTCAGGAGCGCGCCGAGCCGGCGTGTCGCGAGGGTGGTTCGATGTGCGCTGATGCTTCCCATGACGCTGAGGGTCGATGCGCCGAGCGTCGTCGCGTCGACCGCCGTGAGTTCGGGGCGGATCTCCCGTAGAGGCGCCGCCACGCACTGGGTGACGTGGACGAAGACGGCGCGGATCCGGGCGCGGTCGTCGGCCTCGAGGTACCGGCCCTCCCAGCGGTAGAGTCCGGCGACCTTGCGGTGCTCGATGCTGTTGGCGACGAGCGCGGAGATCAGATGGTCGAGCCTCGCCGCGGGCTCGAGTTCGGCCACGCTGTCGAGCGCGCCGTCCGCGGCGGCCTGCAACGAGTCGGCGGTCGTCGTGGCCGCGTGCACGAGCAGGGCGTACTTGTTGGGGTAGTGCCGGTAGAGGGCGGGGCCGGAAATGCCGATAGTGGCGGCGATCTCGTCGACGCCGACCGCATGGTAGCCGCGCTCGCTGAAGGCTTCGGCCGCGACGTTCGCGATCTGGGCCTTGCGATTCTTCGGGCGACGGCGGATCGGCCGCTCGGTGGCGGCACCGGCCGTCGTGCTGGTCCGAGCCACGGTCACCTCCAATATTCGGCAGTCGACTGCCAGTTCATCTGTCGCTCATCTTAACCGAGACTTCCGTATCGCCGGATCCCGGGCGGGTCCGGTCGTGCGGGAGTCTCCGCGTGGGCTGCGGGTGAATCACCAGCATGACCGCTCGAAAGGTGTTCCGTCAGGTATTGACACGCGCTGATTGATGGCAATAAGTTAACAGAAATTCGCGTGTGTCGTCGGTTTCTTTCGCGACCGCGTTCCCCTGACCGCCCCAGGTCGACTCCCTCGGAGGTAGCTGGTTCATGAGCGCACGACGGCAACTGTCGACCATCCCCGCCATCGCGTCCGGCGGTCTCCGGGTGGTCACCGAGGACGGAATCCTCCGGGTCACGATCGACCGGCAGGACCGGATGAATGCGCTCGATCTGGCACACATGACGGCGCTGGGTGACGTTCTCACCGACGCCGCGGCGGATCCCTCCGTCCGCGTCGTCGTCATCTCGGGTGCGGGCAGGGCATTCTGCACGGGAGCGGATCTCGCGGCTGCCGCCGCGGCAGGAGGTCGGGAGGCCCCACCGGAGGTGGTGATGGACTCGGCCGCCCGAGTGATCCGTGCCATCGTGGATCTGCCGGTTCCGGTCATCGCGCAGGTGGGCGGCGCCGCCGTCGGTGTCGGCGCCTCCATCGCGCTGACGGCAGACCTGACGTACGCCTCCGAGGACGCGTACCTCCTCCTCGCGTTCGTCAACATCGGGCTCATGCCGGACGGTGGTTCCAGCGCATTGATCGCCGCATCGATCGGCAGGGCGCGGGCTACCCGGATGGCGCTGCTCGGTGAACGGCTGCCCGCACTGCAGGCGGCGAGCGAGGGCCTGGTCGCCGGTGTGCTGCCGGCCGATGGACTCGCAGCGCACGTCGACGCCGTCGCGGCCAGGCTGGCGCGCGGTCCGCGCCGGGCCATCGAGCTGACCAAGAGGGCGCTCACGGCATCCACGCTGACGGCCCTGGACGGGGCGCTGGACCGGGAGAAGACCGGCCAGGCGGAGTTGCTCCGCTCTCCGGACTTCCTCGAAGGCGTCACGGCGATGCTGACCAAACGTCCACCGAACTTCGGGGCCTGACAGTCCGGGCCCGATGCGAATTGCGGTTAACAAGACTGTTCCGATAGACGTCGAGATCTGTAATACTCGTCACAGCCTCCGAGCGGGCCGCGGGCGGACGTCCGAGGGGCGAATTCGAGTACAGCGAAGGGACCACCACCTCATGTCATCACGTAGCGAGCTGCTCACGCAGCCACTGCAATCCCGCCGCAACCACTGGAACAACTGGGTTGCCACCCACGCGGAGACGAAGCCCGACCACCCGGCGTTCCGCTTTCTCGGGCAGAGCACGTCCTGGCGTGCGCTGCACGAGCGTTCGCAGGCGCTGGCGGGGGCATTGTCCCGTCGCGGCGTGAACTTCGGCGACCGCGTCCTGCTGCTCACACTCAATCGCACCGAATTCTTCGAGGCGGTTCTCGCGATCAACGCGCTCGGGGCGATCGCGGTGCCGGTCAACTTCCGGCTCACGCCGCCCGAGGTCGCCTACATCGCGCGGGACTCCGGCGCGCGGGCCGTCTTCACCGAACCGGCACTCGCGCCTCTCGTTTCCGCTGTGCGACAGGATGTCCCCGACCTGGGTCTCACGGTCGTGATGGGCGCCGAGACCGAAGGCGACGTTCTCGGATACGAGGAACTCGTGGCGGAGGAGGGCCCCGCGTTCGCTCCCGTCGACCTCCCGGAAGACACGCCGTCGCTCATCCTCTACACATCCGGCACCACCGGCACTCCCAAGGGTGCGGTGCTGTCGCACTCCAACATGGTCGGCCAGTCCATCACCTGCATCCGGGCCATGCGCTACGACCGGGGCGACGACATCGGCTTCCTCGCGTCCCCGGTATTCCACGTCGCCGCGCTCGGTTCCGTGGCGCCGATGCTCATGCTGGGCGGCACGACCGTGATCCACCCCCTCAAGGCGTTCGACCCCACCGAGATGCTCGACGTGTGGGAGCGGGAGCGGATCACGACGGTGTTCCTCGTGCCGGTGCAGTGGCAGGCCGTCTGCGCAGACCCCACCGTGGCGGGCCGCGACCTCGCGCTCCGCGTCATCAGCTGGGGCGCGGCACCCGCATCGGACACGGTGCTGCGCGCCATGGCGGAGACGTTCCCGCGCGCGCTCGTCGTGGCGGTGTTCGGACAGACCGAGATGTCACCGATCACGTGTGTCCTCGACGGCGACGACGCGATCCGCAAACTGGGTTCGGTGGGCAAACCCGTTCCGACCATCCAGACGCGCATCGTCGACGACGAGATGAAGGACGTCGCACCCGGCACCGTCGGCGAGATCGTGTACCGCGGCCCGACGATGATGCAGGGCTACTGGCAGAACCCGGCCGGCACTGCGGACGCGTTCGCCGGTGGATGGTTCCACTCCGGCGACCTCGTGCGGCAGGACGAGGAAGGCTTCGTCTACGTCGTGGATCGCAAGAAGGACATGATCATCTCCGGCGGCGAGAACATCTACTGCGCCGAGGTGGAGAACGTCCTGTTCTCGCACCCGCGGATCCGGGAGGCCGCCGTCGTCGGCCGGCCGCACCCCAAGTGGACCGAGGTGCCCGTCGCGATCGTGGCACTCGACGACGACGGCGACGCCCTCACCGTCGACGAACTCGCTGCGTGGCTCGAAGACAAGCTGGCCCGGTACAAGCATCCGAAAGACGTCGTCGTCGTCGACGCCCTCCCGCGCAATGCCAGCGGCAAGGTCGTCAAGGGTGATCTCCGAAAAGCCCACGGCGCGAACGACGTCGCGGTCGTCTGACCCCGATTCCCACATTCTCGGACGCCGGTCACCGATCGTGGTGACCCGGCACCGGGGGAGGACCGCGTGACATTCGAGTTGCCACCCGCCAAAGGGCCTGTGAGCCACTTCGCCAACGAAGTCGGCGCACTCATCGGATTCTCGATCGCGACCACGGTGGCCGCGGTGCGAGTTCTGGTGCGGCGCAAGCTGGCCTGGCGGGAACTGCTGGACCAGGCCTGGCGGATCGCGTCGGTCACGTCGGCGCCCGCCCTGCTGCTGATGATCCCCATCGGAGTACTCATCGCCGTCACGATCGGCAGCCTCGCCGGGCAGCTCGGCGCCGAGGGGTACACCGGGGCGGTGGTCGGGTTCGTGATCGTCGGGCAGGCCTCCGCCCTGGTGTGCGCGCTGATGCTGGCCGGGGTCGGAGGGTCCGCGATCTGTGCCGACCTCGGCTCGCGCACGATCCGCGAAGAGGTCGAGGCCATGGAGGTCCTCGGGCTCAACGTGATCGAGCGGCTCGTGGTCCCGCGAGTGCTCGCGTCGGTGATCGTCGGCGTCGCACTGTGCGCGATGGTCACTGCCGTCGGAGTGTCGGCTTGCTTCCTCTTCCAGGTGGTCGTCCAGAACAGTTCGGCGGGCAGCTTTCTCACCGCGCTGTCCCAGTACACGCGGTTGTCGGATTTCGTGGTCGCCCTCGTCAAATCGATGGCGTTCGCGGTGACGTCGGCGCTCGTCGCCAGTTTCAAGGGGCTGCACGCCAAGGGCGGCCCGAGTGGTGTCGCCGACGCCGTCAACGAGGCCGTGGTGCTCGCGTTCATCCTCGTCTTCATCGTCAACACCGTGCTCAGTCAGCTCTATTCCGTGCTCGTCGTCCCGGTAGGTGGTTACTGATGGTCGTGAGCACTCGATGGCCTGCCGCTCACTGGGTGCGGGCCCGGGCCCGCCAGCCACTCGACCTGATGACGGGACTGGGGCGCGAATTCACGTTCTACGGCAGTGTGATCGCCGGAGTCCCGCTCGCGATCGTGAAGTACTGGCGGCACATCATGCGTCAGATCGGCGACATCAGTTTCGGCGGCGCGACGCTGCTCGCCGGCGGCGGCGCGATCGGTGTCGTCTTTGCGATGTCCGCCGTCGCCGCCACTCAGGTGGGCATCGAGGGACTGCGGGGGCTCGACCTGCTCGGCATGGGTTCCCTGTCCGGGCTCCTGTCGGCGATCCTCAACACCCGTGAACTCGCGCCCGTGATCGCCAGCATCGCGCTCGCGGCGAAGGTCGGGACCGGGTTCACCGCCCAGCTCGGCGCCATGCGCATCTCGGAGGAGATCAGTGCGCTCGACGCCATGGCGATCCGGTCGCTGCCGTTCCTCGCGAGCACACGACTCGTCTCGTGCCTGATCTGTGTGGTCCCGCTGTACGTCGTCGGGCTGCTGTCGTCCTACTTGGCTTCACGGCTGGTGATCGTCACGTTCAGCGGGCAGTCGGCCGGAACCTACGACTATTACTTCCATCTCATGCTCACCCCCACCGACGTCGTGTATTCGTTCGTCAAGGCCGTCGTGTTCGCGACGATCATCGCGCTGGTGCACTGCTCGTACGGGTATCACGCGTACGGCGGCCCCGAGGGCGTCGGCCGCGCGGCCGGACGTGCCTTGCGTACCAGCATCCTCGCCATCGGCATCGTCGATCTGCTGCTGACGCTCTCGCTGTGGGGCCTCGTCCCGTCCGCCCCCGCACTGGGGTTGCCGTGATGCGCGGCCGCCCGGGGGGACCGGGCACCGGCGCACTCGCCGTGCGGGGGGTGATCGGAGTGGCCGTCCTGATCCTGGGATCGGCACTGCTGGTCGGTTTAGGCACCGGTGCGATCGTCACCGATCCCGTGGTGACTGCGACGCTTCCGGCCGACGCCGGTGCAGTGAAGTCGCACACCACCGTGTCCTACAAGGGGGCGACCGTCGGAACCGTGTCGAGTGTCGACCCCGGAATGAACGAGACGGGCATGGACATCAGCCTCCGCCCGGAACAGATGCGCCACATCCCTGCATCCGTCCAGGTGCGGGTCGTGCCCCGCACGCTGTTCGGCGACCAGACCGTCGAGCTGGTGTCGACCGCCGGAACCGGTGGCGCCCGACTCGAGGCAGGCGCGCGCCTGCAACCCGACACCTCGGCCGAGACCGTCCAGATGTACGACCTGTACTCGAAGGTCTACGACATGCTGTCGCGGGTGAAGCCCGAGCAGATGCAGGCCGCACTCAGCGCCGTCGCCGACGCGTTACGCGGCCGCGGCGAGCAACTGGGGCACACGATCGACAGCCTCCACACGGTGGCGACGTCGACCGCGCCTCTCGCCGATTCGGTCGCGGAGCGTGCGCCGCAGATCGCCCGGATCAGTGAGCAGCTGGCCGCGGCCGCACCGGACGTCCTCGCCACCATGGACGCCGCGGTGTCTCTGTCGAACACCCTCGGCGAGAACACCGACAGCTTCACCGGTTTCCTCGCCGCCTCGCTCGTCGTGTCGAGGAACTCCGGCGACGTCCTGGAACAGAACGCGGACAACATGATCGCGGTGGCGCTCAACGTCTCGCCGACCCTGGGCACGATGGCCAGCAAGTCCGATCTGCTGCGGGCCACCCTCGACGAGGCAGGCCCGTTCGGCGAGGCCGGCGCCGCCGTCTTCTCCACCGGCAAGTTCGCGGTCCGCGTTGCCGCGGACCTGTC
>SEEV01000238.1 GCA_004211695.1 Rhodococcus sp. (in: high G+C Gram-positive bacteria)
TTGTCCAGCTTGCCGCGGTGCTCGAGTCCACGGGTCCACGCGAAGATCGACGCGATGGGGTTGGTGGACGTCGGCTTGCCCTGCTGGTGCTGACGGAAGTGACGCGTCACGGTGCCGTGTGCGGCCTCGGCCTCACACGTCTTTCCGTCCGGGGTCAGCAGCACGGAGGTCATCAGACCCAGCGAACCGAAGCCCTGCGCGACGGTGTCGGACTGGACGTCGCCGTCGTAGTTCTTGCAGGCCCACACGTAGCCGCCCTCCCACTTGAGCGCCGACGCGACCATGTCGTCGATGAGGCGGTGCTCGTAGGTGAGGCCTGCCGCGTCGAACTCCGACTTGAACTCGGTCTCGTAGACGTGCTGGAAGATGTCCTTGAACGCGCCGTCGTACGCCTTGAGGATCGTGTTCTTCGTCGACAGGTACACCGGGTAGTTCTGCTGCAGGCCGTAGTTGAGCGAGGCGCGCGCAAAGTCTTCGATGGACTTGGTGAAGTTGTACTGACCCTGAACGACGCCGCCGCCCTCGGGGAAGTTCACCAGCTCGTGCTCGATCGGCTCACTGCCGTCCTCGGGCGTGTAGGTGATCATCACCTTGCCGGGGCCGGGAACCTTGAAGTCGGTGGCGCGGTACTGGTCGCCGAAGGCGTGACGGCCGATGATGATCGGCTTGGTCCAGCCCGGAACCAGTCGCGGAACGTTGGAGATGATGATCGGCGCGCGGAAGATCGTGCCACCGAGGATGTTGCGGATGGTGCCGTTGGGCGACCGCCACATCTTCTTGAGGCCGAACTCCTCGACGCGTGCCTCGTCCGGGGTGATGGTCGCGCACTTGACGCCGACGCCGTGCTTCTTGATGGCGTTGGCTGCATCGACGGTCACCTGGTCGTCGGTCTCGTCCCGGTACTCGATGCCGAGGTCGTAGTACTCGAGGTTCACATCCAGGTAGGGATGGATCAGCTTGTCTTTGATGAACTGCCAGATGATGCGTGTCATCTCGTCGCCGTCGAGTTCGACGACGGTGCCCTCAACCTTGATTTTGGACATGGGTGCTTCGCGTCCTCCTAGGAAGTTTCCCTGGTTACACGGTTGCGGGCGCACTTCGTGAGTGGGTCCGCGAACGGTTCGCTTATCAAACGTAGACGGTCGAGGCGGCCGCTGGGGGACCGCGCCTAAACAAGACAAGCGTACTGCTATGCGCGGGGCGCGCAACATGTGGGGCCGCGCAACCTGTTCCTACTCGCGGGTAACTTTTCCCTGCTAGCGGGCCTGATCGGTGCCGTTTCCGGTCGTTCCACCCCAGCCGCTAAGATTCACCACAGGTCATGAGTGCCAGCAACGAGCCCCGGCTAGCTGGCCGGCAACCCTCCACCGCGGTGGGGTGCCCCGGGTGATGACCTGGTTCCCTGATTCGTACAACAGTCGGGTGACAAGCGCGGGTCCGACATCGGAGGTTCATGATGTGTTGTTGTTGTCGTAGATAGACCCCAGACAAGCCCTGCGCGCGAACGAACCAGCTCGTCGTTCGCGCCTCGTCAGAACACTGGAGTAGACAGCACATGACCGAGAACTGGTCGTTCGAAACCAAGCAGATCCACGCCGGGCAGACGTCCGACGCGACCACCAAGGCGCGGGCGCTGCCGATCTACCAGACCACCTCGTACACGTTCGACAGCACCGATCACGCTGCCGCTCTGTTCGGTCTGGCCGAGCCGGGCAACATCTACACCCGGATCATGAACCCCACCCAGGACGCGGTCGAGCAGCGCATCGCCGCCCTCGAGGGCGGCGTCGCCGCACTCCTCCTCGCGTCCGGGCAGGCCGCCGAGACGTTCGCGATCCTGAACCTCGCCGAGGCGGGCGACCACATCGTCTCCAGCCCGCGGCTGTACGGCGGCACCTACAACCTCTTCCACTACACGCTGCCCAAGCTCGGCATCGAGGTCTCGTTCGTCGAAGACCCCGACGACCTCGAGCAGTGGAAGAATGCGGTCCGCGACAACACGAAGGCGTTCTACGGCGAGACCATCTCCAATCCGCGGAACGACGTTCTCGACCTGCCCGGCATCTCCGGGGTCGCGCACCAGCGCGGGATCCCGCTGATCGTCGACAACACGGTCGCCACCCCCTACCTGATCCGCCCACTCGAGCACGGCGCGGACATCGTGGTGCACTCCGCCACCAAATACCTCGGCGGCCACGGCACCGCGATCGCCGGGGTCATCGTCGACGGCGGCACGTTCGACTGGAGCCAGGGCCGGCACCCGGGCTTCACCACCCCCGACCCGAGCTACCACGGCGTCGTCTTCTCCGAACTCGGACCGCCCGCCTACGCCCTCAAGGCGCGCGTACAGTTGCTGCGCGACCTCGGGTCGGCGATCTCCCCGTTCAACGCGTTCCTCATCTCGCAGGGCATCGAGACTCTCAGCCTGCGGATGGAACGGCACGTGTCGAACGCGACCGCCGTCGCCGAGTACCTCGAGGCGCGGCCGGAGGTCGTGTCCGTCGGATACGCCGGGCTCGCGTCCTCGCCCTGGCACGACCGGGCGAAGCAGATCGCGCCGAGGGGGGCCGGCGCCATCGTGACGTTCGAACTCGCCGGCGGCATCGAGGCGGGCAAGAAGTTCGTCAACGCGCTGACTCTGCACAGCCACGTCGCGAACATCGGCGACGTGCGCTCGCTGGTGATCCACCCGGCGTCCACCACACACGCCCAGCTGTCCCCCGAGGAGCAGGCCGCGAGCGGCGTCACTCCCGGGCTGGTCCGCCTGGCTGTCGGCATCGAAGGGATCGACGACATCATCGCCGATATCGAAACCGGAATTACGGCGGCGGCGTCTTGACCGTGAGCGCAATACAGAACCTGCCCGTGGCGGACGGACGTCTCGGCACCGTCGACATCGGACCTCTCGAACTCGAGAGCGGGGAGATCATCCCGTCGGTGACGCTCGCCGTGCAGCGGTGGGGTGAACTGTCCCCGAACCGGGACAACGTGGTCCTCGTCGAGCACGCCCTCACCGGCGACTCCCACGTCACCGGACCCGTCACCGACGAACACCCCTCCCCCGGCTGGTGGACGGGAATGGTCGGGCCGGGCGCCCCCATCGACACCGACGAGTGGTGCGTCGTCGCCACCAACGTCCTCGGTGGCTGCCGCGGTACCACCGGTCCCGGTTCGATCGCCGAGGACGGTCGCCCGTGGGGCAGCCGCTTCCCGGAGATCTCCATCCGCGACCAGGTCGCCGCCGAGAAGAAATTCACCGACCTGCTGGGCATCGAGAAGCTGGCGTCCGTCGTCGGCGGTTCGATGGGCGGGATGCGCGCACTCGAGTGGGCCGTCACCTACCCGGACCAGATCGCGACGGCGCTCGTCCTCGCCGTCGGTGCCCGCGCGACCGCCGACCAGATCGGCACGCAGACCACCCAGATCGAGGCCATCACCAGCGACCCCGACTGGCTGGGCGGCGACTACCACGGCACCGGCCGGGTCCCCCGCAGCGGACTGCGCATCGCCCGCCGGATCGCGCACCTCACGTACCGCAGCGAGAGCGAACTCGACTCCCGGTTCGCGAACTCTCCGCAGGACAGCGAGGATCCGTGGCGTGGCGGACGGTACGCCGTCGAGAGCTACCTCCAGCACCAGGCCGACAAGCTGGTCGGCAGGTTCGATCCGGGCACCTACGTGCTGCTGTCGGAGGCCATGAACCGGCACGACGTGGGTCGCGGACGCGGCGGCATCGCCGCCGCGCTGGCCACGATCACCGCCCCCGTCATCGTCGGCGGAGTCGACTCCGATCGCCTCTACCCGATCCGCCTGCAGGAGGATCTGGCCAACGACATCCCCACCTGCGACGGTCTTCGGGTACTCAACTCGAGGGACGGCCACGACGGGTTCCTCACCGAGGCCGCCGCCGTCGCGAAGCTGCTGTCCGAGACGATGCAACTGGCACGCGCCGGGCGCTGACCCCGGCGCCCGGCGACGCCTGCTCGGACCGCTAGTCGGTTCCGAGCGGGTCGATCGACACGGCCAGCCACACGATCGCGCCGCCGACGGCCACGAGGGCCCCCACGTCGAAAGGCTTGCTGCGCACCGCGAGCAGTCCGACACGCTCCGACGGCATCGTCAACCGGAAGACCGCCGCCAGCAGGGTGGCGACGCCGAACACGAACGCTCCTCGCCGCCACCGATCCGCGAGCACGAACACGACGGCCACGGCGATGACGACGAGGACTGCCAGCATCGGCAGGTTCTTCTTCGCGAACTGCCCCCAGTCGGCCATCTCAGCCGAGAGACGCTGCGACACGCTCGGCCCGCTCCACGACGTTGGTCAGCAGGAAGGCGCGGGTGAGCGGTCCGACACCACCGGGGTTCGGGGACAGGAAACCGGCGACCTCGGCGACGTCCGCCGCCACGTCGCCGCGCAGTCCGTCCTCGGTGCGGCTCACGCCCACATCGAGTACCGCCGCGCCGGGCTTGACCATGTCGGCAGTCACCAGCCCTGGAACACCTGCCGCCGCGATCACGATGTCGGCGCGCCGGACCTCGGCTCCGAGGTCCCGGGTCCGGGTGTGGCAGAGGGTGACGGTGGCGTTCTCACTGCGCCGGGTGAACAGCAGACCGATCGGGCGGCCGACGGTGACGCCGCGACCGACGACGACGACGTGCGCCCCCTCGATCGGGACCTCGTACCGGCGCAGGAGGTGCAGGATGCCGCGCGGCGTGCACGGAAGCGGCGCCTCCTTGCCCAGCACAAGCCGGCCCAGGTTGACCGGGTGCAGGCCGTCGGCGTCCTTGTCGGGGTCGATGCGCTCGAGGGCGGCGTTCTCGTCGAGTTGCTTCGGCAGCGGCAACTGCACGATGTAACCGGTGCAGTCCGGGTTCGCGTTGAGCTCGTCGATGGTGGCGTCGAGCTTCTCCTGCGTGATGTCGCCGGGCAGGTCGCGGCGGATCGACGTGATCCCGACCTTGGCGCAGTCGTTGTGCTTGCCGCGCACGTAGGCGGCCGACCCCGGGTCGTCCCCCACCAGAACGGTGCCGAGACCGGGCGTGATGCCCTTCTCCTTCAGGGCGCTCACCCGCACCTTCAGGTCTTCGAAAATCTCGTCGCGGGTCGCCTTGCCATCGAGGATCGTTGCAGTCACGTGCCCCATTCTCTCAGGTTCGCCATACGCACGTCAGGTCGGTTCCACCACGAGGCCGTTGGCCGTCGCGTAGGCGATGGCCTGGGTGAGTTCGATCTGCGTCTTGTCCAGCGAGGCGGCCGTCCACAGGTTCGCGTCGACGTGCGCGCCGCGCAGGTCGGCGCCGTCGAATTTCGCGCCACCGGTGCGGGCTCCGAGCAGATCCGCCGACCGGAGCACGGCCCGGCTCAGGTCGGTGCGGACGAGGTTGGCTTCCCTGAACCGGCAGTCCGTGAAATCGAGTCCGCGCAGATCGGCGCCGCCCATCGACGCGAGCGTGAAGTCGCATTCGTCGAACACCATCGGGCGCAGCCGGCAGTGGTCGAACTCGGAGCCGAGGAAGCTGCAATTACGGAACTCGCTGTGCCACAGCGTCGTTCTCGTGAACGAACAGGACCGGAACGCCGTGCCCACGTGATGTGACTCGGCGAGGTCGGCTCCGGTGAAATCGCAGTCGGTGAAGATCACCGACTCGGTGCGCAGTTCGCTCAGGTCGGCGTCGCGGAAATTACATTTCGTGTAGTGCCGTCGCTGCCAGTTCTGCGCGGGGAGTCGTGCGTCGCCGAAGTCCTCACCCACCACCTCTTCTAACGGATCCATGCGTCCATCATGCCGTCTCGACGTGTGGCCCTAAGCTGTGCGGGTGTTCCGAGTGATGTTCCACGAACCCCGAATCCCACCCAACACCGGCAACGCCATCCGCATGGTGGCGGGCACCGGTTGCGAACTGCACCTGGTGGGTCCGCTCGGATTCGATCTGTCCGAGCCAAAACTCAAACGGGCCGGTCTCGACTACCACGACCTCGCGTCGGTGACCGTGCACGAGAACCTGGAGGCAGCCTGGGCGGCGGTCGAACCCGCGCGGGTGTTCGCCTTCACCGCGCACGCCACCGTGTCGTACGCCGACATCGCCTACCAGCCGGGCGACGTCCTGCTGTTCGGCCCGGAACCCACCGGACTGTCGGCGGAGGTGCTGGCCGATCCGCACATCACGGAACGGCTCCGCATCCCGATGCTGCCCGGCCGGCGATCACTGAACCTGTCCAACGCCGCCGCCCTCGTCACCTACGAGGCGTGGCGCCAGCACGGATTCAGCGGGGCTGCGCTGTAACCCCGGCGCCCGCCGCCGCGACGCCGGCGGCCGCGCCGAGGGCAATGTCCAGGAAGTCCCGCGCCGCACCCTGCACGCCGCGCACCGGATCCCACACGGCGGAAAGCCGACGCGGAAGGGTCAGGCCCTCCACCTGGACGGAGGCCAGCCGGCCGTCCGTCAGGTCGGCCGCGACCGCCAACGACGACAGCACCGCCGGCGCGTTGCCCGCGACGACCGCGGCCTTCACCGCCGTGCACGACGTCAACTCCAGCAACGGCGGGACGCACTGCGGCACCGCGTTCTCCAGGGTGGTGCGCGTTCCGGAACCGGACTCGCGCTGGATCATCGGCGTCGCGGCCAGTTCGGACACGGGAATCGGTGATCGGCGGACCCACTCATGCTCCGGCGGCACCACGACCACCAGGTGGTCGCGGCCGATCTCCCGCACCTGCAGTCCCGCCGGAATGTCCGGGCCTTCGACGAATCCGAGATCCGCCTCACCGGACAACACCCGGGCGGTGACCTCGGACGAATTGAGCAGGCGCACGTTGGTGACCACGTTCGGGTACTTGCGCCGCATCGCGACGGTCCACCCGGGAACGAGGTACTCGGCGATCGTCATGCTGGCCGCCACCGTCAACCCGGCCTGCCGCTCGCCGCGCAGGGCCGCGACCCCCGACGCCAGTTCCTCGGCCGTGGCGAGGATGTGGCTCGCCCATTCGAGGATCAGGGCGCCCTCGGACGTGGGTCGGACCCCGCTGGCACCGCGGCTGAACACCTTGATGCCGAACTGGCGCTCGGCCGAACGCACCCGTGCGCTGACGGCCTGCTGGCTGAGCCCGTGTTCACGGCCCGCCGCACCCATGCTTCCGAGCCGCTCGACGGACAGCAGGACGTCGAGGGCACTGAGTTCGGGAACACGGGGAGACAGCGGCACAACCCAAGGCTAGTCCCACAAACGCGATTTGTGGGCATTCAATGACAAGCCTTCTACCGGCCACGACGAGGTGACGGCAGGCTTCTGGTATGACCCCGAATTGGTTCGCAGCAGTGATGGGCACCGGCATCGTCGCAGTCGTCGCCGCGGCATTTCCCGCCGAGGTTCTCGTGGCCCATACGGTGTCCGAGATCTTCTGGCTGATCGCCGTGACGCTGCTCGCCGGGCTGACGACCGCACTGGCGCGGCACTGGATCCGTCGCCGCGACGACGCCCTCGCCGACGCCCGGAGTCACACGATGTTCCCGTTCTACGGGGCCGTGGCGATGGCCCTGCTGACGGTCGGTGCCGCCACCGGATCGGCGGGCCACGAACTTCTCGGCGGCGTCGCCCTCCCCGTCTCGGCCACCCTGTGGACGATCGGGACCGCCCTCGGACTAGTCACCTACGCCGTCATGGCACGCCGGCTGACCCGGCCCCACCAGGTGACCCCGGTGCCGTCCTGGCTCATGCCCGTCGTGCCGCCGATGGTGTCGGCCGCCACCGGGGCCGCACTGGTCCGGCATCTTCCGGAAGGCACTCCGCGGATCGCGCTGCTCGTGGTCTGCTACGCACTGTTCGCGCTGGCGCTGAGCGCCGCGCTGGCCGTCGCCGCCGTCGTCGGGAGCCACCTGGTGCGGAGCGGCCTCCCCGACCTCCCGCTCCTCCCCACGCTGTGGATTCCGCTCGGCGTCATCGGACAGTCGGTGGCCGCGATCAATCTGCTCGGCGCCGCCTCCGGCCACGCCTGGCTGCATTCGGTGGGCGTGGTCTACGGGACCACGGTCGGCGCGATCGGAGTCCTCGCCCTCGCGGCCCTCGTCACGATGACCGCCACCGCCTTTCGGCGCGGCCTGACGTTCGCTCCGAGCTGGTGGAGTTTCACGTTCCCCGTCGGCACCTGCGCGCTGGGCGCGAACTCGCTGGGCGTCGCACTGGATTCGGTCGTCGTCGTCGGTGCAGGCGTCACCCTGTGGTGCGCTCTGCTCCTGATCTGGGGCACCGTTGCGGCCAACACGCTGCGGCACGCCGCCGGCCTGGTGGGCGAGCGTGCCGCCCGGAACCGGGTCCACGCCTACAGCGTCACCCGCTGACGACCAGTCAGGCGCCCGACTCCACGGGGCGTCCCGACTGCATCCATGCAGACGTCCCGCCCGCGACCGACACGGCGTTGATTCCCCGCGCATTCAGGTACTCCGCGGCCTGCAGGCTCCGGCCACCCACCGCGCAGATCACGTAGACGACCTCGGCGTCCGGGATCTCGTCCACGCGCGCGACGAACTCACTGAGCGGAATCAGCGTCACCCCCGGCACCCGCGCCTGCGCGTACTCGTCGGCCTCGCGCACGTCGATGACGGGCGCACCCGACGCCAATGCGCCGTCCAGGGCATTCAGGTCGACTTCGATCATTGCGTCTTCGCCTCTTCTCGTTCCGCCGCCGGACCCGACGGCGGGCCGGGCGGCCTGTTGGACATCCGGCGCAGACGGTACGCGCCGTACCCGATCAGTGCGATGACGGCCACGAATCCGAACCAGGGAATGAGCGCCCCCACGACGACGGCGGCGCCCTTGATCGCGGACAGCAGGGCATTCCAGCCGGCGACGATTCCTTCCCAGAAGTTGTCCGGGCCGGGGCTCGGCTGAGCGGCATCCGTGGCGGTGACGTCGATCGTGAGCGTGGCCAGTGCCACCTGGTCGCTCAGTGACCGCTTCTGGGCGGTCAGACTGTCGAGTTCCCCCTGACGTTCCGACAACGCACTCTCGGCCTCGATCAGATCCGCGGTGTTCGCCGCCGAGGTGATGAGCGCCTGCAACCGGGTGACGGACGCCGTCAGCGCGCCGATCCGGGCATCGAGATCCTGCGACTGCATCGTCACGTCGCTCTTCGTGACGCTGACGCTCGTGACCTTCCCCAGCTCCCGCAGATCGTCCAATGTCCGGGTGAGCGAATCGGCGGGCACCCGGATGGTCAGGGAACTGCTCGCATCCTGGTCGTCGGAGCCGGGCTGCTCGGTGAGCTGGTCGACGCGTCCGCCCAGGTCGTCGACCTTGTCCACGATCTGCCTGCCGACGGCCACCGGGTCGTCGGCGGTGATCGCGACCTGGCCGGTGATGATCTCCTGACGGCCGGTGGGCGCCTGGTCTTTCGCGGGTTGCTGCACCGCGCCACCGATTTCCATCTGACTCGCATCCCCGGGCGAGGGGGCGGGAGTCGGTTGGGAGGAGTCGCTGCCGGAACCGCCACACCCCGCGAGCGCCAGCGAAGCCACGACGATCGCCGACAAGACGTATCTCCTCATGTCCGAATGCTAGCGGTGCCAGCTCACCTGAAGTCCCGGGATGTGGCGGACACCCGCAAATCCATCAGCTGCAGCCGATCCGCCACCACCGTCACCGCGCCCTCCGCGTTCTGCACCTTGCCGCGCACCAGCAACGCGGGCGCCGTGTTGGCCAGCTTGCGGTATTTCGCCCAGAGACCCACCGAGCACACCACGTTGACCATCCCGGTCTCGTCCTCGAGGTTGATGAACGTGACCCCCGCCGCCGTCGCCGGACGCTGCCGGTGTGTCACCGCCCCACCCACCAGGACCCGGTCGCCGTCGGGCACCTCGAGCAGGTGCGCCGCCGGGACCACCCCGAGTGCGTCGAGTTGCGGGCGCAGGAACTGGGTGGGGTACGTGTCCGGCGATACCCCGGTTGCCCACACGTCCGCCGCGGCCAGTTCGAGATCGCTCATCCCCGGCAGGGTCGGCGCGCGGGTCGACGCCCCGATCCCCGGCAGCCGGTCGCGGCGCTCGCCCGCCGCGGCGCCCGCCGCCCACAACGCCTCCCGCCGGGAGATCCCGAAACTGTCGAGAGCACCTGCGGTAGCCAGCGATTCGGCTTGCGCCGTGGTCAGTTCCACCCGGCCGGTGAGGTCGAGGAACGACGTGAACGGCCCTCCGTCGCCGCGGGATTCGACGATCCGCTCGGCCAGCGTGGCACCGATGTGCCGCACCTCCCCGAGTCCGAGACGCACCTCTGTCCCGCCCGCCTCGACGGTGGCGTGCGCGAGGCTCGCATTGATGTCCGCGCCGTGCACCTGCACCCCGTGCCTGCGGGCGTCGGCCACCAGCGACTGCGGCGAGTAGAACCCCATCGGCTGCGCCCGCAGCAGACCGGCGCAGAACGCCGC
>SEEV01000016.1 GCA_004211695.1 Rhodococcus sp. (in: high G+C Gram-positive bacteria)
TCAGTCACATACGGTCGACCTCGGGCTCCGGTGTCCGAGCCGCGTCCTCGGTGTCCGTTGCACTCCTCCACGTTCGTTCGAGTTGCCCACCCGCGGTGCGTTCACGGCGTTCGATGTGCTTCGGACCCCGGTCCACCGCGAGGGTGCGGTAGAGGTCGTAGCGGGTGACGGCCTGGGATTCCTCGCTGACCTCACGGGCGTTGACCTCGCTGACGGACCGACCGTGCAGCGGTTTCCCGTCCGGCAGTCGTGTGTCGGTGAACAGTCGGTCGACGGCCGAGATCGGGAGCCACCGCCCACCCATCCCGGCGGCCGGGTCATCGCCGGACGCCGTCAGTGCGGCAGTCAGGCCCTGCCGCCATCGGCGCACGATCCGGGCGGCGGCAACGTCCCGGGAGGCTTCGACGTCCGCGAGGTGGATTGTGTAGTGCTCCCGCTCGAGCCGGGTGACCAGCTCGGTCGCCCACGGCTTCCAGGCCATAGTGCCGTCGATGATCACGTTCTCCCCCAACGACAACGACTGTGCCACAGCTGTTTCGAGCAGAAGATTCGACTCGACATGTACCAGCGCGGACAGCTCGTTCGGATAGAACCTGCTCGGCCGCCGGGCGCTGCCTGAAGCTCCTCGGGTAGCAGTTCCTGCAGTGAGCCGTCCTCTACGGCCGCCTGAAGGAGGCGGAGTTAGAACTCATCCGCATCCAGATGCCGCCACCCCTGCGGGCGCTCCCCCACCAGATGTGCTTGGGCGGTGGACTTGCCGGCGCCGGGCGGGCCAGCCATCAGAATCGAAACCCAGTCTCGGCGGACCTGCGTGCGGGAGCTGCGCCAGTCCGCGAGGATCCGCTCGTGCAGCCGCAACCGTACTCGGGTGGGGATCGGTTCACCGTTGATCCGGCGGAAGTACTGGCGGTCGTTGACGGTGGCGTGCGGGGCGTCGATCGTCAGCGGGCCGCCGGGGGTGGACAGCGAGGCGAGGAAGGCACGGCGATCCTCCAATTCGTGGGTCGGCACAGGTCAGTCGGCCAGTGCGTCGAGGATCAGGTCGTAGTCCTCATCGGTAAGGAACCCGTGGGTCAGCGCGCGGCCCACCTGGTGGTTGAAGCCGCCCTCCGTCTGGGGGCGGACGTCGTCGACCTCAGGGTATGCGGTCGGCGCCATCGGCTTGTCGTACTCCCAGCCGATCAGCTCGGCGCGCATCGTCGCCGGATCGATCTCGCCGGCCGCGCACCTCGCGGCGATCTCATAGGCGGTGCCGCCGTGGGTGCCCGGGCGCACATCCGGCGCCTCGACGCGGGCGCGCTGGAGCATCTGGCTGATCGCGGGCTGGCTGACACCGTTGACCTCCGCCAGCCGTGTCTGGGTGACCCCGCCCTCGTACAGTTGCCGCAGGTTACGGAGAAAACCGATATGCGCGACAACCTCACGCGCCCGGTTCTCGGCCATGCTCGAGAACAACCGGTCCCGGTCCATCATGATCGTCATAACCCCGCACCTCCTATATAAGCAATCTTATACCCGCAGTTCCAGGCCGTAAAGGAAAGATCGTCCAACCTGGATCCATCTGCAAAACTCAGAGGGTGCGGTCGCGACCGGCTCGAACACGGTGACGTCCTCGTCCAGGGCGCCGGCACGTGGGATTACCCAGGTTTGCGACGGACAAGGCGGTCCCGATGGTCGCTACAGCTAGCGACCGAGAACCGCCGCAATTCGAGCCCCATGAGAGTGGCGGGGGTGTTCAGACGATGGCACGGCGAGTGTTGCGTTGATTCGCCAGTAGACCCTTTAGACTAGGCATGACAGTCAATGGTTGAACCAGACAGCGCGATCCGACTTGGGCTTCACAGCCAAGCGCGTCGCGACAGGAGGATCTGATGGGTGCGCAGCTGAAATTCGAGCCTGCGAAGACACGACGCGCCTTCGACGACATCATCGATCAGGTTCGTGGCCGCCTCCAATCAGGAGAACTGCGGCCCGGAGAGAAGTTACCCAGTGAGCGCGAATTCGCGGAACAACTTGGCGTGAGCCGAAACACCGTACGCGAAGCGCTGAGAATGCTGGAGATCTCCGGCTTGGTGACCCTCAAGAAGGGACATACCGGTGGCGCCTTTGTTGCGGATTCCACGTCCGAGGCCGTGGCCCGGGGGATCCAGGACGGAATGACCCTTACTCAATACTCGCTGTCGGATTTGACCGAGGCGAGGATTGGTGTGGAAAGCCTGATCATTGAGAAGGTGTGTGAACGGGCAACTGAATCCGAGTTCGACGCTCTTGAGGAGGTTGTGCAGCGCACCGCAGCGATTGATGCAGCCACACACTGGCGGGACAAAATGAAAGTTCATCTCGAGTTTCACCAGAAGCTGACCGATGCGGCACACAATCCGATCCTGTCGATTCTCATCCAGCCGCTGCTGGAATTGACACACGACCTGACTTTGCGAGTGGGCCCGTACGCCGAGGACTACATCATCGAGTCCCGATACCGGTTGCTCGATGCCCTGAGGAAGCGTGATGCCGTCGCGGCGACGGCCGAGCTCGAATGGTACTTGTCGAAGCTTCAGAACCGTTGGGTCGAGGGTGTTACCCCAACACAGTCCGCGCCGGCGTAGGCGGTGCCGTGATCCGTTCACGCTGCAATATCAGCTGAGGTGCCGAGCCCACGGGACATCGGCGTGCGTCCGTCCTCTGCGCTGTCTGGGCTCGCAGTCACCTGTGCGGGTAGAGCGCGTGGAATCACGGCCGTGATAGACCAGACCGTCCGACCCTGGAATGCCGGCCGCGTTCATGTGGCTCACCTATATTGAGCTAGTTCGTGCTTGCTGGGGTCGAAAAATCACCCGATGGGTGTGACGGTTCGTGGTGGTCCGACGGGGATTCGCCGGTCGGTACGAGAAGACCGCGGGGCTGGGGCGGGCTGAGTCACTCCTTCCACTTCGACGATCGTGCCTCGGGCCTGTAGATGCGGAGCCCGGGCGGCCTCGTCGTACATAGAACCGGCGTGACGCACGCGTCCGTGCCGGTAAAGATCTCGGCCCATCCCTGCCGTGAACGGTTTTGAATGTGCGGGAGATGATCTCGCGTTGCTCGGCGTACCGATCGCTGTCGTGGTGGTCGGATATCTCGTCGGGTTCGAGGCCGAGGCCGGCGATGAACGACGAATAAAATTGCGGTTCCAGCGCTCCCACCGCCATGTATCCGCCGTCCGATGTTTCGTAGACGTCGTAGAACGGGCCCGGTATCGAGCATGTTGGTTCCGGGGATGTCGGACCAACGGCCGCGGGGCCGCATGGCCCACATCCAGTGGCCGAGCATGCTCACTCCGTCGAACATGGCCGCATCGGTCTGACCGCGGCCGGAGGTGTTTTTTTCGACAACGGCAGCGACGATGCCCAGCGCCGGGAACATGGATCCGCCGTAGTCACCGACGAGGTTCAGTGGTGGCATTGGTGATTCGCCGTATCGCGCGATTGCATGTAGGTGCCCGGTCCGGGCGATGTCGTTGATGTCATGACCGGCCTGGTGCGCGCGTGCAGGCCGCGGCACACCTTTCGACTACATCATCGAGCAGGTCCGTGAACGTCTCCAGTCGGGCGAGCTCAAACGGGAGCGAAGCTACCCAGCGAGAGGGACTTCGCCGAGCAGGTCGGCGTGAGCAGGAACACGGTCCGCGAAGCACTTCACATGTGAGATCGCCGGGTTGGTGACGTTGAAGCAGGGCGCCACTGGCACTGGTCAATTTCAACAGTGAGGGCAGCCACGGAATGGCGCACCAGACATCATTTGCTCTCTCGTGGGGGATCCTCCCGGCTGCTCGGCGTGTAAGCGTCGTTGTGCGGGGATCGCGGAAGGTCGAGCCGCCGTCGAGGTCCAGGCCGGGCACTGTCGGTCTGTGTCCGCCGGGTCATGCGGTGGGACGCAGGTCGTCCGCGATCCAGTCGATCGTACCCTCGGAGACGACTCCGAGGACACGATCAACAAACCCTTCCGTGTCACCACCGCTCACCGATCCGCGAAGAAGGTTGAGAGCCTTGGCACGGATCTCGTCATCACTGAGGGGATTCTGCGGGGTCCCCCGCGGCCCATTCATCGTCATGGTTACCGAGGCGCCGTCGGCGGTATGCAGGACAACCTCGCACTGGTGATAGTGCGTGAGCGCCGTTCCCTCCACAATCCGGATCCGATCGAAGGCATCGAGCAGCTCACCGGTAAGAAAATCGCGGTAGTAGAGGCTGTGCTCGGGACGAATTACATCGGTACCCGTCATGGCGAGTGCGACGGCGTACCGGATGTGGAATCGCGCGTCGTTGGCCGAGATCGGTAGGGCAGGCTTCGCCACCGCAGGCAGGACGTACCCGGGCATGCGGACCTCGACTCGACCGGATAGGAGCGTCTCCCGACCGACTTTTGCGCGGAGTTCGGCGATGGCGTCGATGGCGGCGTGCAGATATCCGCAGCATGCGTGCAGTTTGCGGCGTGGGCGCGCAAGATGCCACTCGTCGGATCCGGTGCCGAACTCTTGCACCGCACCGGTACTCAGCGTGCGAAAGAGACCGAGTTTGCTCTCCAGGATCCGGGCCGGTCCGGTCATGCCGTGCGCGGCGTAGGTGACAGCCTGAAGCGCCGCGGCTGCGGGAGAAGCCCCGAACAACATCGGTTTGACGGTGCCACCGTCCCCGAAGATGGCCTCGGCCGGGCACCAGGTGGTCAAGGTTCCTGCGATCGCCATCGCTTCGCCGAGCGTGTGGGTGGGCAGTTTCGCCAACCGGGCGACCGCCGCCGCGGCACCGAAGGCGTTGACCAAGCCGGGTATCACCAGCCCAGCCTCGGTATAGGGCTTGAGGGTGGGATAGACGGACGCATAGATCCGCGACGTCACTTCGATCCCGGCCACCGTGGCGGCGATCACCTCGGCACCGGTGTTGCGGTACTTCGTCGCCGCGGCCAGGACCGCGGGGATCACGCCGATGCTGGCATGCCCGCCGGTGAGATCGTTGAGCTCGAACACGTCGCCCCAATAGCCGTGCACCCGGGCCGCCGCCTCGGGAGATAGCCGGTGCGCGGTCGTGAGCACGGGGGTGGTTCCACCGACGCTGCTTGCCCTTTCGGCCGCGAGCACCTGCTGAGCCTCCGGTGCTCGCGCGCCGGCCACGATGCACGCCACCGTGTCGAGCAGGCTCAGAGACGCCTGCGCCTGCACGGCCGCCGGGATCCGATCGAGTTCGAGATCACCAGCGAACGAAGCCAACACGGCCAGCATGCCCGCTCCATCCGGCACCGTGGTCGCAGTGGGTGCGCCGGCCCGGCGGAGTGATTGACGGTCATCGGACCGGTTTCGGATTCTCACGGGCGTCCTCCATAATCGATGGGAATGCAGGGATCTGGTTTTTAGACGGATTCGCCGACAGCGACGCGCATGCGGCGATACCCAGCGGGACGACTGCGGAACATGGGAGAGCGCCGCTGCAACGACAGCCTGGCGGCGCCGCTATCGTCAGTCGGTATGTCCGTCCGCGTCGGTCATCGCCCCGTCAGGGTGTTGAGCGTCCGCGGACGAGACGCCGGTCGCGCTCGGGATTGGCCAGTATCAGGGCAAGAACCGCGCATACTGCCGCGACCAATCCGATGGCCCGGAATGCGGTCGCGTATCCGGCCGCGGGGGAACTCGCGGCGTCCACGATCACTCCGGTGGCATACGGTGCGATCAGGCCGCCCAGGGCCATGACCGCGAGGAATGCCCCCAGTGTTCCGGCGATTTGGCGCGGTGGGCAGATTTCCGAGATGGCGGCATTGAGCAGCGGAAACACCGACGTAGCCAACCCATAACCGACGGAGACGATCAGGACCGCCACGATCGGCGTCGCCACGATCGGCAACGCGAACAGGAGAGCACCACAGATCAGCACTCCGATCGCGGGCACGATGATTCTCACAACCCGCGAGCGAGCGCCTCGTGTCAAAAGCCGATCGGCAACCGCCGAAGACGAGAGCATGATGGCCAGACCGGCGATGCTGGGAAATGCGAACATCGAACCGGCCTGTAGCCGGGTGTATCCGAGGCCGACCTCGAAGTAGGAGGGCAGCCACGTCAGCACCACGGTGACCAACGCATACACGCTCATGACGAGCAGGGCCCCACTGATGAAGGTCCGGGTACGGAAGATGCGGCTCCATGGCACGGTGGGCTCGTCGTCGGCTTCGGCCACGTCCGGATGTGATGTGTCCGGATGTGATGTGTCGCTTTGTAGGTACGGCCCCTCGGACCAGAGGGTCAACCAGACGGCACACCAGAGGGTGCCGAGTATCGCCAGGCTGACGAGCGCTGCCCGCCACCCCATGGTGACCGTGATGTAGGCGAGCAACGGCGCGATCGTGATCTTCGCGAGCGACCCTCCGGACGAGATCAGTGCTCCGGGCAGTCCCCGTTTGGCCGGCGGATGCCACGAGTACGCTCCAGTGTGCAGTAATGCCGAGGTGGGCCCCTCGGCCAGTCCGAGGAGCAGTCGGCTTCCCAGCAGGACCGCGAAGCTCGCGACGACCAGCAGTGGCAGCATCACCACGCCCCAGATCACGGCGATCAACAGGAGCGCCCAGCGCAGCGTCAGCCAGCGGTTGAGCGCACCGGCGAAAAATCCGCCGATGGTGAAGGTCAGGAAGAACAGACTTCCCACCAAACCGATCTGGGAAGCGTTCAGTCCCAGTTCTTTTGCCAGGGGCTGCGCGATGATCCCAAGCACTGCTTTGTCGGCATAGTTGATGACGTACAGCGCGGCGAGCAGTGTCGTCATTCCCCAGGCTCGCCTGCGGGACCGGCTGATGGTGTCGGTTTCCCCGCTGGCTGGTGGGGCGAGGTCGGGTGTGGCCATCAAATGTCCCTTCGTGGATGGATGAACGAGATGGGCGAGGCCGGTCGGCCGGTCCTCTGTACTCGTGCCTGACGGTGTTGGGCGGCAACGGTGTTGGGAACGCAACGAAGTGGCCATTCCGACCGAGATTCTGTCCGCGGATACCGCCTGTACTCGAAACTTCCGAATCCTGTCTGCTGCGATGAGGCGACCTTTACCAGGGAAACGCGAATGTGATGCCTGCCACATCAATGGTAGGGCCAATCTAATAGTTGCTGCGTGAGGGTGTCAAGGTGAAGACGAGCATCACCGCCGAAAACCGCCGCGAGTCCACGCGGCACCCCGGATCCGCGTTGTCGACATGGTCCGCTTCACGACCTCCTGGCACGGACCGGGTATGGCGGCCGCAGGGGTGGGGACGCGCCCGATCGCCACTCAGGTTCTCACCTGCTTCGCAGGGACGTCGAGGGAGCCGAGGCGAGCACCCCATGGCATGGCAACCGGTTCGACCCAGACATCACCGCGAGGCGTGATGGCGCGCGGCGGACCGGCGGGGACGCGCCGATCGGTGCGGGAGAATCGGGGCGCCCGGTGCCGGTTGGGTCACTCCGTCGAGGTCGATGAGCGTATCCCGGGCCTGCATGTGCGGGTCCCGAGCCGCTTCCGCGTACGAGAGGATCGGAGTCACGCAGGCATCGGTGCCGGAGAAGATCGCTGCCCATTCGTCCCGGGTTCGGGATCTGAAAACACCAGCGAAGATCTGGCGCAGTTCGTCGTATCTGTCGGTATCGTGCTGGTCAGGGATGTCGCCGGGTTGCAGGCCGAGCCCGGCGATGAATTGGGCGTAGAACTGCGGTTCCAGCGCCCCGACCGCCATGAATCGACCGTCGGCGGTTTCGTAGGTGTCGTAGAAGGGCAGCCCGGTGTCGAGCATGTTGGTGCCGGGCACGTCGTTCCAACGATCTCGGGCCAGCATGGCCCATATCCAGTGGCCCAGCATGGAGGCGCCGTCGACCATGGCGGCGTCGATGGTCTGGCCGCGGCCCGAGGTCTGTCGCTCCACGAGCGCTGCCACGATACCCAGCAACAGAAACATCGAGCCACCGCCGTAGTCGCCGACGAGATTCAATGGGGACATAGGCTTTTCCCTGTATCGAGCGATAGCGTGCAGGTGTCCGGTCAGGGACAGGTAGTTGATGTCGTGGCCAGCCTGGTGTGCCCGTGGGCCCGCCTGACCCCACCCGGTCATTCGCGCGTAGATCAGTCGTGGGTTCCGGTCCGCGCAGTCCCGCGGGCCCAGTTCCAACCGTTCTGTCACTCCCGGCCGGAAGCCTTCCAGAAGCACGTCGGCCCGCGCGATCAGGTCCATCACCTCCGCCCGATCGCCGGAGCTTTTCAGGTCGGCCTCGACGAGAGTGCGTCCGCGGCGAGTGTGGTCGGCGCCCTGGCCCTGCGCGGCCAGCCAGCCGGGTCGCGCCACGAGTACGACGTCCGCGCCGAGATCCGCCAGCACAGTTCCTGCGTGTGCGCCAGGACCGAGAGAGAGCAGTTCGACAACCCGGATTCCGGCCAGGGGCCCGGATCCGGAATGGGGAGATGTACAAGGCATCGGATTCATTCCTCCGTCGGGAGTGCTGGTCGCTGGGTCGCTATTGCTCGACCCACGCGACGGGCGTGGTCCAGTTCTCGTCCAGTGCGGCGCGCGTGGTACGAAAGCTGTTGGCGGAACGCGCGTTCACTCTCTGCTCTACGGAAACGGCGCACCCGATTCGGTGGTCGGTGTGGCCGCGGCCGGCGGTCGGCAGTGTGTACCGCCAGCCTCCCGCCGGCCGGGTCCGAAAGAGTTACAGACCCATCCGTTTCGCGAGGACGTTGCGCTGGATCTCGTTGGTACCGCCGCCGATCGGGCCCACGCGGGAGTCGCGGAAGAACATCTGCATGTCGTATTCCATGGAGTAACCGGCACCGCCGAGGATCTGCAGGCCGATGTCGGCGCACTTGAAGTTGTTCTCGGTGCAGATGATCTTGGCGATCGACGTCTCCTCGATGGCATCGTGTCCGGCGTCAAGAAGTTCGGCGACCCGGTAGACGGACTGGCGGGCGGTTTCGGCCATGATGCGCATGTCGACCAGCTTGTGCTGGTTGACCTGGAAGTCGGAGATCGGGCGGTCGAACTGGATGCGGTTCTTGGCGTAGTCCTGGGCGTACTCGGTGATGCGGAAGCAGTGTCCGGCCGAGATGGAGGCCAGCGCCAGCCGCTCGACGGCGAGGCACTTCATCATGTTCTTCCAGGTTTTGTTCTCTTCCCCGATCAGATTCGCTTCGGGCACGAAGACGTTGTCGAGGATGACCTCGTTTGCGTGGGTGGTGCGGCGGCCGAGCATGGACAGCGGGTTGATCGTCACTCCCGGCGCCTTGGCGTCGACGAGGAAGGTGCTCAGCCCCTGGTGGCGCGGTGCGGTGGGATCGGTCTTGGCGATGACCACGATGTAGTCGGCCACGTGAGCGCACGTGATCCAGACTTTAGCCCCGGAGAGGACGTATCCGTCACCCTGCCGCACCGCCTTGGTCTTCAGCCCGGCCACGTCCGAACCGGTTCCCGGCTCGGACATCGCCAGCGCGAGTTTGACCTTACCCTCGATGATCTGCGGCAGGATACGCCGTTTGAGGTCGTCTGAACCGAACTTGGCGACGTGCCCGCCGGCATAGATCAAGGTGGTCATCACGCCCTGTCCGATCCCGGAGTAATGGTAGCCAAGGGCTTCCATGAAAACTGTCAGATCCTTGTAACTTCCCCCGGCGCCACCGAATTCCTCGTCGAACGGGATCCCGAGGAAGCCCGACGAGGCGAGCGCCTGGTACGCGCCCTCCGGAAATTGACGCTTCTCGTCGAGGTCGCGGATGCTGTCCAGCGGCAGGGTCGCTTGAAGGATGTCGAGCACGCTTTCTCGCATCATGAGTTGCTCGTCGGACAGGCCGGTGGTGTTTACAAGCCCGCCTGATCGGGTGGTGGCGGTGGTCATGCATGTGCTCCTTCAGAGATCTGTTCGGTGTCCGAGATGCGGTTGTTGTCGAGTGCGACTGCTGCGAGCCCGGCCTTGCTGTAGACCATGGTTTTCATCAGTCCGCGCTGGGTGACATCCCCGTTCTGGTTGAGCAACTCCATCTGCCGGACCACCACACCGCGGTCCGGCTTGGAGGAGCTGACTCGGGCCGACAGCACGGTGGTGCGCAGATAGACGGTGTCACCGATGAAGATCGGGTTGAGGAATTGCCACTCGTCCACGCCGAGCGCGGCGATCGAGGTGCCGTCGAATTGGCCCATCCGGGCGCTGAGACCGGTACAGATGGACATGCCCAGGGTCCCGTGGGCAATTCGCTGCCCGACGGGGGAACGGGCGCTGTATGCGGCGTCGGTGTGCATCGGATTGGTATCGCCGGAAACCCACGAATACTGAACCACGTCCGTTTCGGTGACGGTGCGACCGGGGCTGACGAACACTTCCCCGACGACGAATTCTTCTGCGCATTTGCCCATTTGGTTTCTCCCTTCTAGACGGTTACTGCTGCGGGGTGCTCCATCACGACCAGCGCATCAGCGGCGATCGCGCCGGTGCGGCCGACGATGAGCGGATTGACATCCACCTCGGTAAGGACGTCGGCGAGGTCACCGACCATTTCCGAGAACCGGGCGACGGCGTCCACCAGTGCGTCGATGTCGTATCCGGGATCGCCCCGCAGTCCGGTGAGGATCTTGTGCAGGCGCAGCGACTCGATCGCCCGGCGTGCGGTGTCCACCGTCACCGGCGCCAGCTGGGTCGAAACGTCGCGGAGCAACTCGACGAAGATGCCGCCGGAGCCGACGGTGATCATCGGACCGAACTGTGGATCGATCTGGGCGCCGAGCAGGACCTCCGCTCCGGCGCCGATCATCGTCTGCACACTGACACCGTCGATCCGGGCGGTGGGCGCGAGCAGGCGAGCGTTGTCGAGGATTTCCGTCGCCGCGACACGTACCTCGTCGGCCGAGCCGAGATTCAGTCGGACCCCGCCTACTTCGGTCTTGTGCTGGATGTCGGTCGAGGCGATCTTGAGGACGACCGGATAACCGAAGCGGTCGGCGAATCCCGCCGCCTCCTCCGGTGTGATCGCCACCGCCTCCTGGGGTACGGCGATGCCATAGGCGGACAGGACAGCCTTGGCCTGCTGCTCGGTCAGCGCCGACGACCCGGCGGTGGCGAGGATGCCGCGGGCGGTGGCCGCCGTCTGGGGGTCCGAGATTCGTTCGGTGTGGCGGGGACTGCCCAGGCTGCGTCGCCGAGCATGCCAGTCCTGCCACAACCGGATGGCGCGCATACACCGTGCCGCGGAACGGAAGAGGGTGATCTTCGGATCGCCATCGAGAATGCGGCTGCCCGGTCCCTCCAGCCATTCGTTCATCCAGACCGCGGCGACCGCGGTTTCGGTGCGCGCCCCGGCCTCGCTGAGCAGTGGCGCTCGTACACCGGTGGTCGTCTCGTGCACGAACACCAACGGGACCACGACCGCGCCGAGACCTGGGTCGGCGGTGAATGCGTCCAGGCAGTGGGAGAACGTCGCCGCATCCTTGAGGACTTCGGCGGTCAGATCGGCCGGATTGCCGATCGATCCGTAGGCCGGCACGACTTCGGTGAGGGCGTTGCGGGTGGACTCCTGCAAACTGGGCAGATCGAGGTGGTTGTCCTCGGCCTTGTCGGCGTTGATGACGCCGGCGCCGCCGGAGGTCGACATGATGCCGACTCCCGGGGCGGTCGGGCCCTGCGGATTCTTGGCGAAGAAGGACGCGATTTCAGTCAACGCTTCGAGGTCGTCGACCCAGATGGCTCCCGCGCGCTCGCAGGCCGCCTCGTATGCCGCGGTCGAGCCGGTCAGGGTGCCGGTGTGCGACATCGCGGCCAGTCCGCTCTTCTCGCCGTTGCCCGCTTTGTAGACGATCAGCGGCTTGCCGGCAGCGTCGGCCAGGCGGGCGGCCTGCATGAAGCGCTCACCGCACTTGACGCCCTCCATCAGGCAGATGATCACCTCGGCCGAGGGTTCGTCGGCCAGGTACGCGATGTAGTCACAGACATCGACGTCAGCGGAATTTCCCGAGGCCAGGTAGTGGCTGACTCCGACACCGCGCTGGACCGCCTGCAGGACGGTGTAGCCGAGCGCGCCGCTCTGCGACACGATCGCGATGCCTCCGGCAGCTCCGGCGGTGATCGCCCCGGAGTCCGTCATGAAGTTCATCGCGCCGCCGGAGGCGACGTTGATCAGGCCGACACAGTTCGGCCCCGCAACCCGCAGCCCGGTGCGCTGCGACAGTTCCGCGATGGCTTCCTGAGCGGCGATGCCGTGTTCTTGTCCGGTTTCGCTGAAGCCCGAGGCGTACACGATGGCGCCGCCGGCCCCGATCTTGGCGGCGTCCTCGAGTGTCTGCAGCACCAGATGCTGTGCGACACAGACGATGACGCAATCCGGTGCTTCGGGAAGATCTAGCAGGGTGGGAACGCACGGCCGGCCCTCCACCGTGTCGTAGCGCGGGTTCACCCCGTAGACCCGACCGGTGAAGCCGTTGAGGTTTTCCATCGTGCGCTTACCGAACCCGCCGGGCGTCGCGGAGGCGCCGACGACGGCGATCACCTCGGGATTGATCAGTCTTTCGAGGTCATCCCGGGAGAACACGTCTCTACCGCTCGTCTGGGTCACCAAAATCCTCCTCCGAACAACTGGCTCATTGGTACTTCCATTGATATGGTGTGAGTCACAAGCTCATCTGTCAAGTGGCCACGTCACCGCAACGCGGCGCACCGGACGAGACGGAAGAAGGATTCGCACGTGGAAAAAACCGTGACCATCATCGGAGCCGCCGCGCTGCCCGTCGGCAAGTGGCAGAGCGCGCCCGACGCTGCCATCCAGGTCCTCGAACACGAGGTCCTGGCGCGACTGGTACTGCAGGCCACCGCCGACGCCGGCATCGACAAGGGCGACGTGCAGGGAATGACCTTCGCGCAGCCGCGGCCATACACGGCGCAGAAGTACTTCGCGACATTCATGGCCCACTATCTGCGGTTGCCCTGCGCCGGGAACATCTCCGAGGTGCTGGGCAACGGAATGACCGGCGGATTCGCCTTCGAACACGCCGCCAACGACATTCTCCTCGGGCGGTCGAAAGTCTCACTGGCCCTCGGAATCAACTTCGAGACGGCCGTCACCGCGCGTGAACACATGATGAGTTCGATGCGCGCCGTCGGTGACGTGGACTTTCAGGCGCCGTTCGGGATCACTCCCATCGCGTGGTACGCGATGGACGCCACGCGTTACATCCACGACCACGCCTCCTCCCGTGAGGAACTGGCGACCGTGGCGGTGAAGAATCGCCGGCACGCCGAACTGAACCCACTGGCACAGTTCCGCAAGCCGATCACCCTCGACGACGTTCTGGCTCAACCGATGATCGTGGAACCGCTCGGGCTCTACGAGGTGCCACCGCGCAGCGACGGCGCCGTGTGCCTGGCGCTCGCCGAAGAAGAGGTCGCCAGGTCCTTGGGCAGACCGTACGTCCGGGTCCGCTCACGCGGTTTCCACCACGAGGGAGCACACCAGATCAGCGAAGTGCCCAACGACATGACCGCATTCGAGGCCGCCCAGATCGCCGGTCGACGAGCGTTCGCCCAGGCCGGGATCTCGCCGGCCGATGTCGACCTGGCCGAAATCTACGCGCCGTGCACCATCGTCGAAGTCCTCGCTGCGGAAGCTCTGGGATTGACTCCCCGCGGCAAAGGTGCCAGCTATGCGGCCGAGGGCCGCACCAGCCTCGGTGGTGACATCCCGATCTGCACCTCGGGCGGACTCACCTCACGCGGCCACCCCGCCTACATCACCCCGCTCTACAGCTTCGTCGAAATATTCGAGCAGCTACGCGGAGTGGCCGGCCAGCGGCAGGTCCACAACGCGGAACTCGCACTGACCAGCGCCGAACTCGGAAACTACAACGCCGCCCTGGTTCACATCTTGGAAGGAGTGCACTGATGATCTCGATCGTCGACATCCCCGCTCGGCATCCCTACCCCCAGCGGGTCACCGAAACCACCAAGCCATTCTGGGACGCACTGGGCGAAGGACGGTTCATCACGACCGCGAACGCCACCACCGGTCGACCCACCTTCCCCCCGAAACCAATCGACCCGCACACCTGGGACCAGGAGATCACGTGGATCGAACTGACCGGCCGGGGCACTCTCTACTCATTCACCACGATCCACGCCGCCCCCGACGCCTTCGTCGACGACGTGCCCTACCGCGTGTGCGTCGTCGACCTCGATGAAGGCCTGCGCCTGGCCACACGACTATGGGGCGACCACGACGTCCGTCCCGACGACCGCGTCGAAATCATCGCCGTGCGATACACCGACCACATCTCCTACGCCGCCCGTCCTCTCCACAGCAACGATCCCCGATAACGATGCGGCCACACACCGTTACCCACCACGGCACTTCACCCACGCAGCGGTAGCACGCCGCATGTCATGGACGCAGGGCTGAGACGCCCACCTCTCAAAGGAGACCAGGTATGAGCTCGAAAACTGTCAAATGCGACCTGTTGGTCATCGGATCCGGCGCCGCAGGCATGGCCGCCGCACTCAAGGCGGCGAGCGAGGGCCACAGCGTCATCGTCGCCGAGAAGTCGCAGTGGCTCGGCGGCACCACCGCCATCTCCGGCGGCTGGGCGTGGGTGCCCGGCAACAAGCAGGGCATCGCGCAGGGCGACACCCGGCAGGAGATCGAAACCTACATCCGCGCCCTCGCCAAGGACTGCTACAAGGCCGAGATGGTCGACACCTTCCTCGACGAGGTGCCCGAGGCCATCGACTGGCTCGAGCGCGACACCGACGTCGAATTCGTCTATCCGGAAATGGCTCCCGACTACCAGATGGACGCGCCGGGCGCGAAGCCGTCGGGACGCGCGATCTCGGGCAAGGTGGTCGACGCGCGCACCCTCGGCGAGAACCGGCTGCGGTTGCGCCCCTACCTCGACACCTACACCGTCTTCGGCTACATGCCCGAGGTCGGGCCCGACATCGCACAGTTCCTCCACGCCAACCAGTCGTGGAAATCGTTTGCCTACGTGTCGAAGAAGCTCCTCAAAACCTGGGCGGAAACGGTGCTCTGCCGCCGATCGTTCGACCGGACCAACGGCAACTCGCTGATGGTGCGGATGGTGTCGTCCGCCGCGAAGCTCGGCATCCGCATGTGGACCGAGACTCCCGTCACGAAGATTGTGCAGTCGGAGAACGGCGGCGTCACCGGGGCGGTACTCGGGGGAGTGCACGCGGGAACCGTGGAGGCGCGACTCGGCGTCGTCATCGCAGCCGGCGGCTACTCCTCGGATCCGGCCCTGCGCGCCGAGTACTGGGGTCATGATCCGCACGGCGACAACCACTTCACGCCCACGGTCGGGCACGACGGCGACAACGTGCGCCTGGCCGCACCGCTCGGCGGGCACGTCGACACCGACGTCCACGAACCCGCCGCGTGGGCTCCCGTGACGGTCTTCACCGGCCTGCGCGGGCAACAGCGCATCTTTCCGCACCTGCGGGCGTTCGGGCTCCCCGGGCTGATCGCCGTGAACCGCAAGGGCGAACGCTTCGCCAACGAGTCGAGCTCCTACCACGACTTCGGCATGGCGATGATCGAGGAAAACGCTGGCGCAGACGAGACATTCGGCTACATCATCGCCGACTCGAAGGCCATGAAGAAATACGGCATCGGATACGCAAAGCCGTGGCCGATCCCGCAGGGCTATTTCACGAAGACCGGGTTCCTCCACAAGGCCGACACGGTCGAGGAACTCGCCCGCGAGATCGGTGTCGACGCCGCCGGACTGAAGAAGACCCTGGCCGAGTTCAACACCGGAGCGGCCAAGGGGGAGGACCCGAAGTTCAACCGCGGGTCCAACTGGTTCCACCACTTCAAGGGCGACATGGAACACCAGCCCAACCCGAACCTCGAGCCGCTCGACAAGGCCCCTTACTACGCCGCGAAGATCGAGATGGGCGACCTCGGCGCCTACTCCGGCCTGGCCGTCGACCGGCACAGCCAGGTACTCGACGACGACAACCAGCCGATCCCCGGTCTCTTCGCGGCCGGTTCCGCCGCCGTCAGCATCTTCGGCGGCGGCTACCCGGGCTACGGCGCCAACATCGGGCCCGCCCTCGTCTTCGGATACACCATCGGCCGGGACGCCGAGATCCTCGCCTCGCTGCGCGGCGAACCCGCCACACCGACCGCGCTGGAAGAGGTCTGACATGCCGTTCTTCCTCGTCCGCTACACCTACACCGACGACACCGCCGGCCGGGACCACCATCGGGCCGAACACAAGACCTACCTGGCTGCCGCCGCCGATCGTGGACTGATCCTCGGGTCCGGACCGTTCGCGGCAGGCGAAGATCCCGGAGCGGCGATGATCTACGAGGCCGCCGGCAGGCAGGACGTCGTCGACGTCGTCGAGGGTGACCCGTTCCACGTCCAGGGGTACGTCGCGTCGTACGACGTCACCGAGTGGATTCCGATGATCGGCCCCTGGGCAGCGGACGCGCAGATTCGAGTCTCGCAGCGCGCGTGATTACGCACCGTGGCGCGGATTGCGCCACGGTGCGTTCACCCCAGACCCTGCCGCAACCTCGGTTGAGGTTGCGTTCGCGCGGCGTCACCGAGTCGATCGCGTGCATCCAGATGTCCTGAACCGCCCTATGAGCATGTGAAAGGAAGCGCATGTCAGCCGAAACGCCCGCCAGGGAAGTGGCGGTCGACGCCGAACGCGACGACACCGTCCGCACTCCGTGGGGCAGGCATGCCATGGCGAGCATGCTCTTCTTTGTACTGGGCGCCGAGATGTTCGTCCTGTCCCCCTCATCCCCATGATGGCGCGTGAGTTCGATACCACCACAACCGTTGCGGCCATGTCCGTGGCAGCATTTGCTCTCACTTACGCCACAGTGAGTCCCCTGGTCGGGGCGCTGGCAGACGGCCTGACCCGCAGGACCGCCATCATCACCGGGGCGATTGTGTTCGTAGGAGGGGAACTGTTTTGTGCCCTGGCACCCCAGTTCGCACTTCTCATCGCGGGTCGGGTGCTGGCGGGCGCCGGTGCAGCGATGATGGGCCCCGCAGTGTGGTCTTACGTCACCGAGACAGCCGCTGCCGCCGAACGTGGCCGCGCTGTCTCGCGCGTGGCCGCGTTCTTTGCTGCCGGTCAGACCCTTGGGGTCCCAGCCGGGGCAATTGTTGCCGCAACGGCAAGCTGGCGATGGGTGTTCGCGGCAGCTGCCGTTGCGGCCACAGTTGTTCTTATTGCGATCGGTCTTCGGTTGACCGGCGAGTCACGTATCCCACCCCGACACCGCGGAAAATCTCGGGTGATCCTCACCTCGCTCGGGCTTTGGAGAAATACCGACTTCACCTTGGTGGTATCGGCCAATTTTTTCGCGCAGGCAGCCCGCTATGCCACCTACACCTTCGCCGGAGCGCTGCTCCTCGACCGATTCGGGTTCAGCACCGTCCAACTAGGTCTCATCGGTGCGGCCGTCGGAGCCGGGTCAATGGTCGGTGCCCTGCTCGCGGGGTATCTCGTCGACGTCTGCCATAGATCTGGTCACGACCAGTTCACCTTGAGCGTGTGCTACGGGGCTGCAATGGCCCTGGGTTTGTTTGTAGCCACGAGTTCAGACATTGTGTGGCTCAGCATTTTCGGGTGGATCCTCACTTTCGCAGTCGGCTCCGGCTACATCAGCACAAGTCAGGAGTACCTCACGGCAACGATGGGCGACTTGCGTGCGCCGGCGGTCTCCTGGAACAACTCCGCCCTCTACGCCGGTACTGCGATCGGCACCTTCCTCCTCGGCCTGACCGAGCTGGGATCGACAGGATTCACAGTGCTCGCCACCTCTTTCGGCGCCATCGCCGCACTGCTCAGCGGAGTGGTCATGCTCCACCATCGGGCAGCCAGATCGCGCATACCACTGGACACCGTTTGACCGAACGCAGTGGCTACTCGCGCGCTGAAATAGTCACTGAGCATTTTGCGTCCAGGCGAGGAGCTCGCACGCCAGCTGCACGATCGACCCGGATCCGGTTCTGATCACCCTTCGGGAAATTCTGCAGTCCAGTAATTTTCGCTACTCACACCGATCCTCGCAGTGGATCCGGCGTCTGGGTGGTCGCGATGCCGACGGTGCGGCCAGGGAGATCGACCGCCGCCTGCACCGCCTCCACGAGCGCTGCGCCCGTCGTGCGACAGGAGGATGGTCCGCACGGCACGACGCGCACACCTCCTGAGCGACGAAGAGGTGTGGGCCAAGGCGGTCCGGCTCCTGCAGGGCCGGGTTCGCGGCGACGATGCCGGGTACGTCCATCGCTTTGGCTCGCTCGCGTCCGAGCCGTCGCCGGCCTGGCTGCACGAGTCCATCGCGCCTCCCCCACTCGTCATGCGACTCGGGGCCTGCTCAGGATCTTGACATGGCTGCAGTCATCGGGTTCCATCAATGGCACTACCATTGATGGAAGTTTGAGTGAACAAACCGAGCCACGGTGTCTATCTGGCGGAGCGCTGGAAGCCGTGGCTTGCCGGCGCTGGCCATCGCGGATGTGGTCTGGCCGAACGTGTGGCCGGTGGTGGGCGGCTCCGACTCCCCGTACTCGGTGCGAACGACAAGCACACTCGGCCACCCGCCGAGGCTGATTTCGACCGGCAGCATTCAGCACCTTCGTCCTCACACTCGAAGAAAGCAGAGAGTAATGAGCCGTACGGAACTGACCCAGTGGAACTCCGAGGAAGCTCTTGCAGAAGCGATGATCCCGATCATCGGGGGCATGCATCGCAGACACTCAGTGACAATTCTGCTCCACAGTCGCTCACTCGTGAACAAGTCGGTCATCAGCATCCTGCGAACCCATCGCTTCGCACGACAGATCAGCGGCGACGAACTCTCCGTCGAGGAGACCTTTCCGTTCCTCGAAGCACTGACACGCTTCGATCTACGACCCTCGAAGATCGACCTCGGACTGCTGGTGATGGCCTACCGCGCCAATGGCCGCGGAGTACCGATCCCGGCGTTTGTTGCACAGTGCCTTGCCGAAGTAATCGGCACCGCTCGGGCAAATCCTCCGCCGCCGCAGGACGTGATCCTGTACGGATTCGGTCGCATCGGTCGCCTCGTGGCTCGACTGCTCATCGAGAAGGCCGGCTCAGGCAACGGACTGAACCTCCGTGCCGTGGTGGTCAGAAAGGGGGGCAGCGATGATCTGACCAAGCGCGCCTCACTGCTGCGCCGCGACTCTGTCCACGGGCAATTCAACGGCATGCCGTCGGCGAACGGTTCGCTGTGAAGCAGGGCCTCGTCGAGCGGGGTCAGATGACCGCCGCGTCGTGCTCGCACTCGGTCCGCGATTTCTCCGTTCCCCGTTGCGGGTTCTACTCGTGCCACGTCGTGTGTCCTTCGGCCGCTCGGTGGTTGATGATTGTTCCGGCCGCTATTTGGCGAATTCTGCTGGTGCGATGCCCGGTTCTGCATCGGCGACGCGCGGGGTCACGGTGCCTTTCACGACTCCAGTGGGCGTAGGTGGGTCGAATTCCTTCTTCACCGGCGCATCCTCGACATGCCCGCCCCAGTTGACGCTCTCGGTTACCACCACGTCACGACCACCAGGATCGCTGCTCAACAGCCACTTGGACCCGCTGTGCGCAGGCCTCGCCTCCGGTCACCCTCGGGCTGGTCACCACCGACATCTCGCGACAGGTGATTACGCGAGCCCACCAGTATCAACCCCCGGAAGTCGCCGGGGTGATCTCGTAGGCCGTCGGGTTGGGGTGTACCCCAACCCGACGCCGGGCGGGCAGCCGACGCCTCGTGGTCAACGATCACCCCGCCTCCCCCAAAATGTTTCGGTCTCCGCTTGGGGCTGTTTTCGTCGAAAGTCACGCGCCTTGAAGAATGTGACCGATTCGGGATAAAAACTCCGGTGCGGCTGCGTGTTGCACATCGCAGGATTCCGCCGAGCAGGTCCTGCATTGCGACCACATGAAGGCATGTGTTGGTGTCGACGCCAAGTGGGACCTGATCGGGAGCGCGTGAGTTTGAGCACTTCGCGGTCACGGTCAGGGCGCCGGCTATCCTTCGGTCGGGTCGTGGTGCAAAGCGACGATTCCGTCCGGCAACTGCGCTGAGTCCTCCGCGTAGCGCTCCATGACCTGAGGATCGTGGCCGGGCACGATGTGATCGACATCGGGTGCCAGTTGCAGGATCCGGTCGTAGCCATCCATCATCTGTGGCACATTGACGATCCCAGGAAAAGGATTGCGACGCTCGAAGTTCTCGTAGTAGTGAAGTGCGTCGGAGGCCACGACAACCCATCCCCGTCGGGTGAGTACCCTGACAACCTGAAGGCCAGGGGTGTGCCCGCCTATGAGGTGCAGCTCCACGCCCTCGGCGACGGTAGCTTGCCCTGCCACTTGGTTGACACGGCCCTTGAAGGACTGCTGCAGAAGACTGCAGACGTCGTCGGCTTCGAAGAAGTGGTTCAGCTCGGGGTGGCGCATCGCATCGCTGGTGACGTAGGCCACCTCGGCTTGCTGCACCCAGATGCGCGCAGCGGGAAAGAGATCGAGGTTGCCGGCGTGATCGTAGTGCAGGTGGGTCACGACAACATCGGTGACAGCCCGGGGGTCGATGCCAAGCCCGCGCACGGCTTCTTCCGGGCTCCGCTCGAGGGTGCGGCCGCGGCGGGACCCGGCCTCGGCGCTGAAGCCGGAGTCGATGGCCACGATCCGCTCATCGTTGCGGGCCAGCCACATGTCGAAGTCCAGGCGCATCGTTCCCTCGCGGGCCGGGCCGTTGAGGAAGTTGTCCCGAGCGGGCCGGTCGGCGTGGCCGAGTCTGATGGCGAAAAGCTCGAAGGGATCGCTCACGATGGCACCTCCTTCCGCTTGAGGAGTTTGACCCTGATCGGGTAGTACTCCTCACGGATGAGGTTGGTGCACATCGGCCCGCCCATTACCCCAAGCCCGATCAATCCGAGTGCCCTGATCCCTGCCATCGCTCTTCATCTTCCCTGTTGATAGTTCCCTGCCGCTGTATCACTGCGCCGTCCGCGATGGGCGTTCCCCGAGCAGTCCGGCGAGGCGATGCTGCTCTTCACCTTGCTGCAGGGGACCGCTCCGGTCCACTGACTGCACCACGGCTTCGCCTCAGCCTTGAAGTTCTTTGCCCTTGGACTCCTTGATGAGAAGGGCACCGATGAGGGAAATGGACGCCACGAGCATGATGAAGAATGCAGGAGACAGAAGGCTTCCAGTTTTTTCTATCAACCAGGTCGATACGTAGGGGGCCGTTCCGCCGCCGAGAATGGCTGCGAAGTTGAAGCCCATGGAGAAGCCCGTGCTTCTGACGTTTGTGGGAAAGAGCTCAGATATAACTGCGACGAGCACGCCGAGATGCGCGGAAACGATGAGGCCGTAGAGGATTTGACCGACTACGGCTGAGATCGCACCGGCTCCCATGAACATGAAAAGGGGATAAATCAGAATCAGGGTCAAGCCAACGGAGCCGATAAGGATGGGTTTTCGGCCGACCCGGCCCGAGAGTTTGCCCCAGAAGGGGATCATCACAGTGGCGATGGCAAGAGTGCACGTAGTGGCTATGGCTGCAATCGGCGGGTCCACGAGCCCTGCCCTGGTGAAGTACGTCCCCAAATAGGTGAAGACCAGGTAGTAGGAAGCTTGGGAGGTCAGGGCGATCATGGTCGTCAGGAGAACGATTTTCAGGTGACGACGGAACAGGATGACCGCGGGCGCTTTCGTCACCTGCCGCTCTTCGAGGTCCTCGAACTTGTTGGATTCTTCCATTCGCTTCCGGAAGACGAGAGCTATCAGCGTGAAGACGACAGAGATATAGAACGGCAGACGCCAGCCCCAGGCGACGAGCGCCTCTGGGGTCAATGCCAGATTGAGCATTGCGACGGTGAACGCGCCGAGAAGGGTGCCGATCATCAAGCCCAGCATCGTCGTACTGGTGACGAATCCGCGTTTCTCTGGCGGTGAAGCCTCGGCTACATACGTACCTGCGCCCCCCATTTCACCGCCCGCCGCGAGGGCCTGAACAATTCGCGCCGTTACGAGCAGGATGGGGGCTATGATTCCCGCAGTCTGATAGCTGGGGAGGAAGCCAATGCTCGCAGTGGCAATACCCATCCCGACGACAGCGATGATCAGCGCAGGTCTACGACCGTACTTGTCGGCGATGTGGCCAATGACCAAGCCGCCGATGGGGCGGAACACAAAGGACGCAGCGAACACTGCAAGCGCTAAAAGAAGGCCGGTTGCAGGGTCAGATGAGGGAAAGAACACTGCTGCGATGGTGGTGGCCAAGAATGCATAAACGGTGAAATCGAAATATTCAATCGCTGAGCCGGCTCCGCCGATCCAGATGGCTTTTCTGATTCTATCTTGCTCTAATGTGCCCCGCGTTTCCTGGGCTGGGGGCATATTTTGCTGTGTCAATGGATTGTCCTTAGTTTCTTTTTTCCGCTGTTGGCCCCAGATCAGCTCGACCCCAACATAATTCGCGACTAGGAACTGGCCTGAATCGCAGCCGCCGCATAACTGCGAAAGTCAGGGAAGTAGTGCGTTTCGCTGCTTCTGCAGTGTCACCTTGTGAGGTCGTTGTCGCAGGTCTCCGATGCCCGCCAGAGTGCGACCAGGCTGATGGCGCAGATCCCCATCATGAAGATTGAGGTTGTCGTCGAGTTTCCGCTGCCGGCGTACAGGGCGGCGGCAGCCATCGGGCTCAGTCCGGCAACGATCGATCCGGTCTGGAAGGCGACTGACGAACCGGTGTAGCGCGAGGACGTCGGGAACTGTTCGGATACGTATGCGGCCATGGGTCCGTAGACCGCGGCGTGGCACAGGAACGCCATCACGAAGGCGAGCGTGACCAGCGCCGTCGTGCCGGATCCGAGTAGAGCGAAGATGGGGAACGACATCGCGATGTAGAGGGCGAGGCCGGCTGCCATGACGGGGCGGCGGCCGAACCTGTCGGAGATCCGCGCGAATGCGAGGACCGCGAAGATGGCGATGAACTGTGCCACGGCGAACGAGAACAGGGTGTCGGATCGTTCGGTTCCACCATTGACCGCGAAGTTGATGCCGAAGGTCGAGAAGGTGGCCTTGAGTGCGAAGAGGCCGACGCAGGACAAGGTGACGATAACCAGGGCCCGGGGCTTTTTGAGGATTTGGAGAAGGGGCATTTCGCGCTTGGGTGCCTCCTTGTCCTTCTCGAGGGCGGCAACGAAGATCGGGCTCTCACTGACTCGGCTTCTGATGAACAGACCGAGTGCCACCAGAATCGCGGACAGCAGGAACGGGATTCTCCAGCCCCAGGACATGAAGTCCTCCTCGGGGAGCCACGCGACCACCGCCATGACGAGTGTTCCCAGAAGTGATCCGGAGGGAGCGCCTGCGTTGGTGAACGAGGTCAGGAAGCCGCGCTTTTTCGGGTCTGCATGTTCGAGCGACATGAGGACGGCCCCGCCCCATTCGCCTCCGATGGCGATTCCTTGGATCAGGCGCAGCAGGATCAGCAGGACTGCACCCCAGGAGCCGATCATCTCTGCCGGTGGGACCATGCCGATCAGGACGGATGCCCCGCCCATCATCGCCATCGAGATCATCAGCATCGATTTTCGGCCCAGGCGGTCGCCGAAGTGTCCGAAGACGATCCCACCGAACGGCCGCGCGAGGTAACCCGCTGCGAAGGTGCCGAGGGAGGCGATGGTCCCGGCGGTGGGTGAGAGGTTGGAGAAGAAGACGGGGCCGAACACCAGCGCCGCTGCGGTGCCGTAGAGCAGGAAGTCGTAGTACTCGAGCATGCTGCCGAAGTAGCTCGACGCGACGACGCGCCTGACTTCCTTGTCGCGTTCCTTCTTCGACAAGGAAGTGACGGATTCGATTGCAGTCATTGGAACCTCATGGGGAGTCTCTCACTGAACGTTTCTGGGCAGAAGCCGGCGGGCCGAAGAGGCGTTGCCAGGCGGATCGTGCGTCGCACCGATAGCGGCCACGGCGCGGGCCGGGTCCTTCACACACACCATCCGACCCGCCGAGGAACGTGATGCCGATCACGAAGGTATCAACATTATGACGTACGGTCAAGAGAGAGACACTGACCTTCCGGATTCACCATAAAGTGCACCAAAACTGCCCCATCATGTTGCGCGAGCCACAAACATGCTAACGTTAGGACGTTACAGTTTCCGATTCAATTGACTCGATATCCACACAGGGAAGTGACCATGACAGGCGTGCAGCAGTTACGGGTGGTCGAAGGTGCCGCCTGGATCAACGGGCAGGCATCGGACGGCGATGACGCCCCCATTGATCTGATCGATCCTTCGACCGGTGAGCGTCTCGACACCCTCGCGGGTTGCTCGGCGGCACTCGTCGACCAGGCGGTGGTCGCCGCCGATACCGCGCTCGGCACGTGGGGATCGATCAAAGATTCCGAACGCGCTCGCACGCTCCTCGCGCTGGCCGAGCTGTTGAGAGCAAACCAGGGGCGGCTTGCCCATCTGGAGAGTCTGGATACCGGGAAACCGCTGCGTCAGGCGAAGGCGGATGTCGACACCGCTGCGAGGTACTTCGAGTTCTACGGCGCGTTGTGCGACAAGACCGGTGGGGAGGTGTTCCCCACGGAAGACGGCGTTTTCTCGTTCTCCCGCTACGAGCCCTACGGTGTCGTGGGGCAGGTCGTGCCGTGGAATGCGCCGTTGAGCCAGTTGGCCCGGGGCGTGGCGCCGGCCCTGGCTGCGAAGAACACCGTGGTCGTCAAGCCCTCGGAGCTCACTCCATCAACCGCACTCGAATTCGGCCGCCTGGCCGACGAGGCAGGGATTCCTGCAGGTGTTGTCAATGTTGTTGTCGGTCTTGGTAAGTCGACGGGAAGTGCGGTCGTCGATCACCCCCTCGTTCGGCATGTGACCTTTACCGGATCGGTGAACACGGGCACGCAGGTCATGGCGTCCGCAGCTCGCAGAGCGGTTCCGGTCCATCTCGAACTCGGAGGCAAGTCGCCTCTGATCGTGATGGCCGACGCTGATCTCGATGCGGCAGTTGACGCCGGCGCCAACGCGATCATCAGAAATTCCGGCCAATCCTGCTTCGCGTGCACCCGGGTGCTCGTCCATGACAGCGTCCACGACGAGTACGTCAGGCGGCTCGTCGACAAGGTCGCTCCGCTTCGGCCCGGCCGGGGGCTCGACGATCCCGATCTCGGTCCGCTGTCCTCTGCTGCGCAGGTCGAGCAGGTTCTGTCCAGAGTTCGGGGTGCAGTCTCCGATGGAGCTCGAATCGTCGCCGGCGGCGACGTCGCCCATGTACCGGACTTTCCCGGCGGCTTCTATATGCAGCCCACCGTCCTCACGGAGGTCGACAACAGCATGGCCATCGCGCAGGAGGAGGTCTTCGGCCCCGTCCAGTCGGTTCTGCGGTTCTCGGACTTCGAGCACGCGATTCGGATCGCGAACGACAGCGCGTACGGCCTCTCCGCCGGGATCTTCACCCGCGACTTCGCTACGGCCCATCGTGCGGCGACGCGCCTGAGTGCCGGGCAGGTTTTCCTCAACAGGTACGGCGGCGGCGGCGTCGAGTCGCCCTTCGGTGGCTACCGCAAGAGCGGCATCGGCCGCGAAAAGGGTGTGCAGGCGCTCCGCGCGTACAGCCAGCTCAAGACCATCATCGGCTACTACGGATAGGAAACCACAATGACTATTTCCGAAGAGATTTCGGCACCAAACGGCACTCCCCCCGCGCCGACCTCCACCTCGTCGGTCGGCATCATCGGGCTCGGAGCGATGGGCGGCTCGGTCGCTCACCGCCTCGTCACGGCCGGTTTCCAGACCTACGTTCGCGACCTCAACCCCGAAGCCGTGGCCCGCTTGACGGAGGAAGGTGCGTCCGCGATGACCGACGAATCGGTTGCCACGCTCGACGTCGTCTTCACGAGCCTGCCCGATGACCGCACCTTACGCACCGCCGTCCTCGAATCCGGGCTACTGTCCACGCTCCGAGGCAAGATCCTGATCGATCTGAGCACCACGCTGCCTTCCACCATCGAAGAGATCGCCGAACAAGCCGCCCAGTACGACGTGAGGGTCATCGACTCCCCCGTCTCCGGAGGCCCGCCGGAGGCGCGTGACGGCCGACTCGTCCTCATGGTCGGAGCATCGGACGCCGACCTGGAGGTGGCGACACCCTTCCTCGATGCCATCGGCACCATCCAGCACGTCGGCGGCGTGGGCAAGGGCAAGGCCATCAAGATCGTGAACAACACGATGGCGATGGGGAACGTCGCGGTCGCGGTCGAAGCGTTCGCACTCGGTCGCAAGCTCGGACTCGACGCGCAGCGTCTCTACGACGTGATCAACCAGTCCGGGGGCCGCTCGTTCCACTTCTCCAAGCGGATCCCCTACGTCCTCGACCGAGACCTGAGCCCACGATTCGCCCTCTACCTCGCGGAAAAGGATCTTCGGCTGGCCCTGGCAGTGGCCCACGATTCGGCGTTTGCGATGCCGGCGGCAGGTGCAATCCACCAGATCTTCGAGGCCGCTCGCGCGAAGGGACTCGGTCGGCTGGACAGCGTTGCACTGATCAAGCTGTATGAGGAGATGGCAGGGATCGACGCCGCCGGGTCCGACTAGCCGCGCGGCGACACCCGGCAGCAATGAGACGACACGCGCCGGCCGCCGCCGTCGGGGCAGGATCGGGACCCAATCGGTGATCATGGGAGAGAACGAGGAATCAACCGTGGCTTTTCCTTCGGAATACATTCGGCACTACAATGCGAACTCAGGTGACTCGGGCACGACCACGACCCGGGACCGAAGTTCGGGCCTTGACCAATCGGGAGTATTCATGAGCGCCTCAGCCCTCGATCCTGATGCCGCCCTGCCGCTCTACCACCAACTCGCCGACACGCTTCGGCGCCGGATCCTCTCGGGCGAGTACCCGGTCGACTCGACCCTTCCGTCCGAGCCGCAGCTGATGGCCACCTTTTCGGTGAGCCGGGTCACTGCTCGGCAGGCAGTCGGCGTGCTGGTATCGGAAGGGCTGGTGATCCGGGGCAGCGGCCGCGGGACTCGAGTCCTACCTGCTGCCGCGGCACAGGTCGGCCAACACTTCAACGGATCGTTGTCGGAATTGATGCAAGAGACCAAACGCTCCGGGGTGAAGGATGTTCGGATCGAACGACATGCACCCCTCGAGGAGCGAGTTCGATCCGCCCTCGGACTGAATGTCGGGCACGTCGTCCGAGTTTCCCGTACCCGCCATCTCGATGGTCAGATTTTCGCGTACAGCGTCGATCACCTTCCGGAGAAGTTCGGCAACCTGATCGACGAGGAAACCCTCGAGCGCGACTCGCTGATGACCATTCTCGTCGAATCCGGGATCGAGCTGGCCAGCGCGCGACAGTCCATCAGAGCCGACATTGCCGACCCCGAGATTGCAGCGCGACTGGATCTGCCTCAGGGAGCCCCGGTGCTCACCGTCAGTCGCGTCATTTTCGGGCCGAACGCGAAACCGATCGACTACGTCGAGTCCTACTACCGGGGCGACCGCTACACCTACACGGTCAATCTCAGCCTGGATAACGAGGGCACCGATTCCCTGTACAAGGGACTCGCTTAGCTCGGGCATGCCCTCGCGGCACCACCGCCAGCGCTTGCTGACGGCCGGCGACGTCATCGGCTGACGTGAGCTCGAAGAGCCGACACTTTCGGGCAGATCCGACCGATCCGCGCCCAGAAAACAGCCCTTTTCCGTGACGGAATACACGAAAAGAATTGGGTATACCGCGTTGTGCCCGTACGCGCATCTCGGTATTCATTCCGATGTCCCAGAAGATCGACCTTGAGTAGGAGTGCTCGGGGTCTCTCGACTCCAAGGAGAAAACCACCATGGACTTCACCCTCACCCCCGAACACCGCGAATTCGCCGAGGCGGTGCGTAGTTTCGCTGCCGCAAAGCTCGCCCCCGGGGCACTCGAGCGTGCCCACCAGCACAGCCTCGATCGCGGCCTGTACAAGGTGCTTGCCAATCAGGGACTGATCGGTATCACCATTCCCGAGGAGCAGGGCGGACAGGGTGGTGACCTGATGAGCGCGGTGCAGGCGATCTACGAGGTCGGATTGCACTGCCCGACGAGCGCGGACATCATCCAGGCCGGCAACTTCGGTGCGATCCGCACGTTTGCGCAGTACGCCAATGACGAACAGCGCGAGCGTTTCCTGCCCGGACTGCTGTCGGGAGAGACGATCATCGGCTTGGGCATGACTGAGCCCGGCGCGGGTTCGGCCGTGACCGAGCTGACGACCACCGCGAAGGAAGACGGCGACGGTTACCTGATCAACGGCACCAAGATTTTCGGCACCCACAGCGTCGACGCCGACGTCTTCCTCATCTACGTCCGCTTCGGCCCGGGCACCGGTGGGATCGGATCGGTATTGATCGAACGTGGCACGGAAGGCTTGAATTTCGGTCAGCCGACCGAGTTCATGAGCGGTGAGAAGTGGTGCCAGCTGTACTTCGACAACTGCTGGATCCCCAAGGAGAACGTTCTGCTCGGGGAGGGTGGCTTCAAGAAGCAGATCAGTGGCTTCAACGTCGAGCGGCTCGGCAACTCCACTCGTGCCCTTGCCCTCGGACGCTACGCGTTCACCGTCGCGCGCGACTACGCCCTCACCCGCGAGCAGTTCGGCCGCCCCTTGTGCGAATTCCAGGGCCTGCAGTGGAAATTCGCCGACTGCGCGGTCGAACTCGACAGCGCGCAGATGTTGCTCTACCGGGCCGTGACCGACCTCGACGAGGGCGGCCTGCCCACCGCGTACAACACCGCCTCCGCCAAGCTCGCCGCGAACCGGGCAGGGTTCCACGCCGCCAATGAGGCCGTGCAGGTCATGGGCGGCACCGGGTACAGCCAGGAGTCCTTGGTCGAGTACTGCTTCCGCCGCACCCGCGGCTGGATGATCGCGGGCGGTTCCATCGAGATCCTGCAGAACCGTATCGCCGAGAACGTCTTCGGTCGCCGTTTCGATCAGCGGAAGGGCTGAACGATGACCCTCGATCACCTCACCGCGCCCGCCGTGAAAGACCTGGCACACGCCATCCTGTCCCCCTCGTCCATCGCCTTGGTCGGCGCCTCCGACGATCCCGCCAAAACCACCGGGCGACCGCTGCTCTTTCTGCGGGCCGGCGGCTACGACGGCCGCATCTACCCGGTCAACCCGCGCCGGGAGACGGTGCAGGGCGAGAAGGCGTGGCCGACGCTGTCGGATCTGCCCGAGGTACCCGAGCACGTGTTCATCATGACCGGTTCGGACGCCGCGGTCGACGCGGTGCAAGAGTGCGGGCGCCTCGGCGTCACCGTGGCCACCGTCCTGGCCAGTGGCTTCAGTGAGAGCGGCCCCGAAGGCGCCGAACGCGAACGGCGCCTGCTCGAGACCGCTCGTACCTGCGGGGTACGCCTGATCGGTCCGAGCAGCCTCGGTGTGGCCAACCCCAACAACGGTCTGGTCCTGACGGCGAACGCCGCCTTCGCCGAGAGCGACCTGCCGCGCGGGACGACCTTCGTCGCATCCCAGTCCGGTTCCATGATCGGAGCGCTCGTCTCCCGTGGCAAGGCCCGCGGCATCGGTTTCGCCGGCCTGGTGTCCACCGGCGGCGAATGCGACCTCTCTGTCGGCGAACTCTGCGCGGCCACGCTCGACGACCCAGCAGTGGGCAGTTACCTCCTGTTCCTCGAGAACCTGCGCGGCGCGGACGAGCTGCGCAGCTTCGCCCACGCCGCCGCCGAGCGCGGCAAACCGGTGACCGTGTACAAACTCGGACGCTCCGACGCGGCGGCCGAACTGGCCGTCTCGCACACCGGAGCACTCGCCGGAGCCGATGACGTGGCCGCCGAATTCTTCGCCGACAACGGCATCGCTCGGGTCGACACCCTCGAAGGACTGCTCGAATCCGCTGCCCTCGCGACGCGTTTGCCGATACGTCCGGCCGGCTCGCCGCCTCCCCGCGTCGGGGTCGTCACCACCACCGGGGGCGGCGCGGCGATGGTCGTCGATCAGCTCGGCGTCCGCGGAATCGACGTCCAGCAGGCATCCGACGCGACGTTCACACGCCTGGCCGACAAAGGCGTCGACGCTCACCCCGCTCGGATCGTCGACGTCACGCTGGCCGGCACCAAGTACGAGGTGATGGTCCAAGCCCTCGACGTGCTGCTCGACAGCGGAGAGTTCGACCTGCTCGTCGCGGTGATCGGTTCCTCCGCACGGTTCAACCCGGAGTTGGCGCTGCGGGCGCTCGTCGACAGTGCCGATCGCCGCACGCCCCTTGCAGCCTTCATCGTTCCGGACGCACCCGCGGCGCTGTCGCTGCTGGCTGAGGCCCACATCCCGGCCTTCCGCACCCCGGAGGCATGTGCCGACGCCGTCGCCGCACTGTTCGGGCGCCGGATGCCGAGCGGCGATGTCGCCACCGCCGCCCGGCCGGACGAATCCACACCTTCGCGTGTCCTCGACGAGGTCGAGGCCTACGGATTCCTCGATGAGCTGGCCGTTCCGCATGCCCCGGCGGTGGTGCTCGACATCCCGGACGATATCGACACCATGAGCGTCGACGCCGTGGACTTCGCCTATCCGGTCGTGGCGAAGGTCCTCGACTCGCGGATCGCCCACAAGTCCGACGTCGGTGGTGTCGTGCTCCACATCGGCAACGGACGCGAGCTCCGGCAGGCCGCCGGCCGGATCGTCGACTCGGTCGCCGCTGCTCGACCCGGCGTCCGAGTGCGTCGAATTCTGGTGCAACCCATGGTGTCCGGATTGGGAGAGGTGCTCGTCGGCTACCGCGTCGATCCCGACGCCGGGCCGATCGTCATGCTCGCCGCCGGTGGTGAGCTCGCCGAGATCCACCGCGACCGCAGTATCCGGACGGCACCGGTCTCCCGGGAGGCTGCCCTCGACATGACCCGGGAAGTCGCGGCGCTGGAGCTGTTCCGGGGCTTTCGGGGTCGAGAACCCGGCGATCTCGACGCACTCGTCGAGACCATCGTGTCCCTGTCGTCCATTGCGCGCCGCCCGGGACCGGCGGTGCACGAGGCCGAGATCAACCCGCTGCTGATTCGACCGGTCGGACACGGAGTCGAAGCAGTCGACGCCTTGGTCCGCGTCACCGCGGAGGACAACTGATGACCGTGTGCAGCAGCCGGTTCGACAACGGCGTCGCTATCCTCACCATCGACAACCCCCCCGTCAACGCCGGTTCCCACGCGGTGCGCAGTGCGCTCCTCACCGAACTCCGGCGCCTCCGGGCGACTCCCGAGCTGCGGGGTGTGGTGATCACCGGTGTCGGGGCGAATTTCTACTCCGGTTCCGACCTCAAGGAATTCGACGGTCCCCTTGCCGAGCCGCAACTGCCCGCCGTCATCGCGGAGATCGAGTCGCTCCCGGTTCCGGTGGTCGCCGCAATTCGGGGTCTGGCCCTCGGTGGTGGATTCGAACTCGCACTCGGATGCGACATTCGCATCGGGACGCACACGGCGGTGGTCGGCCTGCCGGAGGTGAACCTGGGCATCATCCCCGGCGCCGGCGGGACGGTCCGGCTGCCACGGCTGGTCGGAGCCGCCCAAGCCCTGGACCTGATCGGCACTGCCACCAGAATTCCTGCCGAACAAGCCGCCGACCTCGGGACTATCGACGAACTCGTCGACGAGGACGTGATGGGACGAGCCCTCGAGGCCGCCCGCACCTGCACCAAACGGATTCTGCGACACGAAGCGGTACCCCCGGTCGATCCCGCCGAGTTCGGCGAGGTCGCCGACCGTATCAAACAGAAGGGCCGAAACCGTCCGCACATACTCGAGGCCATCGCCGCGGTCCGGCGGGCGGTGACCAACTCGGCGGACGACGCGTTAGTCGCGGAGCGGGAAGTCTTCACACGACTGCGGGAATCCGACGAGGCCGCGTCCCTTCGCTACCTGTTCTTCGCCGAGCGGGCGGCGGCGAAGTCCTTGGGCTCTGCGACGCCGCCACGACCGGTCGATGCGGTCACCGTCGTCGGAGCCGGTACCATGGGCGCGTCCATTGCGGCGGCGTCGGTCCTGGCCGGCTACCGCACGACCATCACCGATACCGATGAGGCGGCGCTGTCCCGAGCTCGCGGCGTCGTCGAGACGGCCCTCACGAAGGCGGGTCGGCCAGAGTTGGCCGAGCATATGGTGACCGACCGGGCTCTCCCGACCGCGGTGCACGCCGCGGACCTGGTCATCGACGCCGTGTTCGAGGACCTCGACATCAAGCGCGCCTTGTTCCGCGACCTCGACCGACACACATCCGCAGGCGCGATCCTTGCCAGCAACACCTCCTACCTCGACCTCGACGACATCGGCTCGGTGGTAGCCGACTCCTCGCGGGTCATCGGACTACACTTCTTCAATCCGGCGCATCTGAACAAACTGATCGAGGTGGTGGAAACAGCCAAGACCTCACCGGAGGCGATGGCGACGGCGGCACAGGTGGTGCGAACCCTCGGAAAGGTCGGCATCCGCGCTCGCGTGGGCGAGGGCTTCGTCGCCAACCGCATCTACGCCGCCTATCGCGCCCAGTGCGAGTTCCTCATCGAAGACGGATGCACGCCCGAACAAATCGACCGCGCCCTGGTCGAATTCGGCTTCGCGATGGGCCCGTTCGCAGTCGCGGACATGTCAGGACTGGATATCGCCTGGGCACGCCGCAAACGGCTCGCCGCAACCCGGAACCCGCGTCAACGGTATGTCCACATTCCGGATCTCCTGTGCGAAGCCGGCCGACTGGGGCGGAAGACCGGCGCGGGCTGGTACGCCTACGAAGGCGACGGTCACACTGCGGTGCCGGATCCCGCTGTCACTGCACTGATCGAGGCCGAGCGGGCCCGCAAGAAAATTGTGCCCCGCTCCTTCGATGAAGAAACGATCGTGCGCCGCGTCATCGCGGCCATGGTACTCGAGGCCATGGACGTGCTCGAGGACGGTGTCGCGACCAGCGCCTCGGACATCGACCTGGCAATGGTGAAAGGGTTCGCATTTCCCCGATGGCACGGCGGCCCACTGAAATTCGCCTCTCACCAAACATCGACATGGCTGAGCACCGGGATACAGGAGGTGCATCAGTCCTGCCCAGTAACTTTTAGTGCGGAAGGACCGATCACGCCGTCTGGCGCAATCACTACGACGGTTCGTGAGGTTTTGGCAGGGATCTGAACTGAAGTGGGCTCGGTGTGGGAAGCAAGGTCATGGGATTTAGCACGTGATACGTGGCCGCTGCGGATCCCGCAGCCCGCCGACCGCGTTGTGTTCGCTCGTTCCCCTCGTCGCAGCGATACCCCTCGGCCGGGCAGTGGACGACAGGCACGGCGCCGTGGTGCTGCGTCTCGGCGGAGCAGCCTCTGCCGTCGGAGTGGTTGTGATCATCTTCAGCACCGATTGGGTCGTGCTCGCCCTCGGTGGCATCCTGCTTGGATCCGGACACATCCTGACCATGATCTCCAGCCAGGGATACGTACCACTCGTGCTCAGAAAGTGTTCTGAAAGTGTCACGCCGCGCGGGTCGACTGCCAGGGGCGTCGTCCGCGTGCGGGTCGGTGGCCAGAGCGACATGGTTGATGTCGTGGCCGGCACGATTCGACATCACGCCGTCTTGCCCTACCCGGTCATCCGCGCGTAGACCAAGCGCCAGTTTTCGGATAGACACTGCCGCGGAACGGTATTCAACCCTTCGGCGACACTGGGACGCATCTGTTCATGATCCCCGGGGTCGCGGAGATCGGCGGAGACGAGCCGGGGCCCGCGAAGTACCACGTGCTGGGGCCCGCTCGGCACTCCGGGCGCCCAGACGGGTGACACCCCAAGCGCCATCGGGGCCAGCGAGCATGGCACACCGGCATCAGATTCATCGATACCGAGCATCAAATTGACCTTCGGCTGCACCAGACCCATCGAGCCAACCATGGAGTAGTTCGGTCAGCGGCCGAGAGATGCGGTCAGCCCGCGTTCTTCTCGTCGTCGGTAGCCCACAGTCCGCGCTGCTCGAGGTCCTCGATCAAGTGATCCGCGCCGTCGAGGATGTGCGATTCCATGACAGTCTTGGCCTTCTTGCCCGCGCGCTTGCGCAAGGCCTCGAGCAGGACGGGATGTTCCTCGCGGGTGGTGGTGATGTGGCCCTCGATGGTGGCGTAGAAGCGGTTCGGAAGATTCGTGACGACGGACCCCAGGAGGCGGGCAAGTCGCGGAGACTCCGCGGTCAGGTTGATTCTGCGGTGGAACGCGTGACCGAGGGAGGCGATCCGTTCCGTGTCGCCCTGGGCGATGGCGTCCTGGTGCTGCTGGAGGATTCCCTCGAGCTCGGCGATCTGCTGGGGCGTGATGTTCTTCGCGGCGCGGGCGGCCAGTTCACCGGCCAGTTGCGCCTGAGCCCAGAAGAGGTCGCGCACGTCCTGCTTGGTGAACGGGGCCACGACGAAGCCTCGCCGGGGAACCATCTCGACAAAGCCTTCGCTCCGAAGCGCCAGGAGCCCCTCGCGGACGGGCGTCGTGCTGACTCCCACGGCTTCGGCGATCCGCTCGATGCGGAGGAAATCGCCTGCACGCACCTCGCCGGAAATGATCATCTCGCGTACGTACGAGGCAACTTCCTCTGGAAGTTGCTGTCGCCTTGGTCTATCAATCAGGGCCATAGTCGGTCGCACCTTCCTGGCTCAGAGCCTCGATATAATGTATCAATCGCCCACAGCCAGGCGGCGAGCGGCCTACGCGTCGTCGATCCGATCCATTCGCCGCGATATCTGGTGCTGTTATGCGGCCTCGCGAACTCTTCCAGCGGGCCGGCGTCGATCGGCAGCCGTGATGTCGTCTGTCGACGTAGTCCACTATCTCGTGAATCTTGGATTGCCGGCGTAAGCCGGCATGGCCGGAGTGAGCGAGCGGATATTGCAGACGGGTTTGTGGAGGTGGCCGGTATGTCACCGACCACCTTCCTCTGCGGTGCCAGAGCCACCCGGGTGGCGCCGCGAACCTCAAGCACTTCGAACTCAACTTCACTGGAGGCGCTGCGGAAGGCATTCGGTCGGACGGCCCACCATTTCAGAACGGAATCGGACCACCGATGCAACCAAGCTCGGCCCATGGCCAGTGGCATTTGAGGATCTCGGTGGCTTCAGCGACAGGATTCAACAACGTCGTCGTCGAGAAATCCCTTCAATCCGCCACTGAAGACGTCGTTGTCGTCGCCGGCAACCATATGACCAGCCCCAGCGACGTCGATCAGCTTGGCGGTCGGGATCAACGCGAGCAGTTCCTTGGCGCCCTCTTCACTGACCACATGAGATTGCTTGCCCCGAACGAGCATCGTCGGAACGGTGACCGCGGCGGCGGCCGCCCGAGCGCGTTCGTATCGCACGATCGAATCGGCCTGTCGAGTCGGCTCGTCGCCCTGGCGTAGGAACGCCGGATCCCAATGCCAATACCAGCGACCATCACGCAGGCGGAGATTTTTGCGCAACCCCTGCGGGTTGGGCTTGCGGACACGGTTCGGGGTATACGCCGCGATCGCCGCTGCAGCATCGTCGAGGCTCTCGAAACCATCGAGACCACTACGCATGAAGGCCATGATCTCCGCGGTGCCGGCGGTTTCGACCTTCGGTGCGATGTCGACCAAGACCAGACCGCGAGCGAGGTCGGGATTCTCCCCTTGCCCGATCAACGACGTCATCCCGCCCATCGAGGCACCGACGAGTACCGGCTTCTCCCCCAGTTCGCCGATGATCGAGGTCAGGTCGGCGACCAGGGCATCGATGCCGTAGTCCCCGTCCGGTGCCCACTGACTGTCGCCGTGCCCACGTGCATCCAGAGCGATGGCGGACCAGCCGTCCGCCGCGAGACTGCGCCCGGTGTTCCGCCAGGAATGCCGGGTCTGCCCGCCGCCGTGCAGCAACAGGACCAAGCCTTTCCTGTCGACACCCGATCCGCCGGCGCCCTGAGACGGTGGATCCCACCGGTCGGCGGCAAGCGTGACACCGTCACCGCGAAATTCGGACTGCGTGACTACGGGATCCATAAATTTCCTCACAAATATCATCGAGTTGAACAATCCATGTCGTCAGACATCTGATCACTCGCACCCGCCTGCGATGCAAACGCACAAATCACCCGTACAGCAGCTGGATGCATGGGCAAATACCCGCCTTACGGCAGTGCACAAACGAATTCGTTGAGGGAACGGCTTAGCCCCAGCGCCGCCCCTGATGCCTCAGGAGGCGAACAGCACACCCTCTGCGATCAGGTCTCGGATGTGTTGCTGGTCCATGACCTCACCTGCAACTTCGCGTGTGTGCTCGCCCACCCGCGGCGTTGTTCCACTTCGGTGCGGCCGGCTGCCGTCGAAACGCCACGGGGGCCGGACCAGCGCCAGACCATCCTCCTCGGGCTCAGTTATCTCGAGCAAACGAACTTGCGGGTGCTCAAGGTATCCCGACATCGTCATTACCGGGGCGAAGGGGACGTCGTGCTTGTCCAACAGCTTCTCCCACTCCTCGGCGGGACGTTCGGCGAAGGCAGCCTCCACAATTGGCACGAGTTCGAAATAGTTCTCAGTTCGTAGTGCGTAGGTCGCAAATCTCGGGTCCTGGGCGAGTTCCGGCTGGTCGAGAACGAGTGTGAACGAATGCCAGAATTTCTGCGACGACGAGAGATGGACCGCGATCGCTTCTCCTGATTCCGTGCTGAGGACGAAGTTCTGACCTTGTGGACGCCGACTGTTCAGATCCGGATCGACCCGGCCGTCGTCGTAGTACTGGGTGATGGCATCGGTGGTCAGCGCGCTGATCGCCTCGATGAGGGATGTCTCCACCTGCACTCCCTCGCCGGTCGCACCGCGGCCGACGAGTGCGGCCAGAACACCGGTCACCGTCATCAGACCAGTCAGCAGGTCTGCCATACAGGTGCCCGAAAGCTGCGCATTTCCGCGGGGGCTCAGGATCGAATAGATGCCACCGAAAGCCTGGCCCATCGTGTCGTAGGCAGGACGCTGCGCCATCGGGCCGGCCGGACCAAACCCAGTTACCGAGGTATAGATGATGTCGGCGCGCGCAGAGCGACACACCTCGTAGCCCAGACCGAGCGCTTCGACCTTCCCAGGCCGCATGTTTTCCACTATCACGTCGAATCGCGGGATCAGCGAACGTACCAGATCGACGCCCTCCGAACGTTTGATGTCAACGGCTAGGCTGCGCTTGCCCGCGTTGTACTGCCGGAAGTACGTCTCCAGTTCATTCTTCCCTCGCCGGAAGTCGTCGCCGACCCCCGGTCGTTCCACCTTGACCACGTCGGCCCCGAGCGCCGCCAACATGGAGGTCCCAAAAGGCGCCGAGATGTACCCGCCGAGCTCGAGCACCCTGATACCGGTCAACGGCTGCCGCATGTTGCTCCTCATTCATCGCGTGCGATTGTCGAGCGGGCGACTCCAGTCGAGGCATCGGTGGGACACTCGTCGGCTGGAGTCGAAAACGTCCGCTTGCCAGCACTATATATTATGCTTTGGACTTTTGCTATGGTTGCCACTGCCTTTGTTCGCAGTAGCGACTGAACCCCCGACGGTGCAGGACAACCCGTCAGGCTCACTCTCCGGCGACGCCCCACCTGGGCACTACTGCCCTCTATGTCACTCGGCTTGGCGCCCGTCACGCCATGGCCCAGGGCTCTCTTCGCTTGAGGGAGGGGAGTTGGCGATTGAGGCGAACGATCGATCTTTATGTCAACGTGGGATTCGAGTGGTGCGCCGCCAGGACGTCCGCCCCGGTCAGTTGCTCGCCACTGCGTTGCGCCGCGGGCGGGACCAAGCAGGTCTAGAGGTCGTGAGGATCAGGCGCTCTTCCCGCGATCCTGCTGCGGCAGGCTTTCGATCAACCGAGCAGCACCGCTGGCGACGTGGGTCTCCATGATCAAGCTCGCCCGCCGCGAGTCGCGCTTGCGGAGCGCGTCGACGATCTCGTGGTGCTCCTGGCTCGTGGCAGCGACCTGGCGTTCGATGCTCGCGTAGAAGCGATTGGGGAGTTGTTTCACCACAGCTCCGAGCAGTATGGCGAGGCGACGAGAGTCTGCGGCCAAATTGATCTGCCGATGAAATTCGTGGCCGAGATCGGCAACCGTAGATGCGTCATTTCGATCCACAGCACCCTGGTATCGCTCCAGCAGACCCTCGAGAATTTCAAGGCGCGCATGCGTCATAGACTTCGCCGCGCGCGCTGCTAGCTCGCCGGCAAGCTTGCCCTGGACCCAGAAGAGATCTGACAGATCTTGCTCGGCGAAGGGGGCAACAACGAAGCCGCGGCGGGGAACGAGCTCGACGAAACCTTCGTTGCGGAGCGACAGCATTCCTTCGCGTACTGGCGTGTTGCTGACTCCGACTGCCTCTTGAATGGACTCCGTCCGCACAAACTCACCCGGCTTGATATCGCCGGAGATGATCAGCTCGCGCACGTAGGAGGCGACCTCCTCGGAGAGCTGCTGACGCCCGCCGCGACGTCGAGCAGTGCCTCCTACGTTGCCCTCTTTCACGCCTGACCTCTCGAAGACGAGTCAACTACATGAAGCACAATATACTGTGCGCTCATACCGAGACAAGTTTCGGACAGTTGCAACCTTCCGAGTTTCGGACACCGAGCATCGAGTTGCTCCACCCCGCCATCCCTGCAGAACTGTCTACCCGCATCCTGTCACGTCGAGGACATCGGTCGGATTGATCCGAGTCGGGAGTCACTCGACACCCGAATTGCAAGCATTCACCGCTCCCGCGTGCGTCGTCATATCGCGTAATCCTTGAGCAGGCTGCGACCGATGATCATCTTCTGAATGTCGGAGGTGCCCTCCCCGATCAGCATGAACGCCGACTCGCGGTAGAGGCGTTCGATCTCGTACTCCTTGGAGTAGCCGTATCCGCCGTGGATCCGGAAGGACGCCTCGACGACCTCACTGCAGTACTCCGAGGCGATCATCTTGGCCATGCCGGCTTCAACGTCCATACGGCGACCGGTGTCCTTCAGACGCGCGGCGCGGACCATCATGTTGTGTGCGGTCTCGACCTTGCTCGCCATCTCTGCGATCCGGAACAGGATCGCCTGGTGCTCGGCGATCGGCTTGCCGAAAGTCTGGCGTTGCTGGGCGTACAGGACGCCGAGTTCGAAGGCCCGCCACGCGATACCGCACGCCCGGGCGGCGACGTTGACCCGCCCGACTTCGACTCCGTCCATCATGTGGAAGAAGCCCTTGCCGGGCTCATTGCCGAGGATCTGGTAGGCCGAGACCCGGTGCTCGTCGAGGATGAGCTCGGTCGTCTCGACGCCCTTGTAGCCCATCTTGTCGATCTTGCCTGGCACGGTGACTCCCTGTGCGGTCTCCCCGAACCCTGGCTTTTTCTCAATAAGGAAGGTCGTCAGGTTCTTGTAGACCGAGTCCGAACCCTCGTCGGTTTTGCACAGCAGTGCGACCAGGGTCGAGGTGGCGCCGTTGGTCAGCCACATCTTCTGCCCGGTGATCGAGTAGTACCCGTCGTCCTGCCTGACCGCTTTGGTCGACACCGCGGATACGTCCGAACCCAGCCCGGGCTCGGACATCGAGAAGGCGCCACGCATCTCACCGGTCGCCATGCGAGGGAGATACTTCTGCTTCTGTTCCTCGGTGCCGTGCTGCATCAGCATGTAGGCGACGATGAAGTGGGTATTGATGACGCCGGAGACGCTCATCCAGCCGCGGGCGATCTCCTCCACGCACAGCGCATAGGTGAGCAGGGACTCCCCCAGTCCGCCGTACTCCTCGGGGATCATCAGGCCGAAGACGCCGAGTTCTTTGAGACCCTCGATGATTTCCGTTGGATACTCGTCGGCGTGTTCGAGCTTCTGCGCCTCGGGAATGATCCGATCGTCGGTGAACTTTTTCACCGTCTCGAGGATCTGGATTTGGATATCGGTCAGGTTTTCGGTCTGACAAAGCGTCGCCATCGTCGTTGTTCTTCCTCTGTTCGGGCTGTTATTGCACATTTCCTGGACAACGCCGGTGGTGCCTCGAGCGTGAGAGAGCCTCAAGCGTGAGAAAGCACTGTCGTCGACGTGAACGCGACGAGTTTGCGGATGCTCTCGACTGCTCGCAGTGGATCGGAGTACGTCGGCACTCCGGCTGCGAGCAATGCGGTTCGTGGGTGTCCGCTGCCACCGGTCCAGGAAACGAAGAAGGGTTTGGTCGTGGAGTTCCGGAGTTTCACGAGGCTCTCGACGATTTGTTCCGCGCCGTTGTCCGCGTTTCCCATGACCACCAGCACCACGTCGGTCTCCGCGTTGTCGTTGACGATGTGGAGGGTGCGTTCCAGCAGCGCAAGTTCGTTGATCATGGCGCCGGTGACATCGATCGGGTTTTTGACCGAGCCGAAGTACGGTAGGGCCGCTGCCAGGCTCTCGCGATCGTTCTCACTCGTCCAGGTATCGACTGTGAGCCCTCTGCTGACGGCATAGTCGGCGGCGAGCGCACCGGCTCCGCCCGAGAGGGTCACGACGGTGACGCGGCTTCCCGCAGGCGTGCGGCCGTCGGCAAATGCCAACGCGGTGTCGGCCATTTCTTCCATGCTGTGCACACGGGTAGCACCCTCGTCCACGGTTGCCCTCTCGAAATCCCGGTCGTCTCCGGCAACACTGCCCGTGTGGGCGGCGACGGCCCGCTCTCCCGCGGAGGTTCGACCGGATTTGAGAAGCACCAGGGGCTTGTTTGCCCGGGCAGCAGACTTCGACAGTTCGGTCAGCGCCTCCAGGTCCTTACAGCCTTCGATATGTCCCAGCAGGATCTTCACGCCGTCGTCGTCGACCAGTGCTCGGAGCATTTCTGTGACGGTCACATCGGCTTCGTTGCCGGTGTTGGCGAAATGGCTCACGCCCAGGCCCGAGTTGTTCATCGTGCTGAAGGTGAACGTGCCGACCGCGCCGCTCTGGGTGACGAGGGCGATCGGTGAGGTGGGTCGTTCGCTCTCGTCGTCGAAGGCGGTGGAGAAGGTTGCGAAGGAGCGTTCGGCTGCACCGAAGGTGCCCAGGCAGTTCGGGCCGACGACTCGCATTCCCGCCTGACGGGCGAGGGAGGCGATCTCGTCCTGCAGGCGCTGCCCTTCTCCGCCGACCTCACCGAAGCCGGATGCGAAGATGGTGACGGCTCCGACACCGGCCTGGGCGCAGGCGGAGACGGCTTCGCGCACCGCCGGGGCCGGAACGACGATGATGGCAAGGTCTACCGGGCCGGGCACGTCGGCGATGTTGCGATATGCACTGAAACCCTGTACTTCGTCGCGGCGGGGATTCACCGCGTAGACCTGCCCTGGGTAGTCGAACTTCTTCAGGTAGGCCAGTGGTCGTCCCGAGAGCTTGTCGGGGTCCGACGAGGCTCCGTAGACGGCAATGCTGCGAGGCCGGAAGTAGAGATCGGCGGCCGAGCGGGTCATGAGTAGGCCTCGGTCCGGAATACCGGTGCCCGCCTCTCCCGATGGGAGGCAACACCTTCGCGGACGTCGGGGCCTCCGAAGCCGAGGAACTCGAGCGCTAATACTGCAACGGCACTTGCTTGACAGGTAGTCGATACTGGTTGGGTGGTCCTCGATCTGGTTGTTGCCGAGTTGGAAGCGTTGCATGAGCGGATCTCCGGTCGGTTCGTCCGGTCGGAAC
>SEEV01000689.1 GCA_004211695.1 Rhodococcus sp. (in: high G+C Gram-positive bacteria)
CCCAGCAGCGTGTCACGCTCGACATCGGACAGAACCAATTCCGCCTTCGGGCGACCAGAAAGTGCCATTACCCGATGCTACCAACCATATTCAACGGATCAATAACTCAGGACACTAGCGGGAGCTCGGCTACGACGGCGTAGCGCCCTGGGCGGCAAACCCTCGATATCCGGTGTTTCAAGGTTGACCCGGAGTGACATGCTTTCGCCCGGCTGGAGGTCGGGCAGCCTGGGCGCGAGCGCGAACAAGACCATGCTCGGCGTGATCGGTTCGCCATCCGGGCCCAGCATCCAACCGTGGACGGTCACGTGGTCGCCGGCCTCGTTGACCCACGTGTGTTCGGCGGTATTGAGGAGATCGACCGACACCCCTGGCAGTGTCCCGGCCTTGGCCGTGTGCTCGGCTGGCCACCTCATCTCGAGGCCTGCACGCCGGGCCGCGCGACAGCGATGCACCGGGATCGGACCGGGATCGGCGCCGACCGTCCAGACCGTCCCGTTCCGTTCCGGTGCAGGGACACCAACATCCACGCATCCCGGTGCTCCGGGTGCGGGGCGGCGAACACGTCCTGCGGGACGGCGACGAAATCCCCGGTCGGAAAGACCTGTCGCCATCGATCTGGACCAGCCCCAGCTCTGAGCTGGGCTCCTCGGAACCAACACTCGCCATCACAGAATTCTGCCGGATCCACGATCGTCGCGTGGGCAAGGTTCGCATCGGAGTGCCCGTAGCGGATCCACCATCGGGGACTCACCCTTCTGCTCCGGCGGCACGCACCGGTACTGGCGGGCGACAGCAACATGTCGTCCCGCACGACCTTTCGAACCCTGGGTCGACCGCAGCTGTGCGGCAAGAACATGTCGAGATCCCAGCACCGGCTCCGTCCCAGCAGCGAATCGGCAAGACAACAATTGGAGAATGGATCCCATGGCACACGTACAACGTTTCGACCACATCGGCATCACCGTCGCGGACCTCGACTCGGCAACGGCGTTCTTCGTCGGACTGGGTCTCGAGGTAGAGGGCACCGGATCGGTGGAGGGCGAGTTCGTGGAGACCGTCTGCGGCATCCCCGGCGCGCACTGCGAGATCGCGATGCTGCAGCCGCCCGACGGAGGGTCCCGGCTGGAGCTCGCGGCCTTCGTCACGCCCGACCACGTGCCCGGATCGCCCACGGCGATGGCCAACGAGCTCGGGCTGCGCAACGTGTCCTTCGAGGTCGGCGACCTCCAGGCGGCCGTCGACGCGGTGGCTGCGGACGGGTACGGGCTCATCGGCGGCATCGGCGAGTACCAGAACAGCGTGCGGATGGCCTACGTGCGTGGGCCCGAAGGGATCATCGTGTCCCTGTTCGAGCAGATCGGCTGACGCGCGTGCGCCACGTGTGTCAATCCGTCGCCATGGGCGCGGCGTGTCCGTGGCCATGAGAAAGTGGATCTGGCGCAACTTGCGTGATTATGTTGTGGCACTGAACTATCGGGCGTGGAGGACGCGTTTGCGGAGTAGGTCGAGGTTGGCTCGCCCGTACATTTGGCGTTTGAGCATTTTAAAAGTTACGTGGAATCTGGCCGGGGGGATGATCATGTCTCCTCGGTGTTGACCACGGAACTGAGGAGATGGCTTGAACGGCACGATGGTGTTGGAGGAGAAGTGGCCGGTGTTGAGCCGGCATGTGCAGGCGGCCGGATGGCTGCGGGTGTGGACCGATCTCGGGAGGGCGCCTCGGACGATCGACGCCTACGCCCGGGGGCTTGCCGAGTATCTGGAGATGTGCGAGCGGGAGGGTGTCGACCCGCTCACGGCGAGCCGGGCGCATGTCGGCGTCTATGTGCGGGAGTTGACCGAACGGCCCAGCCGCCGTGGCGCGAATGTGGTGTCGCTCGATTCCGGCTCCGGTCTGGCCAACGCCACCATTCAGCAGCGGCTGGTGCCGGTGCGGCTGTTCTACGACCACCTCGTGGAGGAGGGGTTGCGCGAGTCCAATCCCGTTGGTCGGGGCCGTTTCACGCCCGGCCGACGGGGCGGCGGGAATCAGCGCGGGTTGGTGCCTCGGTTGACGAAGCTGCCGTGGATTCCCACCGAGCAACAGTGGGCGGACATCCTGGCCGTCGCCGCCGTGGAGCCTGTCCGCAACCGCGTGATGCTCGCCCTGGCCTCAGGACTCCGGACATGGGACTGACGCCGGTGGGCTGGCCAAGCGTCTGAGCTGCAAATTTGTTGGTTCGAGAGGTTGCGATTCCCACCTGAATGTCTAATAATAGATGGCGCTATTTAA
>SEEV01000690.1 GCA_004211695.1 Rhodococcus sp. (in: high G+C Gram-positive bacteria)
TCCGCGGCGGAGATCTTCCGCTGCCAGTCCATGAACGCCGACTCGTCCTCGGGGTCCACGTGACAGGAGATGACCACCGACGTCGCCGACTGCTCCCGGGTCTGCTCGCCGGTGAGCAGATGGACGTCCTCGTTGCCGATGAAGGCGTGCTTGATCTCCGACACGAGTTCAGTCCGGAGGTCGCTGTCGAGCCACGCGCGGGCGTCCTCGACGGTGGCGAACCGCAGCACGTCCACCCAGTCGTCCTGCACGGGCGGCGACGGCGGCACGATGTCCTGATCGATGAATCCCGGAACCGTGGCGAGGGCCTCCGCCGCGCGCTTCTGCCACCGCGCGTAGTCGGCGTAACTCGCGTCGTCGATCCGGCGTTGGAAGATCACCGACGCCGGGGACGCTGCAGGGCTACGCGGGTGTGAATGCGGCACGTGAGATCACCTCCGTTCAGGTCGTGGAGCGGGCGAGGCCACGGGGGAGTTGTCGGACCGCCTGGCGGAAGTGGTGAGCAGGAGCAGAATCCCGGCTCCGGCGCCCAGGGCGAGATAGAGCCAGCCCAGGGGTGCCTGACTGGTCTCCGGCAGCACTCCGGCGACCGCCATCGCCGCGCTGACGACGAGATAGCAGGCCGCGGTGACGACGCCGCCGATCAGCCCGAGATTGCGGCTGAACAGGCCGAGGGCCAGCCCGTACATCTGCGGGCAGAGCACGCCGCATCCGGCCAGCGCGAGGCAGGCGCCGATGGTGATGGCCGGCGCGGTGACGACGGACAACCCGGCCGTGACGGTGAGCACGAGCGCGCCGGCCACGAACACCCACCACGCGCCGAACGCGAGCCGGCGGGTGCCGACCCGAACGGCCAGTGCGCCGCAGGCGAGTTCGCCGAGCAGGTTGGCGCCGCCCACGACGAGCGCGACAGCACCGTAGGCGGCGGGGGAGAAGCCGAGGATCTCCTGGTACAGGAAGGGTGCGACGACACCGAACACCATCTGGGCGGACGCCATCAGTCCGAACACGAGCACGAAACCGACGAAGATACGGTGGCGCAGAGCGACCCCCAGCACCCGTGCCGCGGCGGTGACGTCGACCGGTGTGCGCGATTCCGGCGGAAGCGTCTCCGGCAGTCCGGCGACGACGAGCGGAACGGCCAGAGCGGCCAGAAGTGCGATCAGCCCGAACACCAGACGCCACGAGATGAACTGCACGAGTACACCACCCACGGCCGGCGCGAGAACGGGTGCCAACCCCCACGCCGCCCCGAGGAGACCGGACACGGACGTGAGCCGGGCGCCCCGGTAGCAGTCGGCGGCGACCGCGTAGGCGAGGACGAGGCAGGCGCACCCGCCGATCCCCTGCACGAACCTCAGGCCGAGCAGGACCGTGATGTCCTGCACGAGGGCGCATCCCACACTGGTGACGACGAGGATCGCCAGGCACGTCAGCAGAGTGCGTTTGCGGCCCACCGCATCCGCGATGATGCCGACGGGAATGAACGCCAGACTCATGCCCAGCATGTACGCCGTCACCGTGTTCTGCACGACCGCCGGGGACGCGTCCAGATCGAGCACCATCTGCGGCAACGCCGGGGTGTAGATGTCGAGCGGAATCTGGCTGAGCGGAATCACCAGCAACAGGATGACCACGACACGGCGCGGCACCGGGACGCCCGTCGGCGTCGAGGGCACTGACATCCCGCACCACCTGCTTCTCGACCCGTGGGGGCTGAAGAACGGAGCAAGTATCCCGAAAGCCTTCGAGCGAACGTTCCGCAACGGTCCGTGCGGTCGGTTCCCTGGATCATACGACTGCGCACTGCCGCACCGTGCGGATTCCGGCGGCGGTGACCGGGCCGGAGAAGGGCACGACGCGAACGAGCCCACCCGCGTCACCGGCTGAAGCAGCCGGCGCCACGGATGGGCTCGTCAGGGAATGCCGACCCGCATCTCGGCGGGTATTACGACTTACACGTCGTAGTACAGCTGGAACTCGTAGGGGTGCGGACGCAGGTTGACCGGAGCGATCTCCTGCTCACGCTTGAGCGAGATCCAGGTCTCGATCAGGTCGGAGGTGAACACGCCGCCCTCGGTGAGGTAGTCGTGATCGGCCTCGAGGCGGTCGATGACGGCCGACAGGCTGGTGGGGGCCTGCGGGATGTTGCGAGCCTCCTCCGGCGGGAGCTCGTAGAGGTCCTTGTCGACGGGAGCCTGCGGCTCGATCTTGTTCTTGATGCCGTCCAGGCCGGCCATCATCTGCGCCGCGAAGTTCAGGTAGGGGTTACC
>SEEV01000691.1 GCA_004211695.1 Rhodococcus sp. (in: high G+C Gram-positive bacteria)
CGTCGATGCCCTCTTCCCGCGTGGCGGAGATGATGTGCTGAGCCCATCCCGTGTACATCTGATTGACGATGTTGGGGAGAATCAGACCCACCACGCGAGTCAGTAGCGGATCTCTGCGCTGCCCGCCGATCGGGCGGTATCCCAGTTCGGCGGCCGTCTTGATGATCCGTCGGCGCGTCTCGACGGAAACACCGCCACGCCCGTTCATCACGTAGCTGACGGTGGCGGACGAGACGCCACAGGCCCGCGCGACGGCAGCCGCCGAGACCTTCCGGGGAGTCGTTGCCGAATCGGCGGTCTCGATCTTCACTGTGCCTCCCTTCGCCGGGGTGATTGGACGATTAAGTCCTTTCGTAAGTGACCTCCATTACAGTCGCAACCTAAAGCTTTAAGCAACGTTAAGTTCGACGGATCTTTTCGATAGGAGTCGAATGTGCTTGCCAAGGCGTACTGAAGGGCTGGTTCTGCTGCACGTCTGGCTCATCGCCCCAGGTAGAGCGCACAAGGGGTCTCCTTGGGGCGCGCTTGGACAGCACACCGTCAGCCGAAGTGCCGGTCCATCGTGTGCTCGCCCGGTCCCTCCACGTGGAGTGCGCGATGTGGAGGAGGCCGGCCATGACAACTTCTGCGCGAGTTCGAACGAGGCACGACCGGGCCCCGAGGTGAGGCACACGCCCCTGATGAAGGAGAGCGGGACGGGCGGGCGGTCCCATCCAGCGGGCTCAGGCTGCTATGAGCGCCTCGCCAGGCCCGCCGGTAAGGGGCCCGGCGCAGACCCGCAGCTATCCGCGTCGGGCGGTTGTGTCCCGCACCTGGATGCCGTAGGGCAGTAGTTCGCTGCGTGGGGGATTCTCGTCGCCGGCGATCCGTTGAAGGATCATGCGAGCGGCCCGTTGGCCCATCAGGTCTCGTGGCACGGTCACGGTGCTCAATTGCAAGGGACCTGCGCTCGAGAAACTCATGTCGTCGAATCCGGTCAACGCCACATCTTCGGGCACTCGTTTGCCGATTTCTCGACAGACGTCGAGAACGCCGAGGGCGATCAGATCATTGCCGCAGACGATCGCGTCGGTTTCGGGGTGTTCGGCGAATAGTGCTCGTGCACGCTGTGCTCCGGATGCGCGGGTCAGTTCGCCCCACAGATCGGGTTCGTTGATCGCCTGCACGCCCGCTTTGGCGAGGGCGTCGCGGTATCCACTCATGCGATTGGCGGACACGCTGGACGTGCCGGGACCGCCGAGGATGGCGACGTTGCGCCGGCCGGTGGCGACGACATGCGAGGCCATCTCGAACGAGGCGGAATAGTCGTCGATACCGACCCAGTCCGAGGGCTCGCCCTCGATCTTGCGGTAGAGCTGCACAATCGGGATGTTCTCGTGACGAAGCTTGTCGAGCAGCGGCTTGTCGTCGGCGACGAGCGAGGTGAAGATCAGGCCGCTGCAGTTCCGATCCACCTGTGCCAGCGCGACATCGGCCTGACGCGAGCCATCCACACCGACGTGGGAGACGAACACCTCGTAGCCCTCTTCAGCGGCGGCAGCGACCACACCCCCGGCGACCTCGGTGTAAAAGGGGTTCGCGATGTCAGCGAGGAGAAGCCCGATCGCTTTCGTGGTACCGGCTCGAAGCTCACGGGCGATTCGACTAGGTCGAAATCCCATCTCTTCGGCGATGGCGAGGATTCGCTGGCGACGCTCTTCGCTCACCCCCGGAGCCCCACTGAGTGCGTACGAGACCGCCGCCGACGACACCCCTGCCTTGCGTGCGACATCGCTCATCGTCACGCGGCGAGGACGGCCACCGACACGACGGTCCCCGCTCTGAGGCTGAGTGGTATCGGTCATACCGGAGAGCTTAGTCGGTTAAGTGCCAGGGCGGCGCCAAGGTGCCATCGGCGGCACGATCTGGTGATTCGGTTAAGCAGGCTATATTCTCTTGCAATTATGGACCTGGTCATCCGATAGTGACTTGAGTCGTGACATATATACCCAGTTAAAGGCGGGATTTACCTCGGCAATGTCCCGCTCTTGTGCTCTGCAACACAACGATGTAGCGTCACTTATGCGATTAAGCGAAAGGGGAGCATCGTGAGTTCCACCGTTGACATGAAGAACGAAGAGGCTGTGCCCTACACGGGTCCGAAGCCGTACGGCATGAGTGACGATCTGATCGTTCCGGGTGCACTGGACCTGGACTGTGACGAGCGGCTGTGGGTTCCGCAATCGCAGGATGTCGAGTTCCGCCCGCTGGTGTTGTCGGCGAGCCAGGGCTA
>SEEV01000239.1 GCA_004211695.1 Rhodococcus sp. (in: high G+C Gram-positive bacteria)
CCACCCACCCGACTTCCGCTCCGATGGCATCCGCGTCCAGAATCGGGCTGCGATAGCCCTCCGTTGTCTTCGCAAGAAGCCAACGCAGAACAGCGTCACGAACCGCCCACTGACGATCGATAGCTGCACTCACATTTCAGTCCTCCACATAGATGCCACTAGCGCTGCCCTGCACCATAGCCATCGGTAAGGAATAAGCAAGCCTGGTGAAATTTCCTGCGCACCTTGCACCTCGGAATCTCCCGACGGACCTCGCACCACGACCGCACCGGAGGCGACTGGGGGCGTAACGCATCTCGGATCGGGGAACAGTCCGGCGACGCACCAACCGACCCCCTCGTCACGACCCGGCATAACCGAGCCGCCTCGTATCGGCCGCTGAACTGGACTTATTTCTTTTGTTGGGTATGGTCGAGGTCAGTTCGCGGTTGCCGATTCGGAAAGGACCGACAATGGCCGACAAGTCCGCCGTCAAGAGTTCGAAACAGTCCGCACGTGCCCTCAAGGAGCGCCGGGCGGAGAAGCGAGAAGAGGCCCTCGAGTCGACTCAACTCATCCGAAAGCGTAAGAGCTGACACGTTACTGGCGTCAACACCTCCCCCCGCCATCCTGTTCGTTGCCTGAGGATTGATGATGTTGCCCCGGGAACACGGCCAACAGCCCTGACCCGCGCCCACCTCAGAAGTAGCAGCTTCCGGACGAGACCGGATCGGAACGTGGAAATATGACCGCTGCACTCTCTTCCGATCTTCTACAGCAGCGAAAAAGACTCACACGACCCTGACAAGCTCAATGGAAGCACGCCGCAGGGTTTTCGGTTCGCCCTGCGTGTGACCACCTGATCGGGGGGCCCACTTCCGGCCTCTGGCACGCCCGTCCCGGCCCCTCTGGCCGGGACGGGCGTGTTTCCCAAAGAAGTTCAGGGTGTGCGAGACAGGGGCACGCACACCACGACATCCGGGATGACCGTCTCCTGTGCCGACCCCGGGGGCGGCGCAGGAGTGCCGGATGCGTCGAGAATTGATGGAACAAAAAATGAATCGTCCTGGACTCGTCGGCCGGACCCGACTTCACTGTCGCCGAGGAGACGCCGGGCAACGTTGCGGGTCATCTGCTGCCGTTGGACATCGCCGAAAGCGGCGACCCGGTCCCGGTACCCGCGGTCGACGAGGTCGCACCGTTCCTACCTGCCCGTATCAGCGCCCCCACCGCCACCGGAGACGATGGGCCCCACGCACGGTTGCTGGCGTTCCGACACACCGTCGATCGCAGCAGTCCCCACATAACTTTCGGCCTTGCGATACCGCGGGGCCTCGCCCGCCGTGACACCTGTCAGGGACCTCGAACGTCGACGGCGGGAGGCGATCTTCCCATTCGAGACGCAGGTGTGGCGCACCGCTCCCAAGCGCCGCGACATGACGCCCACACTGCGAGAGTGCCTCGTGGCCAACGATATTTCTGGCTTCGAACCTTCCAACCCGCCGTTGGTGGTGGCAAGTCCGACATCCGGTCCAGAACCAGGATAGACCCGACCTTCAGAAAGAGCGGCACCCGCACGTGAGGACCGCCCCGGGCCTTAACCTGGAAGCACCGATTGGGATGAGCGCTTGAGAGTGTCATAAAGGCGAAATGCCCTGTCGTAGTGGAAGAATAAGACTTCTCTAGGGTCAGATTCGGCCACGAAGAAGGGCATTTCGTAGATGCAACTATCTCACACCCGACCCGTTACGGCGGCCAGGTTCGACGACCCCAATCTGATGTCGACCGCGGGACTGGTCCCGGTGATGGCATTGGCGCAGGCCAGCGGCCTGCTCGCCCTGGCCGATCAGCACCTGAGCGTGCCGACCGACAAAGGTGCCCATGCCGGCCGCAAGGTCGGGTCCCTGGTCGGTGGGATGGTCGCCGGCGCCGACAGCATCGCCGACCTGGCCATTGTGCGGCACGGGGCGATGGGGACCGTCTTCGACCGCCCCTATGCCCCGTCGACGCTGGGATCGTTTCTCCGAGAATTCACCTTCGGGCACGTCCGGCAGCTCGATGCCGTCGCCTCGCGGTTCCTGTGCGCGCTCGCGCAGCGATCACCGCTGGTCGCCGGCATCGACACCGGACGAGTACTGGTCGATATCGACGATACGATCATCGAGGTCCACGGCCACAGCAAGCAAGGCTCCGGATACGGCTACTCCGGTGTCCGCGGCCTGAACGCACTGCTCGCGACGGTCACCACAGACACCGCGGCGCCGGTGATCGTCGCCCAGCGCCTGCGGCGGGGAGCGTGCGGATCACCGCGAGGCGCCGCCCGGATGGTCGCCGACGCCCTGGCCGCCGTCGACCGACTCCGCACGCACGGCACCGAATCGGCTGCCGAGTCCACACCGAAAGTGCTGGTTCGCGTCGATTCTGCCTTCTATGGTCATCCCACCCTCGGTGCCGCGATCGCAGCCGGCGCCGACGTCTCGGTCACCGTGCGCCTGACATCCACCATCAAGCGAGCGATCGAATCGATCGACGACGACGCCTGGACACCCATCGAGTACACCGACGCCCTCTACGACGAGGACACCGACACGTGGATCTCGTGTGCGGAGGTCGCCGAGATACCGTTCGTCGCGTTCGCCTCCCAGAAGAAGGCGCACCGGATCCCCGGGCGGCTGGTCGTGCGCCGTATCCCCGACCTGCGACCGAAGAAAGACCAGGACCAGGGCACGTTGTTCGACATCTGGCGGTTCCACGCCTTCTTCACCACCACCGACCCCACTGATCTCGACACCGTCGCCGCCGACAAACTCCACCGCAACCACGCCATCGTCGAGCAGGTGCACGCGGACCTGAAGAACTCCGCCCTCGCGCACCTGCCCTCGGGCCGGTTCACCGCGAACGCCGCCTGGCTCGTCTGCGCGGTGATGGCGTTCAATCTCACCCGCGCCGCCGCCACCCTCACCGGCGATCCGAAGCTGACGAAGGCGACCACCGGCACCATCCGGCGCACCCTCGTCTCGGTCCCCGCACGGATCGCCTCCTCGGCAAGACGACTGACATTGCACCTACCCACACACTGGCCATGGGAAACAGCGTGGAACACCCTGTTCGAGAGCATGTTCCACCAAAATCAGCCGATCATCGCCTAACGCCCGCGACAACTGCCCAGCCTCGACGCGAAAGAGCCAGTGGAACAACCCGACACAGAGGTCGGACGATCCTCCACGCCCGTAACCTACTCACTACCGCACAACGAAACTCAGCACCGGACCATTAGTCGATCGGTGAATCCGGGCTTAACAACCCGGCACTGGGCCGCGCCGGGCGACCGCAGACTCCGATGGCCGAGGTGAAGGAGCTCGTCGAGTGAAGTCGCTGCTCGGGTTTTAGACCACAGTGCATGGGGGTCTTTCCTTGTCCGACAACGGACGCGACATTAGTCGACCTGCTCGCAGCAGTGCCGCCGCAGCGCGCGATGTAGGTCTCGGGACAGGCCGAGTGTAGTGCTGTCGTAGAAGTCGAGGAGATGTCCGAGGCGGAGATGGTAGCGATCAGGTGTCAGGCCGAAGTAGATGAGGATTTCCTCGTCCTCTGGACCCCCGTAGGGATGCCAGCGCGCGGCGAAGGTGACCAGTTCGATTGCTTCGCTGAGGCGGGTGGTCGTTTGGAAGCTGCTCATCAACGATTCATTCTGGCTGTGAGCCGGTCAGGAGTACCGGGCGCGGAGTTGGTCTCGAGTTCCTCGAGTAAGTAACTGCGTGTCGCCGGAGTTGGGTGGTGATGAAAATCAGCGCGGGTACACCGAACCGGGCGAGGTACATCCCGTGGACGCGTGGCCGGTCACTTTCTCCGTCATCACCACCAACCCCCGATGAACACTGTTAGGCCCGAAGTCGCGAAGTTGTTTCCGCAGGGTATTTCGACTCCGGTGCCGTGTGGCTACTCGGAAAGACGAGCGCCGTTTCAGCCGAGATCGCCGATGTCGACAATGAGCTTCCCGGGGGCCCCATCGATGAAGGAGCGAGCGAATGCCTTCGGCAGTTCGTGGAATCCGCGAACTACGGTCTGAACCTCGCGCAGGCGTCCGGCCTCGATCATGCCGATGAGCTCTGTCTGGACCTCTTCGGCTCGGTCGTTGTAGTCGAAGACGATGAACCCTTGGGTAAGCACCCGCTTTGTGAGGAGCATCCCGAAGTTGGCTGGCCCAGCGGGGCGCCCGGCCATGTTGTAACCGTCGATGAGTCCGCAGAGCGCGATCCGGGCGTGGTTGTTGAGTCGGGAGATCGTGGCTTCGAGCATCGGTCCGCCGGAGTTCTCGAAGAGGCGGTCGATCCCGTCTGGAGTTGCCGCCTTCAGCTGGTCTCTCCAGTTGTCGGCCTTGCGGTCGACGGTTGCGTCCGCGCCGAGTTCCCTGAGGATTCGGCACTTCTCAGAACCGCCGGCGATTCCGATTACGCGAGCGCCGGCCTGTTTGGCAAGTTGGACTGCGATGGTTCCGACCGCGCCGGAGGCGCCTGAGACGAGGACGGTGTGTTCGAGCCCGGGGCGCAGGATGTCGCGGACGCCGGCCCAGTGTCTCTAGCTCCACGTCACCTTCAGCAAGGGCGGGCAATTCAGTCTCGACAAGGCGGAAATCGCTCTCCTTCACGTGGCCGCGCGGGCGTTGAGCGAGGACGTACTGGAGCGTCGTGGTTGTGGTCGTGGTCATGGATCCTCCTTTGGCTCCACGACGTTAAGAGCATCCCCGGGGCGGGACTTGGGCGCACACGCCTGACCGTTGACCGGGGCGCACAGATTGCTGAGTGCTGATGGATTCCGGCGGCCACGCGCGTTGCGAAAGGCTGAGGCGCGTATGGCCAAGACGTGAGTGCCGTCACATTTCTACGTTCGGTGTGACGGGGTGCCGCTGTAGGCGCCCATAGGGAAAAGGAGTGGCCATGAACGATATCTCCCCGCTGGGGCCGGTGAAGGTGGCAATCACGATCGACGACTTCGTGCTGTGGGACGGGACACCGCTCCCGGAAGGCTCGAGTGCGTTGGACGTGACGGGGGATGTGGCGCGGGCGCTCACGGAGAGCGGCCAGCACGGGGTGTACGGTTTCTCGCACACCTACGGCATCAGTAAGGATCCGAAGAACCTGGCCTGTTGGGAGGCCTGGGTGGAAGCCGGTCACCATCTTGGCAACCACACGCATCAGCACGCGCCGCTGCGCTGGATGAGCGCCGATGATTTCTGTCGTGACATCGACGAGGCCGAGCGGCTGATCGGTCATCTCGTCGAGGCGGCACCGGAGCGATACTTCCGCTACCCGATGGACATGTCGTCCGGGTCTGAGGCCAAGCGCGGCCGGGTCGAGGCCTATCTGCACGACAATGGGTACCGGAACGCTCCGATCACATGCTGGTTCGGCGACTTCGTGTTCATCGTTCCTTTCCAGCGAGCGCTCATCAGCGGCGACGTCGAGGCCCAGGCACGCTTGGAAGATCTGCACGTGCAGGGCGCGATCGAGGGGCTGGAGAAGCACGCCGCGACCGCGAGGACGATGTTCGGCGCCGACATCCCCTATATCTGGCTGACGCACGGCACTCCCCTGGCCGCGCGCACCATCGGCCGGATCGTCGAACAGTACAAGGCCCGCGGCGTGGAATTCATCACCCTGGAGGAGGCCATGCGGCACCCCGCGAACTTCGGCATGCCGCCGGTGCACGACGCGTTCGCCAACCACCTGCAGCGTTACGCGATCGCGGCTGGCATTGATAAGTCCGACCTCTCGGAGGAGCTCTTCGGCGAGGTCCTGTTCAAGTGCCCGATCAACGGGATGGACACTCTCCAGTTCTACGACGAGAAGATACTCAAGCCCATCGCCGACCGTGTCGGCTCGCCCTACGTCTGGGAATGGGCCTGACACAAGCCTTCCCAGTCCCACCGCACCGCACCAGCCAGATGGAGACCGACTCACCATGCTCAACCTATCCGTGATGCTCACCGACAGCGCGCGTGACCGTCCAGATCAGACTGCCGTTGTCGAAGGCGACCGGTCGATGACCTACCGAGAGGTCGACGACGCCGCCAATCGGGTAGCGGCGCTGTTGGTCGACTCGGGGATCAACGCCGGCGACCGGGTGGCGATGAGCTGCCCGAACATCCTGGAGTTCCCGGTGGTCTACTACGGCATCCTCAAGGCCGGGGCGGTGGTGGTTCCGCTGAACACGATGCTGCGACGCAGTGAGGTGGCGTACCACCTCACCGACTCCGGCGCGCGAGGCTATTTTCATACGTCCACGGACTCGGTCGACGAGGCCTGGCGCGGGTTCGAGGACGCCGATTCTTGCGAGTATCTGTTCCCGATCGCCGACCTGGCCGCCCTGGTAGCCAAATATCCCGCAGAGGAGGTGCTGGTCCCTACCGAAGCCACCGATACTGCGGTGGTCCTGTACACCAGCGGGACTACCGGCAAACCGAAGGGCGCCGAGCTGACTCATGCCAATCTGGTCGTCAACGCTCACGTTTGTCACCGTCTCTTCCAAGTGCTCGACGGCATCCAATTGGTCACGCTCCCTCTCTTCCACTCCTTCGGCCAGACGGTTCAGCTCAACGCAGGCTTCGGACAGGGCGGCACCCTGGTGCTTCTTCCCCGTTTCGACGCCGCCAAAACTCTCGACCTCATGATCAAACAGAAGGTGACAGTATTTGCAGGAGTCCCCACGATGTATTGGGCGCTCCTGTCTGAAGTCAGCCAGCGCGAGGACGCCATCGATCTCGGCAGCATGCTGAAACTCGCAATCTCAGGTGGCGCAGCCTTGCCAGTCGAGGTGCTCAACCGCTTCCAGGAAGTATTCGGAGTCGGCATTCGCGAAGGCTACGGACTGTCCGAAACGAGCCCAGTCGTCACCTTCAATCGCCTCGACCGGCCAAGCCGGCCGGGCTCGATCGGCATGCCGGTATGGGGCGTCGAGCTGGACCTCCGCAGCGCCGACGGCAAACCTGCCGCCCCCGGCGAATCCGGCGAACTGGTGGTGCGCGGGCACAACGTCATGAAGGGATACCTGGGCCGACCCGACGCCACAGCCGAAGCGATCGACGAACAGGGATGGTTCCGCACCGGAGACATTGCCAACCGCGATGAGGACGGGTTCTACTACGTCGTCGACCGTGCCAAGGACCTCATCGTCCGAGGTGGCTTCAACGTCTACCCGCGTGAGGTCGAAGAGGCTCTGATGGCTCACCCCGGCGTCAGCCTGGTGGCTGTGGTGGGAGTACCCGACGATCGCGTCGGCGAGGAAGTCAAGGCCTTCGTGATCCCCCAGCCAGGGGCGACCATCACCGAGGAGGACTTGGTGGCGTGGTCCCGCGAGCACCTTGCGGTCTACAAGTGCCCACGAGTGGTCGAGTTCCGCGATTCTCTCCCGATGAACGCCACGGGCAAGCTGCTCAAGCGGGAGCTCCGCTGAGTCGTGCCCATTGCCTCGGGGGGTGGTAGAGCTCTAGCGTCGGAGGATGGACAGGGACTCCGCCCCGGTGAGGAAGTTGTGTCGTGTACGTCGTGGAGGATCTCCGCACTCGAGACCTGGATGCGCGTGAGCGAGGTGACTGGTGGCGTGACCGGGTCTCCTCGATACATTGTCCGATGTCGTTTTCACTCTCCGACGAGTACCGCGGCAAGCTTCAACACCAACGCTCCGATCACTACCAGCTGGTGCGGTGGTGGGGTGACGCCGAGACTCTCACTCGTGACGACACGGAGATCAGACGGTATCCGCACGATTCCTACGAACTCCTGATACCTGTGCGGGGCGAACTGACGCTTCGGCAAGCTGACACCAGTTTCACCGTCAAACCGACCACCATGGTGCTCACCTCGCTCGATACCGCCCTTGACCTACGCCACGGCGACAACGTCTCGTCGTTTGCGCTGGTGATCCCCCGAGAGCGACTGGGCTCCAGACTGACCCGTGCAGCCCGAGGTCCCGGGGTGTTGCTCGACGCAGGCCGTGGTCTCGGGCGCATCGTGGCTGACCAGATATGCAGCCTCCGAGAGCAGCGTGACGAGCTCGACGGTGCCGAGTTCGACGCGGTTGCCGACCGCATCGTCGACCTGCTTGCGCTCACCTGCAACGGTGTGGTCACCGAATCATCTCCGCCGGCCGGGGATGCCCTCGTCGAGTCGATCAAACGCTACATTCGTGGAAACGCCCACGATCCGGATCTGACTGGCGCCCACGTCGCTGCTCACCTGGGCTGGTCCTTGCGCCACATACAAACCCAACTCCAGCGCGTCGGCACCACCCCATCGGATCTCATCCGCGAGGAACGGCTTGCCCTCTCGCGGCTTCGACTGCAAGACCCGACATGGCGGCACCAGAGCGTCACCCAGATCGCCTACTCGTCGGGCTTCGGGGACCTAAGCACGTTCAGCAACTCCTACCGTCGCAGTTTCGGCGAACGGCCGTCGGAGACACGTGCAGGCGTTCTGCTGGAGGTCGAACCGAACGGGCGTGGGGCGCCGGCGTAGAAAGCAAGCACTGTGCGCCGCACGCCAAGTAAGCAGACTTCTCCGACACCTAACGTCGCATCCATGCAACGCATTTCCCCCACGACCCCGTCAACTCAAGCACCGGCACTGTTCTCCGTGCGTGGCCTCACCGCAGTAGTCACCGGAGGGTCCCGCGGAATCGGCGCCATGATCGCCCGCGGCCTCGCCGCGGCCGGGCCCATGTCGTGATCACCAGCAGGAAAGAGGAACAGTGCCGCTCCACCGCGCACGAGATCAACGACGCTGCCGAGGCAAACGGGACGACCGGCCGATGCACCAACGTTGCGGCCGACCTCTCCGAAGCCGAGGGCGTCGAGCATCTGTTGACCTGGATCCGTAGCTATCACGATCGCATCGACCTCCTGGTCAACAATGCTGGCACGACGTGGGGAGCTCCCCTCGGCGAGTTCCCGCGCATCGGGTGGACAAAGGTGCTCAATACCAACCCGGTCGCCCCCTTCGACATCACCGTGGGCTTGTTGCCGCAGCTTCGAGCGGCGGCTCGGCCCGACCGCCCCGCCCGCATCATCAACGTTGGCAGCGTCGACGGCCTAGTCGCGCCGGAATGGGAGAACTACTCCTACAGCACCAGCAAAGCCGGCCTCCACATGTTGACTCGGCACCTGGCGAAAAAGCTTGCCTCGGAGAACATCACCGTGAACGCAATCGCGCCCGGCCCGTTCCTCACTGACATGTTGAGGCACGTCACGGCCGATCAAGAGCAGGAGACAGAGTTGCTCGACCGCGTCCCGCTAGGCAGGTATGGGCACGGGGACGACATCGTCGGCACAGTCCGATTCCTGGCATCGCCAGCCGGTGCCTTCGTCACCGCCGCAGTCATCCCTCTCGACGGCGGTCTCAGCGGCTGCGGCGGCTGACCCTAAGCGGCTACAGCCCATCACACCGCATCAGCCCGCTCAGACATCAGTGGGCCTCACGTGTCACAAGCAGGAGACCAGCATTCCCGAAGCCGTAATCGTCGCCACCGCCTGCTCACCGATCGGGCGCGCCGTCGAGGGCTCCCTGAAGGACATGCGGCCCGACGATCTCACTGTCCAGATGATCCGAGCGGCTCTGGCGAAGGTCCCGCAGTTGGACCCGGCAGAGATCGATGATCTGATGCTGGGCTGCGGCCAACCTGCCGGCGAAGCCGGTAACAACCTCGCTCACCGCGACCTCACCTCACCTGCCCGGTCCCCTTCACTCACCCGAGAAAACAGGTTCAGCTCTCCGGGCGTCTCGAGTGCGTCGAATCGACGGCATCGAACGCTCGGGACGCCTTCCGCGACTCCCGGACGTATCGGAGCTGGACGGTCGCCAGTACAAGTGCCGCCACCGCGAAGACGATCGCCAGAAGCCACCACCACCCGCCAAACACGAGGAGAAGCCCCACACAGACACAGGCGGCGCCGAGGAACGCCCACTGCACGCGCAGCACCTTCCGAGCCTTCTCATTGGCACGGGCCATCTCGGAAAGATAGAAGTCCTTGTTGAGCTTATTAAAGATGTTTCGGTAATTGAGTGAGTACCGATCATAGGGAAAGCCCGGTGTGGTCGAGGAAGCTGTGGCACAGGTCGTAGTTCGAGCCGATCCGGGCCAGGCCGGTCTCGGTCGCGATGCGGACCTCGTCGAGGATGTCGGGGCAGAGGTTGGCGAGTTCGGTGGATTTCATGTTGCCCCAGACTTGTTCGATGGGGTTGAGCTCAGGCGCATACGCAGGGAGGCGTTCGACGTGGAGCCAGTCGCGTTGGGTGGCCAGCCACGCGGTCATCGCCTTGGATCGGTGGGCCATGAGCCCGTCCCAGATCAGGATGAGCTTCTCCCC
>SEEV01000692.1 GCA_004211695.1 Rhodococcus sp. (in: high G+C Gram-positive bacteria)
GTTCACCGCCTTCGCCCACGGCGAGTCGCCGACGGTGCACATCGTCATCGCCTCGCTGTTCGCGGCGATCATCGGATCGATCTCCTTCTGGGGATCGGTGATCGCGTTCCTCAAGCTGCAGGAAACCCTGCCCGGCCGCCCGATCGGCATCGGGAAACTCCAGCAGCCCCTGAACGCCCTGCTGCTGATCGGTGCCGTCGCATTGGCGGTGGCCATCGGGATCAAGGCCATCGACCCGGCCGGCGCCACCAGCCAGTGGTGGATCGTCGGGGTGCTGCTGCTGGCGGCGGTGCTCGGGTTGATGGTGGTGCTGCCGATCGGCGGCGCCGACATGCCCGTCGTCATCTCCCTGCTGAACGCGCTCACCGGGCTGTCCGCGGCGGCCGCCGGTCTGGCGCTCAATAATCAGGCGATGATCGTGGCCGGGATGATCGTCGGGGCGTCGGGTTCGATCCTGACCAATCTGATGGCGAAGGCGATGAACCGGTCCATCCCGGCGATCGTGGCCGGCGGGTTCGGCGGCGGCGGCGGTGCGGTGGCGGTCGGGGACGGCACCGTCAAGACGGCGAAGTCCACCTCCGCGGCGGACGCGGCGATCCAGATGGCCTACGCCAACCAGGTGATCGTGGTCCCCGGGTACGGGTTGGCGGTCGCCCAGGCGCAGCACGCGGTCAAGGACATGGCCAAGATGCTCGAGTCGAAGGGCGTGGAGGTCAAGTACGCGATCCACCCGGTCGCCGGCCGGATGCCCGGGCACATGAACGTGCTGCTCGCCGAGGCCGACGTGGAGTACGACGCGATGAAGGAGATGGACGACATCAACGACGAGTTCGCGCGCACCGACGTCACCCTGGTGATCGGGGCGAACGATGTCACCAACCCGGCCGCCCGGAATGATCCGTCGTCGCCGATTTACGGGATGCCGATCCTGAACGTGGATCAGTCGAAGTCGGTGATCGTGCTGAAGCGGTCGATGAACTCCGGGTTCGCCGGTATCGACAATCCGTTGTTCTTCGCGGACACCACCTCGATGCTGTTCGGGGACGCGAAGAAGTCGGTCGCCGAGGTCACCGAGGAACTCAAGGCCCTGTAGCGGCTCCGCCGCCCGTGCGTGGTTGACGAGTCCAGAGACTCGTCAACCACGCACGGGCGCGAAGCGCCTTCGCGGCAGACTAGCCTGTGAAGGAACTGACCGCACACGGCAGAAAGGTTCGCGATGGGTCGGATCAAGACGCAGGATCTTCCGGACCTTTCCACGCTGCTGGTTCCACAGAACGAGCTGATGCTCGCGGTGGAGCAGGCGGTGCTCAGGAACAGGGGTGCGGCCGGTGTGGCGGCGTCCCTCGCCGAGCAGATCGCGGCGAAACTCGCAGGTGTCATCACACTCGGGCATGTGGACTCGGGCCAACGCCTCCTCGAGCAGGACATCAGTGCAGTGCTGGAGGTCAGTCGGGCACCTGTGCGCGAGGCGCTGCGGATTCTCGAGCGTGACCGACTCGTGCACTTCCAATCTCGGCGGGGCGCGGTGGTGACGGATCTGTGTGCCGGCGACGTCCGCGATCTGTTCAACGTCCGCGCCGCCCTCTACGTAATGTTGCTGCGCCAGGAATTGACGGAGCAGCCGGAGGATCTGAAGGCGGTATTCGACGCCAACATGCCCCGGGTGCTGCAAGGCGCTCGAGAGTCGGTCGACGCCTACGCGGTCGCCACTTTTCTGCTGAACAGCACCGTTGCGCAGGTCTCGCGCAATCGCATCGTGGCGGAGCTGTTGCAGTCGGTCTCCCTGCAGACCCTTCGGTATGTGCGCGTCGGTCTGGCCGCCACTCCCCGCGACTTGCCGAAATTCGCCAAGCGCTGGCGCGCGCTCCACGCCGCGATCGTCGAGCACGACGCCGACCTCGCGGTCGAACTTGCCGAGCAACGGATCATCAGCGTTCGCGATTCCGCACTTCGCGAGCTCGGTGCGTCCGAGGAGGACGCCGGAGACCGGCGCGCAATCTGATTCCAGGCCCCGTACCGGGCATGCCGCACTGCCGTTCGTCACGAACACCTCGGCGTGGCGAGTGAACCCGTAAAGGGGCCGACGCCTTCGGTTCCGGTCTTCCTCGACTGCGGGTCGGGGTGTTGTCGTGTGCGTGGTCGGTGGGCTGAGAAACTGCCCAAAATTGTTGTCGACATAAATTGTGATTCCTGTTACGTTGTGACTGGCACCACTTATCCGGCGTTTGCCGGTCATTCGAATCGTGAAGAACCCGCCGAAATCGAGGA
>SEEV01000693.1 GCA_004211695.1 Rhodococcus sp. (in: high G+C Gram-positive bacteria)
GCCCCTCCCCGACACCGCATAACCACAACCCCGCCGGACCACGCCACCCCATCGGACATCGGCGGGTCGCCTACCCCTGTCCTCACCCGTGGTGGTCACCCAATTTTCGTGTCAGACCATTGGGCCACCGTGAGGAGAACGGCGGGTGAACAATTGGTATAGACCATTTTTCGGGTACGCTCGGCCGCATGAACGACGACCGCATCGGGTCCGGAGAGTCCGTGCTGATCGATACTGCCGCGGCGCTGCGGTCGCTGCGCGGCGTCTACGACGGGGAGGCGATCGACGAACTCGACCACGCCCTCCAATCCGCGGGGCGGGCGATGGACGACGGCGCCGACGACGAGCTGGTGCTCGCCGCTGCGCTGCGCGACATCGCCCGCAGTCCCGCACTCGGGTTGCCGGCCGACTGCGCGCACGACCGCGAGGCGCGCGACTGGCTCACCCCGCGCTTCGGGACGCGCGTCGGATGGCTCGCCGGGGCGCACGTCGCCACCAAGCGGTGTCTCGTCGCCACCGAATCCGGTTATGCGGCAACCCTCTCCGCGCAATCGGTGACGACACTGGAAATCCGGATACCGACGCGATGACGGAGACGCCGAACGTCCCCAAGTACTACCGGGTCCGCACCGAACTCGAGGCGATCCTCGCCGAACTCGAAGTGGGAGATCCCGTTCCGGCGGAGCGGGAACTGGCCGTGAGGTGCACGGTGTCCCGGGAGACGGTGCGGCAGGCGATCCACGAACTGCTGGTCGAGGGACGCGTCGAGCGTCGCGGCCGCGGCACCGTCGTCGCCAGCCCCAAGCTGGTCCAGCCGCTGTCGCTGAAGTCCTACACCGAGGGTGCGGTCAGTCAGGGCCGGGTGCCCGGACGTGAACTGGTGACGTTCGAGGAACTCGGAGCGGACGCGGACCTCGCCGAGGCGCTCGGCCTCGTGGTCGGGGCGCCGGTGATCCATCTCGAACGCGTCCTGCTCGCCGATGACGAGAAGATCGGCCTCGAGAGCACCTACCTGCCCGCTGCCCGGTTCGGGGAGATGGCGCGCAGTTTCGATCCGGGCACGTCGCTGTACGCGGCGATCCGCGAGACCGGTGTGGTGTTCGCGTCGGCGACCGAGCGGATCGAGACCGTGCTGGCGTCCCCGCGCGAGGCCGCCCTGCTCGACTCGACCACCGCGATGCCGATGCTGCGCCTGCACCGCGTCTCGCTCGACACCGACGGCATCCCGATCGAGCGGGTGCGTTCCCTCTACCGCGGCGACCGGATCGCGTTCCTCACCACACTCCGGGAGTGACGCCGTTCGCACGACGGGTCCGGACGCGCCCGGGCCGTGCACGGGTCTAACCTGGTACCCATGTCTGTCCGCACAGCACTGAGCCCCGGAACCGTGTCTCCCGTCCTCGCCGTACCGGCGGGCATCGAGCGTCCCGAGTACGCGTGGAAGCCCACGGCGAAGGAAGGCAACGAGCCGTGGGTGCAGACCCCCGAGACCATCGAGGCCATGCGGGTGGCGAGCAAGATCGCCGCGCAGGCCCTGCAGGAGGCCGGTAAGGCGGTGGCGCCCGGCGTCACCACCGACGAACTCGACCGCATCGCGCACGAGTACATGATCGATCACGGCGCCTATCCGTCGACGCTCGGCTACAAGAGTTTCCCCAAGTCGTGCTGCACGTCGCTCAACGAGGTGATCTGCCACGGCATCCCCGACTCGACCGTGATCCAGGACGGTGACATCGTCAACATCGACGTCACCGCGTACATCGGCGGGGTGCACGGCGACACCAACGCCACGTTCCTCGCCGGGGACGTCGCCGAGGAGAACCGGTTGCTGGTGGAGCGCACTCACGAGGCGACGATGCGCGCCATCAAGGCCGTCAAACCGGGTCGCGCGCTCAACGTCATCGGCCGCGTGATCGAGTCGTACGCGCACCGATTCGGCTACGGCGTGGTCCGCGACTTCACCGGACACGGCATCGGCACCACGTTCCACAACGGCCTCGTCATTCTCCACTACGACGAGCCCTCCGTGGACACCGTCATCGAACCGGGGATGGTGTTCACGATCGAACCGATGATCAACCTCGGCGACATCGGCTGGGAGATCTGGGAGGACGACTGGACCGTGGTCACGAAGGACCGTAAGTGGACGGCTCAGTTCGAGCACACCATCGTGGTCACCGAGACCGGCAACGAGATCCTCACCCTGCCTTGAGCGAGAGCCGGTGGAAGGGCGCCCTGCTCGTCGCCGGCACCACGTCC
>SEEV01000694.1 GCA_004211695.1 Rhodococcus sp. (in: high G+C Gram-positive bacteria)
GGGACGGCTACCCCTCGCGACAACAGTGGGGCGGGCGCCGGCCGAGAAACCGCGGGTGCTCACTCCGATCAGCTGGCGTCAGCCCGTACGTCGCTGCGTTATCCCACTGTCGGATCGAAGATCGTGAAGGAGGGAGGCGAGCACCATCTCTCGGGCCCATCCGTCGGCATCGAGCTGCGCCGACCGCACCACCGTCAGCGTCGGGGGTTTTTCATCCGTCGACCAGCATGAGCGCGAGTTCATTGCATTCGTGCCGGCACTCGTAATGCAGCCCTGCGCGACGGTCGTGTGGGTCAAGATGTCGGTCGCGGTTCGGCGGGTCTGCGCGTAGTCCCGCCACGTGCACGCCGTCAGTTAGACATCCCAGGGCCGTAGGACGTCAAGCAGCCTGGATGGTGCGGTGATCCCAGGCGATGTGTTCGTCGTAGTGGGTGTGGTGGCGGAGGCAGCCGTGGAGGAGGCCGACGAGGCGGTTGCCGAGGGCGCGGAGCGCTTGGTGGTGCAGATCGCCGGCGTCGCGTCGCTGGTCGTAGAACTCCCGGGCACCGGGACTGGACGACAAAGCGCAGAACGCCCACTGGTCGATAGCGTCGTAGAGACGCCGGTTGCGGACGTGGCGGGCGAGTACCGCGCGTTTCTTGCCCGACGCGACCGTCAGCGGGGAGGTGCCGGCGTAGTTTCTGCGAGACTTGGCGGTGGTGTAGCGGTCGGGGTCGTCCCCGAACTCACCGAGCACCCGGGCGCCGAGCACAACACCAAGTCCTGGCAGGGAACGGTAGATGTCGGCGTCCGGGTGTGACTCAAAATGGTCGGCCAGTGTGGACTCGAGTTCGATGATCTGCCGGTTCAACTCGACGATGAGACCGACCGCCGCGCGGGTGGTGGCGGCGAACGCGGCGACGACCGGCGCCGGCGCGGCGAGCTGCTCGACCCGCAACCCGGCCCGGATTTCGCGGGCCCGGGTATCGAGATTTCGTTGCCGACCAGCCCTTTTGAGCGCGGATCGGATCGCCGGCAGGGTCAGGTGCGCGGCCTCGGCGGGAGTCGGGGCGCGACCGAGTACGGCGAGGGTGTCGCGGTCGTGCAGGTCGTCGAACACCTCCAGCGCGGCCGGGTAGTACTCGCGCAGCGCCGAGCGCAGCGCGTTGGTTTGCCGGGTTCGGGCCCAGATCAGGTTCTGGTGTCCGCGGGCGAGGACCTTGATCGCCTCCACGTCCGGGCTGTCGCCGGCGATCGGGCGATGATTATGCCGGTCCGTGCGTACCAGGTCCGCGAGCAGCTTGGCGTCACCGGCGTCGGACTTCGCACCGGAGACGTGGTGACGGTCGCGGTAGCGTGCGACCGCGAGGGGGTTGATCGGGTACACCTGATAGCCGGCGGCGGTCAGCGCCTGTACCCACAGACCGCGGTCGGTTTCGATCCCGATCACGACCTGACCCGGCTCGTCGGCGTGGCCGGCTATCAGTTCGTGCAATGTGCAGATGCCGGCGAGTCCTTCCGGCAGCCGACGCGACGACAGTCGCCTGCCCGTGTCGTCCATCAAATGGACATCGTGATGTTGTTCGGCCCAGTCGTCTCCGACGAAGATCATCGATCGCCTCCTTTGGTCTCCTATTCATGATGAAACCTGTTCGAGCCCAGAGGCACCCGGCATCGACCTAATGGATCAGTGCTCATACGGCACGACATCCCATCAGCGCTATAGGCGACCTCACCGACCGGCCGGGGCACAATCTAACTCTAGGAATCAACCTCACTCCAGGCGAGAGCAGTGCTCACCGGCCGGCGGCTCAGTGATCAGCTTGTCGTGGACGGGCAGTCACCTGTCGAAGGCTCGCCGATCGACTCCCATTAGGCGTCCTGGCCGAGCCTGATGATGTTCCGCTGGCCACCCCAGACCGCCACCTCGACCTCCTCGTCGAGCACCAGTTCCGTCCACGACTTGTCGGCCAACGGTCGCGTGCGGATGATCAGGTCCGGTGGGATGTCCTGGTCGCGCGGTATTGCCTCGGCAACCACGGCGCCGACGGACAGACCGATATACACCGCGGTCAGCTCCCCCATCGCGCCTGTTCCCTTCAGCGCTGACAAGGTCTCGGGGCACATCTTCACGGCTCGGCATCCGGCCCCGGGGCTCCCGTGTCGGGGTGCAGATCCCCCGGTTCAGGCTGAGCGGCGGCCGGTGTGGGTCGCTGCGTGCGTAAGAATGACCTCTACCAGCACAGATTCGGTGAGGTGCGGTTGACGTACGGTG
>SEEV01000240.1 GCA_004211695.1 Rhodococcus sp. (in: high G+C Gram-positive bacteria)
CTGAGCAAGGCCGGCCTGAACGTGAAGATCGAGATGATGGACACGGCCGGGCAGATGCAGTACCAGATCCGGCCGTTCCCGCAGGGCACCGGACCGATTCTGCTGATGATCCAGCACGGAAACCAGGCGGGTGACGCGCAGTTCACCGTCGACCAGTACATGCGCAGCGACGGGTACCAGAGCTACTTCGGCTCAGCCGGATACGACGCGCAGATCGACGCCGCCGAGCAATTCGTCGGCTACGCCCGGCAGGACGCATTCGCCTCGGTTCTGGCCAACGAACCGAAGGAGATCCGGCAGTTCGCGTACATCGCCCACATGAACGCGGTGCTCGCCAAATCCCCGACCGTGCAGTACGCGCCCAACTCAGCGACCGGCGACGAGATGCGCCTGAGCGAGATGACCCACGCGGACACATCCGCGAACGGCTAAACCCTCTTCCCAGCCCCCCGGAGGAACTCTGATGTCCCAACCGAACCCGATCCGAAGGCGGTGAGCGATGTTCGCCTTCCTGCGCCGACGCATCTACACCAGCCTCGTCCCCCTGCTCGTCGTGCTCTTCGGAGTGTTTCTGCTCGCCCGCCTCACCGGCGACCCGACGAACCTCTACCTGCCGGTGTCCGCGACACCCGACCAGCGCGCCGAGTTCGCGGCCGAGAACGGCCTCGACAAGCCGGTGCTGAGTCAGATGGCCGACTACCTGTCCGGGGTCGCCCACCTCGACTTCGGGGAGTCGCTGCGCACCGGTGAATCCGCCGCGGCGATGGCCCTGCGGGCGTTCCCCGCCACCCTGCAACTGGCGTTCTTCACCATGCTGCTCGCGATCTTCGGGGCCATCGTGATCGGCTGCTGGGCGGCGTACCGGCCGAACTCGCTCGCCGACCGGATCTCCAGCCTGCTGTCGATGACCGCGGCCAGCATCCCCGACTTCTGGTTCGCGATCACCGGGGTGTGGATCTTCGCGGTCGTGCTCGGGGTGCTCCCGACGTCCGGCACGGGAAGCGCGCTGTCGTGGATCCTGCCGATCGCGACACTGCTCATCCGCCCGCTCGGCGTGCTCACCCAGGTGGTCCGCGGTGCGATGGTGTCGGCGCTGTCCGCACCATACGTACGTCTTGCCCGTAGTAAGGGTGCCGGTGACCTGCGCGTCGTCACGCACCACGCCCTCCGCAACGCCGCCGCCCCGGCGCTGACGGTGGCCGGCGACCTCACCGTCGGACTGGTCAACGGAGCCGTCGTCGTCGAGGCGATCTTCGGGTGGCCCGGCATCGGCAAACTGATGATCGACGCGATCCTGCAACGCGATTTCGCGGTGCTGCAGGCGGCGGTGCTCCTCACCGCGGTCAGCATCTTCGTCCTCAACATCCTGATCGACGCGGGCTACGCGCTTCTCGACGCGCGTGTGCGCGAGAAGTCCAAGGTCTAGGAGGCCGCCGACATGTCCATAGACAACGCACCCCGTGTGGACGAGAGGTCCCCGGACCTTGCCGTTCCGGTCGAAGACACCGTCCCGGCGCCGAAACCGCCGCGGAGCAAGACACCGCTGTGGAAACTGCTCCTCCGCGACCGGATGGCCACGGTGGCGGCCGCGATCCTGGTGTTCGTGTTCCTCGTGGCCGTCTTCGGTCCGTGGCTCGTCGGCGACGCCGCGACCGATCAGAACCTCGACCGGTCCAACCTGGCACCGTTCGACGTGGCGAACGGGTGGATGAACATCCTCGGCACCGATCCGCTCGGCCGCAGCATGCTGGCCCGGTTGATCGTCGCGTGCCGCACGACGCTCCTGGTGGCGCTGCCCGCGGTCGCGCTGTCCTGCATCGTCGGATCCCTCGTCGGCATGTGGGCCGGCTACCACCGCGGCTGGCGGGAGACGACGGCGATGCGGGTCGCCGACGTCATCATGAGCTTCCCGTCGCTGCTCATGGCCGTCGTCGTGCTGTACGTGTTCTCGCCGAGCGCCGCGAACATCGTTCTGGTCCTGGCGATCACGCGCATCCCGATCTACCTGCGCACCGCCCGCGCGGAATCCGCGGAACTGCAGAGCCGGTTGTTCGTCGACGCCGCCCGGACGTTCGGCGCGCGTAGCGGCGCCGTCATCCGCAGGCACGTGTTCCCGATCCTGCTGCCGACCCTGCTCACCGTCGCGACCCTCGACTTCTGCTACGTGATGCTCGCCGAGTCGTCGCTCAGCTTCCTCGGCATCGGCATCCAGCCGCCCGAGATCAGCTGGGGCCTGATGGTGTCGCAGGGCCGGACGTACCTGCAGACGGCGTGGTGGCTGTCGTTCTTCCCCGGTCTCGCCATCGTGATCACCACCGTGTCGGCGACGGTGCTCGCCGCGTGGGCCCGGATCGCCACCGACCCCGCCCAGCGCTGGCGCCTGACCGTCCCGCGGTCGCGTCGCTCCCGGCTGTTCCCCACCCGAAAGGTCGTCTCATGAGTGCACCTGCACCGGCTGTCGACTCGCCCGACGTCGCAGACACCGACCGCGTCGCACTGGAGGTCGCAGACCTGACGGTCGACCTCCGCACCCCCTCGGGCACCGTCCGCGCCGTCGACCACGTGTCGTTCACCGCTCGGCGCGGGGAGACGCTCGCCCTGCTCGGTGAGTCGGGGTGCGGCAAGTCGATGACCGCGCAGGCGCTCGTCGGCCTGCTCGAACCGATCGCCGACATCACCGACGGTTCCGTCCGTCTCGGCGACGTCGATCTGGTGACGGCGAAGGCCCGGACCCGCCGCACCCTCGCCGCCACCGAACTCGCCATCGTGTTCCAGGACGCGCTCACCGCGCTCAACCCGGTCTACACGGTCGGCAAGCAACTGGCCGAACCGTTCCGGATCCACCGCGGCATGTCCGCGAAAGAAGCGCGCCGGGAAGCGGTCTCGCTGATGCAGAGGGTCGGGATTCCCGAACCCGAATCGCGGGTCGACTCCTACCCGCACCAGTTCTCCGGTGGCATGCGGCAGCGCCTGCTGATCGCGATGGCCGTCGCGCTGAGTCCCACGGTGCTGCTCGCGGACGAGCCGACGACGGCACTCGACGTCACGGTGCAGGCGCAGATCATGTCGCTGCTGCGGGATCTGCGCACCGAACACGACATGGCCGTCATCCTGATCACCCACGACCTCGCGCTGGTCGCGGAGGAGGCCGACCGGGTCGCGATCATGTACGCCGGCAACGTCGTCGAGACCGGGCCGGTGGCCGAGGTCTTCGCCTCGCCGCAGCATCCGTACACGAAGGGGCTGCTCGATTCGGTTCCGGTGCACGCGGTCCGCGGCGAGGACTTGAAGTCCATCGGCGGCACCCCACCCGACCTGCACTCCATCCCCTCCGGCTGCGTCTACCAGGCGCGCTGCCCGCTGGCCCGCGACCTGTGCCGGACCACCCGGCCGCCGCTCGCCGACGTTGCCGCGCACGGCCGCCGGTCCGCCTGCCACTTCCCCGAGGAGGTCTGACATGTCCGAGTCGATTCTGAAGGTGCGGGGTCTCACCAAGACGTTCAAGGTGCCCGCGAACAAGGCGGGCAAGAATCAACTGCGCGCGCTCGACGGCATCGACCTCGACCTGGCCCGCGGTGAGACCCTCGGACTCGTCGGCGAATCGGGCTGTGGCAAGTCCACTCTCGCCCGCACGCTGATGATGCTCGAGCGGCCCGACTCCGGTTCGGTGACGTGGGACGGCGTCGACCCCTTCTCCCTGAAGGGCAAGGAACTGCTCGCGCTGCGCCGCCGGGTGCAGATGGTGTTCCAGGACCCGTACGCGTCGCTGAACTCCCGGATGTCGGCGGCCGACATCATCGCCGAGCCGTGGCGCACTCACAAGACGATGTACAAGACCAGCCGCGACCGGGCGGCGCGGGTGCGCGAACTCCTGCACCTGGTGGGTCTGCGGCCCAGCGACGAGCACCGGTACCCGCAGGAGTTCTCCGGCGGTCAGCGGCAGCGCCTCGGCATCGCCCGCGCCCTGGCGCTGAACCCGAGCGTCGTCATCTGCGACGAACCCGTGTCGGCGCTCGACCTGTCGGTCCAGGCGCAGGTGCTGAACCTGCTCAACGACCTGCAGAAACAACTCGGCATCTCGTACGTGTTCATCTCCCACGACCTGTCGGTGGTTCGGCACGTCGCCGACCGCGTCGCCGTGATGTACCTCGGCCGCATCGTGGAGACGGGTGCGACGGACGCGGTCTTCGACCGTCCCGCCCACCCCTACACCGAGGCGTTGATGTCGGCGGCGCCGAAGCTGGACGCCGAATCCCGGGGCAAGCGGATCATCCTCGACGGTGAGGTGCCGTCGCCGCTGAACCCGCCGTCGGGCTGCCGGTTCCGCACCCGCTGCGCCCATGCCACCGACATCTGCGCGAGCACCGTGCCGCCCGCCGCGGTCGACGAGCGCGAACGCGGCCACGTCGCAGAATGCCATCACCCCCGGCGTCCGGTCGAACTCGGCGTCCCGGCCGCGGTCGGGTGAGCGGGGCCGGGTTCGCGATCATCGCGCTGGCCGTGTTCCTCGCCTCGTGCATGCAGGCGTCGATCGGGTTCGGGATGGGCATGCTCGCGGCACCCGTCGTCGCGCTCGTCGATCCGAGTCTGCTGCCGGGCACGCTGATCATGACGGCGACCGTCGTCACCGTGATGGTGGTGTGGCGGGAGCGCGAAGCCCTCGATCTGTCCGGCACCGGGTGGGCCCTCGCCGGCCGGGTGCCGGGCACGATCGCGGGAGCGCTGCTGCTGGTGTCGTTGCCGGAACGCGGCCTGTCGCTGCTGCTCGCGGCCGTAGTCCTGGCGGGGGTGGTGTTCGCGTCGCTGGGCTGGGCGCCGCCGCCGCGACGCCGGAACCTCGCGGTCGCGGGTGCGGCCTCGGGTCTGCTGGGCACGGCCACGTCGATCGGCGGTCCGCCGATGGCACTGGTGATGCAGGGGTCGAAGGGGGCCCAGTTGCGCGGCAACATGAGCGCGTTCTTCCTGGTGGGCTCGACGCTGTCGGTTGCCGTTCTCGCCGTCACCGGGTCGGTGCATCGCGAGTCTGCGGTGATGTTCCTGCTGCTGATCCCGGCGACGGTGCTCGGCTACGTGGCGTCGCGATTCGTGAACCGCTATCTGGACGCGGCCCGCCTGCGGCGGGCGTCCATCGCCGTGTCCTGCGTGGGTGCGGTGATGCTGATCGGACAACAGCTTCTGTGATGCAGAGTCTGCATCGGTCGATGCTCAACAAGTCTTGGACATGTATCAATCGGGCCACTTAGAGTTTTCGTTGTGAGGCGCCTCACGGGCGGCGCTGCGCTGTGAAGGAAGGTTTTCGGAGATGAGTACAACGAGCACCCCGGTCGTCACCGACATGCGAGTGGTCCCGGTAGCGGGTCACGACAGCATGCTCCTGAACCTGTCCGGCGCGCATGCCCCGTACTTCACCCGGAATCTGGTGATCCTCACCGACTCGGACGGCAACACCGGCGTCGGTGAGGTGCCGGGCGGTGAGTCGATCCGCCGCACCCTCGAGGACGCCCGCGCGATCGTGACCGGACGCAGCATCGGCGAGTACAACGGCGTGCTCGCCGATCTGCGCCGCGCGTTCGCCGACCGGGACGCCGCCGGCCGCGGAAACCAGACGTTCGACCTCCGGGTCGCGATCCACGCGGTGACCGCGGTCGAGTCGGCGCTCCTCGACGTCCTCGGGCAGCACCTTGGCGTCCCCGTCGCGGCGCTGCTCGGCGACGGTCAGCAGCGCGACAAGGTGCAGGCCCTCGGCTACCTGTTCTTCGTCGGCGACCGCAACAAGACCGACCTCGACTACCAGTCGGGTGCGGGGGAGTCCGACGACTGGCTGCGCCTGCGGCACGAAGAGGCACTCACCCCCGACGCCGTCGTCCGGCTCGCCGAGGCCGCCCACGCGCGGTACGGGTTCGCCGACTTCAAGCTCAAGGGCGGTGTGCTCGCACCGCGCGAGGAGGCGGCCGCGGTCACGGCGCTGGCCGAACGGTTCCCCGACGCGCGGGTCACCCTCGACCCCAACGGCGGCTGGCTGCTGTCCGAGGCGATCGAGATCTGCCGCGGCCTGAAAGACGTTCTCGCCTATGCCGAGGACCCGGTCGGACCCGAGGGCAGCTTCTCCGGTCGCGAGGTGATGAGCGAGTTCAAGCGCGCCACCGGACTGCCAACGGCCACCAACATGATCGCCACCGACTGGCGCGAGATGGGGCACACCATCCGCTCCGGCGCCGTCGACATCCCCCTCGCGGACCCGCACTTCTGGACGATGGCCGGCTCGGTGCGCGTCGCCCAGCTCTGCGACGCGTGGGGCCTCACGTGGGGTTCGCATTCCAACAACCACTTCGACGTCTCCCTCGCCATGTTCACCCACGTCGCCGCGGCGGCACCGGGCGACATCACCGCCATCGACACGCACTGGATCTGGCAGGACGGACAGCGGATCACGAAGGCGCCCTACGAGATCGAAGGCGGCTACCTCACCGTGCCGACCACGCCCGGTCTCGGTGTGGAACTCGACATGGACCGCGTCGAGGCAGCCCACGAGCTGTATCGGCAGAAGGGGCTCGGTGCCCGCGACGACTCGATCGGCATGCAGTTCCTGGTGCCCGACTGGACGTTCGACAGCAAGCGGCCCGCACTGGTGCGTTCCTGATGAAGGTCGTCGTCGGCGACCGGAACCTGCTGCCGCACCAGGAACTGTTCGAATCCGGGCTGCCGTCCGGAGCTTCGGTGTCCTGGCATCGGACGTTCGACGTACCGGCGATCGTCGCCGATCTGGGCGACGCCGACGTGTACGTGGGCGGCCGGTTCACCGCCGCCATGGCGGCGGCCGCGCCGAAACTTCGCCTGTTGCACGTGGCGGGCGCGGGCACCGACAAGGTGGACTTCGACGCCCTACCCGACGCCACTCTGGTGGCCAACACGTTTCACCACGAGGATTCCATCGCCGAGTACATCGTGTCGGCGGCGCTGATGCTGCGTCGCGGGTTCCTCGCCCAGGATCGCGCGCTGCGCGGTGACCGGTGGGCCACATCGGTGTACGACGACGAGATCCCGCAGTCCCGGTCGATGCGTGGTGCCCGGGTCGGATTCGTCGGCTTCGGTCACATCGGCAGCCGGGCATGGAACCTGTTGCGCGCGTTCGGTGCCGACGGCTTCGCGGTGACCGGGCGCGGCACCCTCGACGCCGACGCCGAGGGGCTCGAGTGGGCGGGGGACAACGCGTCGCTCACCCGGTTGATGTCGGAATCCGACGTGGTGGTGGTGTCGGCACCGCTCAACGACCACACCCGCGGCATGATCGGCGCCGCGGAACTCGAGGCGCTCGGCCCCGACGGTGTGCTGATCAACGTCGGACGCGGACCCCTCGTTCGGGAACACCCCCTGTTCGACGCGCTGGCCTCGCACGGCATCGCGGCCGCGGCCATCGACGTCTGGTACACCTACCCCGATGCCGGCGGTGACGGTGCGCCCGGTGCGCTGCCGTTCCGCGACCTGCCGAACGTCCTGATGACCCCGCACTCGTCCGGCGTCACCGACCACACGTTCGTCGGACGCGTCGGCGACATCACCGACAACATCCGCCGGCTCGACACGGGGCAGACAGTCCTGCGCACCGTCCGCCCGGCTGGCGTGCGTCAGTAGTTACCGCAGGTCTCGGCGATCGTCAGCGCCTTCTCGCGCCACTGGACAGCGGGGCCCTCGGTCGGGACCGTCTCCAGCCGGCTCTTCAGCTGCGGGTGCGCGTCGAGGACGGCCTGGCGCTCGGCAGGCGACTTCGCGAAGAAGTCCGCGAGCTGCGCCTTGCGCTCCGGCGCCTGGTCGAGGCGCCCGGCGAGCTGCGGGGTCACGTCGTGCATCGCCGCATCGATCTGCGCGAAGCTGCACGTGGAGTTCACGAGGCGGGCGGAATCGGACTCGACCGGATCCGCGGAGGCGATACCGGGGATCACCAGGGCGGCGGAGATCGCGCCGGCCGCTGCGATGCCGAAGTGCAGACGTGCTCGTGAAACGTTCATGTCGTGTCCTCCAGTGGGGTTGTTTGCCGGGGCAACGATAGGACGTCGAATTGTGACTTTTCTGAGGACCGTCTGAGGATTCTGGTCACAGTGGTCACGTGGCGGGAGGAATCATGGAGACCACCGGACCCGTGGCCCGTCCGCGGTCGTCCAGGATGTGCCCCAGATGCTTCCCGATCTGCATGACCACCGACCGGTCCGCCACCCGCGCCCCGGGCAGGAGCTTCTCGAGGAGCAGCTCGAACCGGTGGACGTCGTTCAGGGTGCGCAACCACACCGCCATGATCAGGTTGTATTCGCTGGCCACGAGCACCGCCAACCGAACCTCCTCGATCCTGCCCAGCGACGTTCGCAGCCGCTCGACCAGGGGCGCGGGAACCTGCATGAAATACCAGGCGTAGATCGGCCACTCGGAGTAGGCGCGGGCGATGTCGGTGCGCAGCCGGAGGGAGCCGTCCCGCCGCATCGTCGCGATCGCGTCGGTGATGCGCTGGTTGCTGACGCCGGCGCGTTCCGCGATCGCCGTGGTCGGTGCGCGGCCGTCGATGCCGAGTTCGTGATGGATGACGCGTTTCAGGGCGGGTGAGACCGTCCGCGCGGCGCGGGGGCGAGGCGGTCTGACGCCGGGAACCTGCGCGACCTGCGCCGCCGACAGGGTTCGCAGCCGCCAGTTCCCGGCCTCGAACAGCACCTCGGTGATGAGGTGGGTGCGGGCTCGCCGGATCGCGGGGTAGTCCCCGAGCCGATGAAGCAGGAATTGCGACGTGTCCGCCGCGTCCTGGGCCATCAGCGTGAGCAGGAGGTCGCGGCCGCCCGCCGTGAAGTCGATGCCCGACACGACGGGGTCTTCCGACATGGCCTGCGCGGTACCGACCGATTGTCCTGGTGCGCATTCGATTTCGATCAGCGCGCCGCGCCCCGGCACCCCGGCGTCGTATCCGGTGATCCAGATCAGGCCGGTGTCGCGGAGCCTCTGATACCGCCGCGACAACGTGACCGGGTCGACGGCGAGGATCGGTGCCAGCGCCTTCCAGGATGCTCGCGGCTCGATCTGCAATGCATGCATGAGTCCGAAATCAACGTCATCTGGCTCGTAATCCTGCATGATCCGTCCTTCGATGCAGAGGGTGCTGCAAATTTACACGACGGAATTCGAGGGGCGTCACTCTTCCACCAGTCACTTTCCACTCATCCTCTTGGAGTCGACATGAGTTCTTCGCGCCACATCCGGGGAGGCGACGCTGCCACGGCAGCGGTCGGATTCCTCGTGGTCATGGAGTTCGCCAGCGGGCTGTTGCAGGGATGGTTCTCCCCGTTGCTGCCCGCCATCGGCGAGCGCTTCGACGCGTCGTCCGCTGCCTTGAACTGGGTGAGCGCGATGTATCTGCTGGGAACGGCCGCCTGCGTCCCCCTGATCGCCAAACTCGGTGACCTCTTCGGGCACAAACGCCTTCTCGTCGTTGCCACCGCCTCCGTCGCGTTCGGCTCGTTCGTCGTCGCGTTCGCGCCGTCGTTCGAATGGCTGCTCGTGGGCCGGGCACTGCAGGCGCCCCTCGCGGCGTTCCTTCCGCTCGAGTTCGCGATCGTGCGAGACCGCAACGCGGCCACCGCAGGCCGGAGCATCGGACGACTCGTCGGGTCATTGACGCTGGGCGCCGCCGTCGGCGGTCTGCTGTCCGGATTCCTCCTGGACTCCGTGATCGGCGACGTGAGCGTCGTACTGCTCGTTCCCGCCGTCCTCATGACGATCTGCCTGGCCGTGGTGTACTTCCTCGTCCCGGAGACGACGGTGCGCAAGGTGGGCACGATCGACTGGGCCGGTGCGGTGCTGCTCACGGTGGGTCTGCTCGGTGTGCTGGGCGGGTCTCCAACGCGAGCACCTGGGGTTGGACGAGCACCCTGACGTGGGCGTCCATCGGGGTCGGGACCGCGGTTCTCGTCCTGTGGGTGTTCGTGGAACGACGAATCCAGCACCCCCTCGTGGATCTCGAGGTCGTCGGACGCGGGATGCGGGTGCCGCTGCTGATGGCCCTGCTGTTCGGCGCCCAGTTGTTCGGTGCCCAGACCCCCAGCGCCCTCTTCCTCCGGGCCACACCGGAAACGAACGGTTACGGACTCGGCGTCTCCGCGTCGGTGACCGGCCTGATCCTGGCGCTGTTCGCGCTGGCGATGTTCGTCGGCGCCTCGGTGAGCGATCGGCTCGCCCGATCGGCGCTCACGGTGCCGGGGTCGCTCGCACTGGGCGCGGCCCTCGCCGCGGT
>SEEV01000017.1 GCA_004211695.1 Rhodococcus sp. (in: high G+C Gram-positive bacteria)
GTCGTTCAGGCGGGGGTGCATTCGCTCGCCTTGGTGGTGTGGTGGAGTTTTGTCCGGCGGGGCCGCCAGTACAGGGCCGCGATGATGACGATGGCCAGCAGGCTCGCCGCGATCATGACGAGCATCGGGGCGGCGTTGTTGCCGTCGGTGGCGTCCTTGATCCAGCCGAATGCGTAGGGGCTGGCGAAGCCGGCGGCGTTGCCGAGCGAGTTGATCAGTGCGATACCGCTCGCGGCGGCCGCGCCGGAGAGGTATGCGGTGGGAAGGGACCAGAACAGGGGTTTCGCTGTTTGCGCGGCCATGGTGGCCACGGTGACCGTGACCATCGCGATCAGCGGCAGGTCGAGGCTGACGGCGGTGACGATGAACGCGAGGCCGGCGACGACGAGGGTGACGACGACAGGCACCGGGGAGCCTTCGGAGCGAATCCTTCGTCCGACGATGTACATCGCGAGGGCGGCGAAGGCGAAGGGAATCGCCGAGAGCAGGCCGAGGTGCAGTCCGCTCATCGCGCCGCCGACATCGGCGACGATGGTGGGCAACCAGTAGGTCAGCGGGTAGGCCCCGGACAGGATCAGGAAGTACACCAGTGCCAGGCCGAGGACCCGCTTGTCCTTGAACATCGCACCGTGCCCCTGGGGTGCGCCGGCGCTGCGCTCGAGTTCCTCGGCGGCGAGGGTGCGCATCAGCGAGGTGCGTTCTGCGGGGGTGAGCCATTTCGCCTTGTCCGGGGAATCGACCACGACCAGGTAGAAGATGCCACCGATGAGGATTGCGGGGAGCCCCCCGAGGAGGAAGAGCCAGCGCCAGCCGTCGATGCCCAGCACCCCGTCGAAGGTGTCGAGGATGAAGCCGTTGACCGGTCCGCCGAGCACGCTGGCGATCGGAATCGACATCATGAGGGTGGCGATCGCTTTGGTGCGTTGTTTGTTCGGAAACCACTGAGTGAGGTAGAGGATCACGCCGGGAAAGAAGCCGGCCTCGGCGACACCGAGTAGGAACCGCAGGGCGTAGATCCAGTTCGGTCCCGGTGCGAAGGCCATCGCGGCGGCGACGAGACCCCAGGTGACCATGATGCGGGTGAGCCAGAACCGCGCCCCGTATCGGCGCATCATGATCGAGCTGGGAACCTCGAACAGGATGTACCCCAGAAAGAAGATACCGGCGGCGAAACCATAGGCGGTCGCGCTCATTCCGAAGGATTCTTCGAGGCCGAACTTGGCGAAGCTGATGTTGATGCGGTCGAGGTAACTGATGAAGTATCCGAGGACCAGGATCGGCATGACCCTCCGGGTGATTTTGCGCAATGCGGAGGTATGGACCGGATCGACCGGATCAGTGGCGGACTGGGCACCGATGGACTTGTTCATCGCGATGCCTCCTTGTTCGGCTGGGCGGGGAAGGGGGACGGGATGGTGCGTGGTCGCGGAGACGACGAATGTTGTTTTCTGCCGACGCGGTGTGCTGCGAGATACCCGATCGGTGGTGCCGGCGCTGTCGGTGTGACCGCGGCACGCCCCGACCGGTGCGTATGGGCTGTCTCGATACTTTTAAGAATCTTATTGCGGCGTGTAATACTCGACCTCGATGATGGAGTTGAGGTGGCTGGAATCGTTCGTCGCTGTGGTCGACCAGGGCGGCTTCCTGCAGGCGGGCGCTCACCTGGGACTGTCGCAGCCGACGGTCAGTGGGCATGTCAAGGACCTCGAGAAAGCGCTGGGTCTGGTGCTGGTGGATCGGCGGAGCCGTCCCGTCCAGCTGACCCCCGCCGGAGAGAAATTTGTCCGGCACGCCCGCCTCATCCTGGCCGAGGTCGATGCCAGCTTGGCCGACATCGGGCGATACTCGAAACCGAACACCCGGGGTGTGGTCACCATCGGTACCTATCCCAGCGCATCGGCCGGCTACCTTCCGTACGTTCTTCGGCTCACCCGGGAGAGATACCCCGAAATCGAGATCGTGCTCGAGGAGATGGCCGGCGGCGAGATGGAACGGGCGGCCGAGTCCGGACGATTCGATATTTTCCTGCGTCAGTCCGAGCCGCCGCTCTCTCGCCAGCGGTTCGGTCAGGAATTGTTGTGGCGCGAGGCCTTTCTCGTCGTCGTACCTCCAGATCACCCGTGGGCCACCGAAGCGCATCAGCGTCTCGATCCCCAGCAGTTGTTGCGCACCCGAATGATCATGACCGGCCGCTTTCAGCCGGAAAGCCTTCTGGGCCATCCGCTGTGGCGGGACCTGGGTGGCTATCCCGAGGTGGAGCATCGGGTGCAGCATCCGCAATCGTTGCTGGCGCTCGTCGAAGCCGGTGCCGGCATCGGCCTGACGACCGAGTTGCCGGTGGCAGTCTCGCGCAAACACGATGTCGTGGTGCGCCGGATCGATCACCTGTCGGCCGTGCGCGAGGTCTTCGTCAACTGGTCGCTGGCACGACCGCTGACCGACCAAGCCAAGACGATGGTCGAGCTGATGATGGCCCATCCCACCCCTCCGCCGATGCGTCATGATTGATCCTCTCGCGCTCGACACATCGGTGGAGGGCCGGAATGAGACAGCCGCGACGACCGCGCCGACCGGCTAGTTCGCCTGCTTGGTGTAGAAGGCGATCGCGTCTTCGTCGAACTCGATTCCGATGCCCGGCCGCTCACTGAGGAACACCTGGTTGTCGGCGTATGGCAGACGGGTCTCCTCGGTGAGCAGGTTCTCGAAGTTGTAGATGTCCTTCTCGAGGAGGAAGTGTTCGACGACCAGGGTGTTGGTCGAGGCGGCCGCGAGCTGGGCGTGCACGTTGGCGTGCCAGTGCGGAGCGACAGGCAGATCGAAGGTCTCCGCGGCATGGGCCACCTTCAGGTACTCGGTGATGCCGCCGAGCACACCCACGTCCAGCTGCAAGATGTCCGCCGCACGCTGTTCGATGATCTGGCGGAAATCCCAACGGGTCTGGTGTATTTCGCCGGTGGCGACCGGGGTGTCGACCCGCCGCACCAGGTCGGCGTGGCCGGCGAAGTTGTCCGGGGACAGGGCCTCCTCGTACCACCAGATCTGGTGGTCGCCTGCTGCTCGCTCGAAGGCGCGGATCGCGGTCAGCGCCTCGGGGACGTTCCGGTAGGCATTGTTGGCGTCGATCGCCAACCGGCCGCTGTCGCCGATGACCTCGAACGCCGCGCCGATCCGGGCTGCGTCCTCGGCCACCGAGAGCCCGCCCACCTTGATCTTGTGGTCGGTGAAGCCGTGCTCTCGGTTGAGCTCGATCTCCCGGTTCACCGAACCCACCGGGTCGCTGTCGCCCTGCTGGTAGTAGCCACCGGAGGCATACGCGGGGAGCGGCCGGTGAACGTCGCCGCCGAGGTAGGACGCCAGCGGCAGCTTGGCTTCCTTCGCCTTGGCATCCCACAACGCCACGTCGACCGCGGACAGGGCGCGGATCAGCAGGCCCCGGCGGCCGGCCAGCAAGCCTTCCTGGTAGACACGCGACCACAGGCGGGAAATGTCGTGGGCATCCTCACCGACAATCAACGGGGCGATGATGTCCTCGACGCTCTTGACGAGCGTGTCACCGCCGAGAGTGCCGGAATAGGCATACCCCAGACCCTCGATACCGCTGTCGGTCCGGATCGTGATGAGCAGGTAGTTGCGGGCGACGATATCGCGGGTGGCGATACGAGTGGGAGTCGCCAGGGGCACCGCCACATTACGAGCCAGCACCGATGTGATCTTCATGTAGATAACTCCTCTTCGAAGCCTGATATGTGGATGCAAGAAGGGCGGGACGGCACGCTCACCTGAGCAGATACCGCATCCACAGGGCTGCGACACGCGATGCCACATCACAGGAATGCGACGCGGTCGCGGCCGACTGTCCACCCCGCGCTGGTGGCGCTGTGGGTGACAGATCGGCCGGCCAAGGACCGTTCCGAGCTAACAGATCGGCCCTCGCCTCACCTTGCGATAACAAGTGTGACAGCGCGCACAGCTATGACACAAGACAATAGTTTCGATGATCAATATCATGAATCTCGATAGTCTGTCCCCTCCGCTTGCCCTCCCCATGCCTGGCACCGGCAATTCTCAGGTGCAGCATCATCCCCTGGGCATGGACCATTGCCGCTGTTCGGGCCGGATATCCGTGCAGTCCGTGGCAGCTCGTGCATGGGCCGGGCATAAGAGAGCGGGTGTGACCGTCCATCCAGCCGCGGTGAGCCATCGTTGAACCGGATCAGTCAGGTTGCCGTTCTTCGCTTGCTCGGCGCCGCCTGTGGTGACGGTCCCAACCTTACCGGCCCGTCCACCGCGCCCATGAAAATCGGTTCGCTCCCGATTTGAACGGGCCACCCAGGCAAGACCGCGGCGCGAACGCGGTGGCATTCTCCGGTGGCTGACTGACGCCGGCTGGGACACCGCGCCCGCACTGCGGTGTCCCGACCACTCATCCAAGCAGGACAATCCCTCGATGTGGCCCAGAGAGTGCCAATTTCGGCCCAGCACAACCGACACCGACACCGGCAGCGCCAAAGGACGCCGCTCGGTGGTTGACCGTCCCACTGGCGCGTTCGGCCGGCTCCGCGCCGCACGGCCCGGCGAGTACGTGGTGCTCACACCACCCCGCTGGAATGTGTTCGCGATGGAGCCGATCACGATGCGCTGGGTCGGGGTAGAACTGACGGTGGCGAGGGGGACCTATTCACCCGATCGTGAGCATCGACGGCGAGGACGCGGTGATCGAATCGGTGCGCGACGACGTCCCCGGTCGCCATGTGGGCGATCTGGGCATTTCGCCGTCTACAACGCCAGGTGCAAGCAGGCCTCAGGGTTGGTCGGCCAACTTTCTAGTCGTGTGTCTGTTCCACAACCCAGGCCGCGACCTGCGTGCGGGAAGTGAAGCCTAGTTTGGCCAGGATGTGCTCCACGTGTCCTTGTGCGGTGCGGGGTGAGATCACCAGGCGGTCGGCGATGGCCTGGTTGGTCAGGCCATCGGCGATCAGGCTGGCGACCTGACGTTCCCGTTTGGTCAGCCTTGTCGACGCATCGGTTTTGGTCGTGGAGGTGGCGGGCTGTTTCTCGTGGAGGGCGTAAGCAATTGCTGCGTCGAAGCCGAGCTGTTCACCGTTGCGATGTGCCGCAGCGAATGCTTTGTCGCCCAGTCTTTCCCGGGACTTTCGGTCACATTCCTCATGATAAGCAATGAGATTAGAATGGATGACCGGGGAGCTTCCCAGCGGCCGCGCCAGCCCGTTCGCGGCACCCATCAGAACCGCGGCCCGAAGTGCATCGCGCTGTGCAAGGCTGATCCAGGCGAGTGCCTCGATGCAGGCTGCGGCGACCCGGGGGCCGTGCACGCGCCGAGTCAGTTGGAGTGATTGTTCGAGAAGCTCCACCGAACGACGTGCATCACCTTGCTGCCACACGGCAACTCCCAATGCCCACAGCGAATGCGATCGATACATCTTCTCCCCGTACGTTTCCGTGATCGCGAGAACACGCTCATGGCATTCGATCGCCTGCTCCGTCATGCCGCTCTGCCCGTAGGCCGTTCCCAACGGGTACAAGACGCCTACCTCGAGTGTTCGATCTCCGCGCTCCCTGAACTCCGCGAGTGCGGTTTCGAGGTGAGAGCGCGCGCGTACGAGATCGCCGCTGAAGAGGGCCAGCATGCCGTCGGCGAAGACGACGAAGGCACGCATCATAGGGTCGCTGGTCTGCGCGGTGAGGGAGCGCGTCTCCTCGATGATCGTTGTTCGGGCGTGAAAGTCGCCCTGTACGTTGGCCATCACGCTTGCGCAGTAGAGTGCCTTGACCCACTCTACGGTGGGTGGGCCGCTCTGGCGGGCGAGCAGTTGGTCGAGCCAGCGCCGCCCCTCGTTGTAGAGGCTCTGGGAGCTCCAGAACAGGAACAGTGCGGCGGCGGTGCGTAGTCCTGCGACGGGATCGTCTTCAATGCTGAATTCGAGGGCCGTCCGCAGGTTCGGTTGTTCGCGCTTCAGGCGGGCGATCCAATCGAGCTGGTGTGCGCTGATCCACTCGGATTCGGCGTCGAGCGCCAATGCCTCGTACCAGCGCAGGTGTCGGCGACGCATGGAGATGTCGTCGCCGGTCTGCTCGAGTTTTTCGTAGCCGTATTCTCGGAGGGTTTCGAGCATCCGGAACCGCACTACCGACCCGGATTCCTCCCGGATCAGGATCGACTTCTCGACCAAGGAGGTCAGCGTGTCGAGCAGCTCATCCGGTGCCAGGCCCGCGCCGCAGACCTGCTCCGCCGCATCGAGTTCGAAGCTCCCCGCGAAGACCGCCAGCCGTCCCCACACCAGTTGTTCTCCGGCGGTGCATAACTCGAAGCTCCAGTCGATGCACAACCGCAGCGTCTGTTGCCGCGTCGGCGCACCACGGTTGCCGCGGGTCAGCAGGGTGTAGCGGTCGGTCAGCCGCTCGAGGATCTGATCGGGTGACATCGCCCGCAACCGGGCCGCCGCCAGTTCGATCGGCAGCGGCAACCCGTCGAGCCGGTGACAGATCCCCGCCACGGTCGCCGCGTTCTCCTCGGTGATAACGAATCCGGGGACGGCGGCAGCGGCGCGTTCGGCGAACAACGACACCGCATCGTATTTCGGCAACCCTCGGAGCGACGGTGTCCGCTCGGGATCGGGGACTTCTAGCGGCGGGACCCGCAGCACCGCCTCCCCACCGATACCGAGCGGTTCACGGCTGGTGGCCAGAATCCGCAGCCCCGGGCATACCCGCAACAGCGTCTCGGCGAGTTCCGCGATCGCGTCCACCAGGTGTTCACAGTTGTCGAGGACCACCAGCAGTTCCCGCGGCACGAGGAACTCGACCAGCACGTCCCGCGCTGGCCTCGCCGAGTGGTTTCGCAATCCCAGTGCGCCGGCGATGGCGTCGACGAGCGACGACTCCTCGCGCAGTTCACCCAGCTCGACGAGGCGCACACCGTCGTCATAGTCGCGTTGCACAGCGGACGCGACTCGCAAGGCCAGCCGCGTCTTGCCCACACCCCCGATCCCGGTCAACGTCACCAACCGGGACCCGCCCAACAGATTCCTCGCCTCGGTCAGCTCGTGCCGGCGGCCGACGAAACTGGTCATCTCCAGCGGAAGACTGCCCGTCGTGCCGAGCGTGGAGGGCACCGGCGATCCTCGTTCGCCGCGCGACGTCGGCGAAACGTCGTTCCCCTGCGCGCCCGATTCGGCGCGCAAAGCCATCTCGTCGACCGGGAAGCCATGGTCGAGTTGGAGCCGTCGCAGTTCCTCCCCGAAAGCGGCAGCCGTAGCCGGGCGCTGACCGGGGGTCCGGGACATCGCCCGGGCGATCAGGTCCGCCACGTCGTCGGGGATGCCGTGCTCGCGCAGGTCGGGCACCGGTTGCGTGGTGATCCGCAGGAACTGCGCCACCACCTGCTCACCACTGCGACGCTCGAACGCCGCATGCCCGGTCAGCGCACTGAACAGGACGGCACCGAGCCCGTACACATCGGCCGCCGGGCTCGGTGAATCACCCGCGAGCACCTCCGGCGCCGTGTAGGCCGGCGACCCGGTGACGGCGCCGGTGGCCGTCTCGAAACCGCCGCTGATATGCGCGATACCGAAGTCGGCCAACTCCGGCTCCCCGTAGTCGGTGAGCAGAATGTTCGCCGGTTTGACGTCCCGGTGCAGGATCCCGAGCCGGTGCGCCGACTCCACCGCACCGGCCATCTTCACCCCCAGCCGCAACGCCTGAGCCAACGGCAGCGGACCGTCGCGGCGGATCCGTGCGTCCAGCGAATCCTGCGGGTGATACGGCATCACAATGAAGGGACGGCCGCTGTCGGTGGCACCGACCTGCAAAATGTTGACGATGTTCGGGTGCCCGGTCAGCCGGCCCATCGCCCGCTGTTCCCGGAAGAAGCGGGCCTGGTTCTCCTCGTCGAGTTCCACGGTAAGTACCTTCACCGCCACCGTCCGCTCCAGGTCCTCCTGCGTGCAGCGGTACACGACGCCGAAACCGCCGCGGCCGATCTCCTCAACAGGGTCGAACCCTGTCCCGGTCAACTCGGCTGCGACCGCGGGAGTCGGGTACCTCTGAGTGTCGAGCGGATCATCTTCACCCATCGGACGGTCTACTCACCCCGTCGGCAATGGTTCTCACGCGCTGGTCCCGACGGCGCGGCCAGCGCAAAAAGCCCGTGCACCCACCTCTCGAAGGCGTGCCCTCAAGGATATCGCCGCGAGGGGTTGTGACGGCTACGTCAGCGGCGATACCCCTGGTCTCGAACTGTTCCTCGCCCTGGTCTGTGAGTTGATTGCCGTCGAACAACTTCCGTCAGCAGGGCGGACGGCAGGCCGAACATGCTTCTTACTTCTCTGACAGTGGCCGGTAAACCGCTCCAAGTCCACGCCTGAGGGAAACAAATGAACGGCATCAAGCAAAGCTCTGCTCAGTGCTTCGGCTCGCATGTGACAGTTCCCGGCTCATTGCACCGACGCCTCGTCGACACGCGCGGCCGCTGCGGTCAGCACAGTTGGTTCGTCCAGTTCCAGATCGACGACCTGCGCTCCTCCCCAGACGGTGACCGCACGCGCCGCGGTTGAGGAGTGGGTGAACGCAGTAAGTATGTACCTCCCGTTCGGGGGAAGTGGCATCTCATAGGAACCGACCGGCCCCGTTTTTGCGGTACCGACGGCCTCGCCGCTTTGCCGGGTCAGCACGACGACAGCACCATGGCGTGGGCCGCGCGCGTCGGTCACCGTGCCGGCGATGGTGAGACGCTCGTTCAGGATGATTGTGCCCATGTTGGCTTCTGCGACGAGGTCTGCGAGTCGGGAGTCGGGAGTCCAGCCCTCTGCGGCGGTGATAACGAGGTAGCGCCCGGATCCGGGAATGGCGACCGAGAAGTCGCCGGCTGAGTCCACCTGGCTCCAGTCGACTTGTTCTCCGGATGGGGTGAGAACAGTGACGACGGCTCGACGGATCGGGCGTTGGGATTTGCTGAGCACGCGGCCGCGTGCCACTGCGGCGCGAATGCGACCCGGATGTTCGGGACACTCTTCTTGAGCTTCACTCAAACCGAGTATGGACAGCACGATCAGACCTGCCGTAAGCGAGGCCGCGGAGGCAAGCCAGAACAGCAGCAGGAGCGCTTCGAAGCTGGGGAAGACGTCATCGGCGACAGTTTGAACGCTCATCGTGGTGACGGCCGCCATGACGGCGCTGGCGGTCGAGGTACCGATGTACCGGAGCAGGGTGTTCAGGCCGTTCGCGGATGCGGATTCCGTCACCGGCACAGCGCGCATGATCAGTGTGGGCAACGCGGCGTAGGTCATGGATGTTCCTGCCCCTACCAGCACCGCACCTGTAACGATCTGCCAGAGATTATCGCTCAGGTAGACCCGGGCGACGTAGGAACCGGCCATGATCATTGCGCCGGCAAGCAGAGTCATCTGGGGACCGTATCGGCGGATGAGTACGGCCGATACCGGAGCCGTCACTCCGAAGATCAAACCGATCGGTGCCATCCACAGTCCGGTGTTCAGAACGTCGAAGCCGAGGCCGTAGCCGGAGCTCACCGGCAGCTGTAGGAGCTGCGGGGTTACCAGCATGTTCACGAACATGGCAAAACCCAGCAACAGTGAGGACATGTTGACAAGGAAAACAGGCGGTCGCGCTGCGACGCGCACATTGACCAGCGGGTTGCGTGCTCGGAGTTCCATCGGTACCCACACGATGAGCAACAGCACACCGGCGACGGCCAAAGCGATAGTGAGACGCGATGTCCATCCCCAGTGCGCTCCCTTGGACACTGCAAGCATGACCGCCGTCAGGGCGGCCGTCCCAACTATCGCCCCGCGGTAGTCGAAGGATCCGCCGGTCTGTACCGGCGACTCGTCGATCACTCGCCAGACTGCCGCGAGAATGGCCAGTCCCACGACTCCGGTGATCCAGAAGGTGGCATGCCAGTTCAAATGCGCCGCGATCAACCCGGACAGGGGAAGGCCGGCACCCGAACCGATCGCCAGGCTCGCGCTCATCAACGCCACGCCGAGCGGCACACGCTCCCGCGGCAGCTCATCACGCATAATTGCGATACCCACCGGGACCAGGGACAGTCCGACGCCTTGCATGGCCCTGGCCGTGATTACAAGCGCGAGTTCGGTGCTCAGCGCACCGAGCACCGAGCCGAGCACCATTGCCGTGAGCGCGACCATCATCATCCGTTTCTTCCCGAACATGTCGGCGAGGCGGGTGACGGTCGGTATCGAGATGGCACCGAACAAGAGGGTCGCGGTAACTAGCCACGAAACGTTGTCGGAGGTGGTGCCGAGCAACGCAGGAAGGTCAGGTAGCAGCGGAAGGACGAGGGTCTGCTGAAGAGAGACCACGGTGCCGGTGAGGGCAAGCGTCGCAACCACTATCCAGCTACGGGACGACGACTCGGAAGCGGAGATGTCGAAGGACGAAATCACGGAACTCCTCATAGCGGTGAACAGTGGTTTACTCATCGAGTAAATCACTGTTCACCAGCTGACGTCGAAACGAGGACGGTGTCGCAGGGGCGGGAGTAATCCGTCCCTCGACTCGGGGTATCCGGTGGGATTCCCTCCCGCATGCGGTGCTTGGGGACGTACATCGAGGCCATCCACCGAGAGCGACGACGATCAGGTCGCCGACCGCCCGATCTACGTCGCGGTCGTGTCACTACCGCAGTAGCACCGAGTTCTAGATTGTGAGCCGGCGCGGCGAACTTCCTGCTCGCGTCCATACCACCCGCCGCATACCGGAAGCTCTTGCGGGGCAGTGGCCCTACCACCGTCGTAGGACCCGGCTGTGGAAGAACGCGTGGAATGAGTTCGTGCCGTTCCTCCACTACCGAGCCTGTTGCAGATTGCCAACACCCGCACCGCGAGGACCCTGGTCTACTGCAGAGGGATTCGCTCTTGACGGCAGATCGAACGGTATACGCGCCTGCGCCGCTCCCGGGTGCTGTGCGGGCAAGAGGTCCCCACCATTGCACACGATCACGCGGCTCTCACAATGCCAGGACGCCTTCACCGGGTACACGCCGGTGACCTGAGGTGGCAATCCCGGCTTGCTCGGGGGTCAGCTCGGCGACGACGTCAGCATCGAGAGTGTCGGAGACGCCAGCGAGGGTGCCACGCGCGATTTTCGCGTGCCGACACGTTATTTCTTGCAACTGAGATTTGTCAGTAGGGCGTTCAGGTGTCACTGGCTAGAGGATTTCAGGTCGGTGGATTGAGGTTTCCTGTCCTCCAACCTGTTCCAGGTGGACGGTAGACGGCGGACAAACGTGCAGAGAGACCTGGATCGGCATGAGACTCTCGAACGGTGTGCCAAAGTCGTTCGATAAAACGTGTACGTGTCATCCCGAATTTCTCGAAGATGTCCTCGTCCGGCGCGCCGCCATACGGCAACCAGGAGTGAGCGAATCCGATCAAGTTCTGTGGATCAGCGCTTGGATGGGGAAGTCCCAAGCGTGCCCTGTACAGTTCTGCGCGTCGACGATAACGCCGTTCCCTCCCATACTCGCGTAGAGCTACTGCGATGTCGGCCGCATCTGCACCCGCACTGGGGAGCTGCAACGACATAGAAGGTGCACCGTGTCCTTGTTGCTTCTGGTTGCCTTTAGACATTTGCGTTCCTATCGATCGATCTGAGTGGTGCAGTGGCACTCTGTTTCCGACGCCACGTGCTGCTGAGACGTGAGCGTCGCCGCCGCAATTGGTCCGCCGTCGCTCGGCTTGGCGGACGATCCATGCTCATATCTCGACCGGTGACTCCGGTCTGGGCAAAGCGACGACTTTCCGCCAGCCGCGGAGCTCCGAGCGTGTGAGCTCCCGGCTAGGGCCGAGCAACCCGGGTGGTGTGCGTCATGGCCATCTTGATGTGGCAAATGCCACCTGCATCATTGTAAGACATTAGGCAGACTCGTCAAGATGACAGGCATTTAACCCGTACGGGTGTACTGCCTTGCTATTGACTTACAGTTTGTCGACTGTAATATTGCAACGGTCAACGTGCGGACTCAACGAAACTGGAGACAGCTGTGAGCTTGGCATCAAGCGTGAGCAACGAGGTCGACAAGACGGGCGCGAAAGTGCAGCGCTGGCTTGCCGATCACACCCCGCGTCACATGATCAACAACGAGTTCGTCCCATCGCGGTCAGGCGCCGCGTTTGATGCCGTCGATCCGACGACGGAAAGTGTCCTGGCTGCCGCGGCATCGGGGGACGAGGCGGATGTCGATGCGGCCGTCACTGCCGCGCGCGCTGCGCTGGAGAATGGCCCCTGGGCGACGGCCGGCCCTCATGACCGCGCTCGGGTGCTTCGCCGATTCGCGGAGGTCATCGTCGACAATGCTGACGAATTGGCCCACCTGGAAACGCTGAACAATGGAACTCCGATCGGCATCACCCGGGGCGGTATGACGCTCACCGCTGATCGTCTCCAGTACTTCGCCGGAGCTGCTCCGTACGCGGCGGGCCAGACGATGCCTTCGCCGTCCGGACGATTCACCTACACGCTGCGTGAGCCGGTCGGTGTCTGTGCGGGGATCATCCCGTGGAACAGTCCGGTTTCAAACGCCGTCAAGACTTTTGGCCCTGCGCTCGCCGCCGGAAACACGGTGATCCTCAAGCCGGCGGAGCAAACTCCGCTCAGCGCCATCCGGCTGGCTGAACTCGCGATCGACGCCGGTCTGCCGCCCGGCGTGTTCAACGTCATCACCGGGTTTGGCAAGTCCGCCGGCGCCGCCTTGGTGAGGCACCCGGGCGTCAACAAGCTGAACTTCACCGGCTCCCTCGAAACCGGCCGTCAGGTGGCCCGCGAGGCCACCGCGAACCTCAAGCGCGTAACCCTGGAACTTGGCGGAAAATCTCCGAACATCATCTTCGCCGACGCGGACCTGAGCAAGGCAGTGCCCGCGGCGGTGAACGGGTTTTCGAAGAACGCCGGCCAGATGTGCACCGCAGGTTCGCGACTGTTCGTTCATGAAAGCATCCGTGAAGAATTCATCGATCGGATCAAGGAGCAGCTCGCTGGCCTCACCCTGGGAAATCCGCTGGATCCGCAGACAACGATGGGTCCGCTCGTGTCCAGGCAGCAGATGGAGCGCGTGGAGCGTTACGTCGAAGTGGGCAAGGCGGAGGGCGCCAACATCCGTTTCGGCGGAAGTCCGATTTCCGGCCCTGGGTATTTTGTGGAGCCGACGGTGTTCGACCAGGTCAACTCGGACATGCGGATTGCAGTCGAGGAGATCTTCGGCCCGGTCCTCTCGGTGATCTCCTTCACGGATGAGGACGAGGTCGTTCGGCAAGCGAACGAATCCGTCTTCGGGCTCGGCGCGGGCGTGTGGACCCAGGACATTTCCCGCGCCCATCGACTCGTGCGACGACTCCAGGCGGGAACCGTGTGGGTGAATGCCTACAACGCGCTTGACGTGACGATGCCTTTCGGCGGCCAGAAGCAGTCCGGTATCGGCCGGGAGCTGGGCCTTGACTGGTACCGCGAGTTCACCGAGGAAAAAGCGGTACTCATCAACCTCTAGGACTCACCGACTGATACACCGGCGCGGCCGCGCAAAGCCTTCTCCGGCGAGACGACCAGCCACTACATTTCATGGAGGACATGTTGCTGTCGAACACCGCACATCAATCGGCGCCGCTCAAGGTCGGCGTTATCGGTCTTGGCATGTACGGCGGAACCATGGCACGGCGCCTGGTCGGTGCGGGTTGCGAGGTGGCGGGAATCGACCCCACGCCGACGGCACGTCAGGCCGCTGCCAGGGACGGCGTGCGTATCGTCGATTCGCCCAAGAGTCTTGACGATTGCCAGTTCGTGGTGTTGAGTCTTCCCACCTCGAAAGAGGTATCCCAGGTCTGCCTGGGCGAAGGAGGGTTGGCCTCCGCATCACATTCGAACATGCTGGTCATCGATACCACGAGCGGTCTCCCGGTCGAATCGAGGTCCATCGCTGAAGGCCTTGAGGCCCATGGAATTTCGTACATCGATGCAGGAGTGAGCGGCACCGGCGGTGCCGCCGCGGTCGAGTCGGGGACGCTGACGATGCTGGTCGGAGGCACGTCCGAAGCCGTGGAGAAGGCCGAACCGGTTCTCGCCCTTCTGGGCAGTACGACGATCCACATGGGACCGGTCGGGGCCGGTCATGCTACCAAGACGCTGAACAATATGCTGTCGTCGACAGCCATGTTGGCTACTGCCGAGGCGGTGACCATCGGCATCAAGGCGGGCTTGGATCCCGATAAGCTCGTCGCGGCGATTCAAGCCAGCCAGGGCCGCAACTTCTGGACGGAACATCGGTTTCCTAATTTCATCCTGAGGGGTGATTTCACCAGTAAGTCGGGTGGGCCGATTGGCGGAACGACCCAAAGAGTTGGTCAGGCAGTCGAGATGGGCCGCGAATTCGGCGTGCCGACCCCGATTGCGAGTGCGGCCCATCAGCTCATGTCGGTGATGTCCGCAGAGTTGGGATATCGCGCCCCGACGACACATTCCGTTCTCAAATACTGGGAGTGGTCTCACGTTGTCCGCGACGTCAAGGTGGATTCCGATGAATAAATGACGCGGGCTTACGGCACGAAGAGCGGTTGGACGCTCCCTCAAGTGGAACTACAGGAGAACGCATGACGAACAACTCGACGAAGGTTGCGGTCATTACCGGAGCGGCACGGGGGATCGGCCATGCGACGGCGCGGCAACTCGGTCGATGCGGCATGAATCTGGTGATTGTCGACAGAGACGATGAGTTGTGGCGAGTGAAACACGACCTGGAGAACACAGGTATCTCCGTCGAGGCGCTAGTGGGAGATCTGGCCGACACCACGTTTTGCGAGACCGTGATCCCGAAGGCGACAGATCGATTCGGTCGCGTGGACGTCCTCGTGAACAACGCTGCCGCAGGCACGCGTGAGATCGGCGGAACTGTCGAGCACATGCCCTTGGAGTTCCTCGATCGCGCGATCTCAGTGACTCTGCGTGCGCCCATGATCCTCTGCCGCCACGTCATCCCGATCATGCGAGACCTCGGTGGTGGCGCCATCATCAACGTGGGGTCGCCGGGAGCGACACGCGTCATCCAAGGTCGGCCCACCCATGCCCACAGCCCGGCCAAGGGCGCGTTGCACTCGTTGACGCGAGCGCTCTCGGTGGAGTACGGAATCGACGGCATCCGTGTCAACACGATACTTCCGAGCGGGGTTCGGGCCGGGTCGAATGCGGACACGTTCGACAAGGTGTCCGCCGACGCAAAGCACGGCATAGGCATTCCGCTCGGCCGGATGGGTGAGCCCCACGAGGTGGCAACTGTGGTGGCGTTCCTCGCCTCCGAGGATGCCTCGTTCGTCACGGGCACCGAAATCACCGTGGACGGTGGCACGTCAAACGTGTACGGACTGCGGAAGGGCTAGATCGATGGCGAAAAACTACGACCGGTCGGACCTCCTGGAAATGGTCTGTGCCGAGGTGGACCGACACGCGAGCTGGATTCAAGAGATCAGCGAACGCATCATGCGTAATCCCGAACCGGGGTTTCGCGAGTGGCGCACAGCAGAGTACGTCGCACAACAGTTTGCGGCGATCGGCCTGAGTTATCGGACGGGTTTGGCCAGGACCGGGGTAAAGGCACGACTGCGCGGGAACGGGGACGGCCCGACCGTGGCCATTCTCGGCGAACTCGATTCTTTGATCGTCCCCGGTCATCCATTCGCTGATCCGGAGACCAATGCGGCTCACGCCTGTGGACACCACGCCCAGATCGCGTCGATGTTGGGTGCTGGTCGAGCGCTGCAGGCCGTCATCCAGCACTTGGACGGGGATGTGGTGCTGTTCGCCGTTCCCGCTGAAGAATGCATCGAGATCGGGTGGCGACGCCAGTTGATCGACGATGGGGAAATCGAGTTCCTCACCGGCAAGTCGGAGCTGATACGGCTCGGCGAGTTCGACGACATCGACATGGCGATGCTCACCCACACCGAATCCGGGGGAAACGCACTGGGCAGCGTTGGCGATACGCATAACGGTGCGGTGATCAAGTACGTGACGTTTACCGGAAAGTCCGCCCACGCCGGCGCTCGCCCGTGGATGGGCATCAATGCCCTCAAGACCGCCATGCACGCTCTTACCGCGATCGACGCTCAAAGTGAGACGCTTCCGGACGACTGGAGGGTGCGGATTCACTCGGTCATGACGAGGGGCGGCGACGTTCTCACGGCAGTGCCGGCAGAAGCGACCGCCGAAATTATGATCCGCGGCGCGACATTCGAGGCTCTGACACGCGGATGCGAATTGGTCGATCGTTGTCTACGCGGTGCGGCCACATCCTTCGGAGCCCGGATAGAAGTGGAGACCATGGGCGCTTTCATGCCGCTCACGCAGGAAGATCGGCTAACTGAGATAGTTGCGCGCGGTATCCGCGAGGTTGTCGGCGCGGAGGCCATGGGCGCTCCTCGTCACCGGACCGGCTCGACGGACCTGGGCGATCTGAGCCTTGTCATGCCCGTCTCTCATCCAAGATGCGCAGGGGCGCAAGGATCTTCGCATGGATCCGACTACGTTGTCGACGATCACGGCCTCGCCGCCGTGCTACCAGCGAAATGGATGGCCCGCAGCGTCGTCGAACTATTGGCAGACGGTGCCGGGGAAGCCCACGACGTCATCCGGGCGTCGGGCCAGCGCCTGAGTCGCGACGAATATGTGAACCGACGTCGCACCTTCCAGCATGTCCAGAACTACGGCGATTTGTCAGAATCATGAATGGTCAACTGGTGCACGCATCCGATCCCTCCCCAATCCGACGAGTCCTGGTCACCGGGGCGGCCGGACTGCTGGGCTCCAAGGTCGTGGAGAGGCTGAGTTCAACCGGCAAATACGAGATCTTGGCGACAGACCTGACACAGAACGCCCGAAGCGGGGACATTGCCTCGCTGGCCGGAGTCGATTACGTGGCGATGGACCTGCGGGATCGCGACGCTGTCGAGACACTGGTTTCCCAGGCAGATGCTGTGGTTCACCTCGCCGGTGTCTTGGCGAAAGTTGCAGCCTCAAATCCCGCCTTGGCGTTTCAGGTGAATGTTGGCGTAACTCATTCTCTGCTGTGCCTGTCGGCGCAGCACAGTGTGCAGCGTTTCGTATATGGATCCTCTCAGGCCGTGTACGGCACGTTCCAAGAGCCACAGCAGACCCCATTTCGGGAAGAGGATGCTTGCCTGGACGTCACCCATAGTCCCTACGGGTCGATGAAGACAGCGGCAGAAGCGCTGTTGAATTCCTTCAGACATTCCGGTCAGCTCAACGCTGTAGCGCTGCGTCTGGGAGTCATCTACGGGCCAGGGGCGAGCCCGGAGTCGAACGCGGGACTTTTGCGACGCGCTCTTGTGTCGCTGGATGATGGCGACAGTCCTCTCGTGCCCTGGACGCGGGAATCACAGCACGCCCTGATCTTCGTCGATGACGCGGCAGACGCCGTCGTACGCTCGCTGGAATTGGGATACGGGGAGCAGGCCTTCAATGTGATGGGACCTCCCGTGAGTTCCGAGGACCTGTATCCGCGACTCGTTCGACTTTATGGCGGAGACCCGGAGACCATCGCGTGGACGAATGAGCGCACGCGATACCAGCTGGTCAGCGCCGCCCGAATGAAGGATTACCTCGAATATGAACCCCGGACGACGCTGGAGGAGGGCCTTCGATCGGTCATCGCGTGGCATCGCTCGTTCGAGGAAAGACCGTGACAGTCGACCGTGCAACTACGCGCTTACCAGTTCCGGATCCGCTCTACACGTCAGTTATGTTTCGACCGTCTGGAGATGATGAGAAAGTGACTCCGTTCCCCACCACACCCGATACGGCCACGACGCCGTCTCGACGCCATCAGTCGTTCCGCTATCTGACCGAGGACGTGGTAGCCCCTCCTATGGAGCTCGTGGACGAAAGCGCACGGGTGAGCACCTTGGACCTCGGGCTCGACGATGCTCAGGAAGCCCGCGCGGCGGAGTTGACGCGCAGCTGTGTCGTCATCAGTCTCCATGATCACCCCCAGATTCTTCCCACGGACTTGACTCGTCTTCGGGAGTACTTTCGTCACGGTCGTCCCCAGACCGCGTACTCGGAACTCCACAAGGCTGGCATCACCGCTGTCTTTGACAACCTGCAGGCGAACCTCGGCATCGTGAGCCGTTCGGGCCGCAAGTGGGACGACGTGGTTGCCGCGTTGGGGCTCCAGATCGCTGACATCGACCACCAGCCCCTTGCGGTTGTCGCTCGTTCAGTCAGCGACATTCTTCGTGCTCACCAGGACGGTAAGACCGCCTTCGTTCTCGGCATGGAATCGGCACATGCCATCGAGAACGAGGTAGATCGGATCGATATCCTGTACGGGCTGGGGATTCGCCAGATGGGGATAGCCTATTCGGACTCGAACGCTTTGGGGTCGGGTCTGAAAGAAGTCAACGACGGCGGTCTCACGGCACTCGGCCGCAGAGCCGTGTCGCGTATGAACGACATCGGGATCGCGATCGACGTCTCCCATTCTTCGGACCGCACGGGCCTGGATACGATCGAAGTCAGCGAGAAACCCGTGTTCATCACGCATGCGGGTGCACGAGGGGTCTGGCCGAGCCCCCGGATGAAACCGGATGAGTTGCTGAAGGCATGCGCCGAGTCCGGTGGGGTGATGGGCATCACGGCTTCGCCGCACCAGACAATCTCACCCGCGCATACACGGCACACGCTCGAATCGGTGATGGACCACTTCTCCTACGCGATCGACATCATGGGAATTGAGCACGTTGCGTTCGGCCCGGACACGATGTTCGGCGACCACGTCGCTTTGCACGGGGTCCTAGGACTCAACACCCCTGAAATCATCTCCCCGCCAGGTGCACCGAGCGCCCCCACGGTCAAGTTCGTCGATGGCGCGGAAAACCCCGCCGAGTTCTTCGTGAATGCGATGCGCTGGCTCGTAAAGCACGGATTTTCGGACGAGGAAATTCAAGCGGTAATGGGAGGAAATATCCTCAAAGCACTTGAGAGGGTGTGGATCTCCGATGACAGCTCCAGAGGCTGAAACATTGGACAGATCTCGCACATGGCAGCGCTAACAGGACTTTCGGACGCATAGGAGACAGCTTTTGATTACTAAAAGTCAGATAATGGTCAACGGGAAGTGGGTTGATTCGCGGGGCGACGGATCGATCGCCGTGGTAAATCCGGCAACCGAGGAGGTGCTCGCGACCGTACCGCGCGGCAACGCCGCCGATGCTGACCTGGCCGTCGAGGCGGCCGCCGCGGCGGCCGCCACCTGGGAGCGGACCGCCGTGTCCGAACGAGGGGCCTTGGTCGCACGAATTGCCGAGGAATTGGCGGTCCGCACCGACGAGATCGCACGCACAATCGTGCAGGAGGTCGGCGAACCGATCGGCACCGCGGTTCAGACTCAAGCCCGCGCGTCTGTCGACAACCTCAACGACACAGTGGCGAGCCTAAAGCACATCGCCTGGGAAGAATGGCTGGGCGAAACGTCGGTTCGCCGCGTACCGGTCGGCGTGCTCGGCGCGATCACGGCGTGGAACTATCCCTTGGTACTGATCTGCAACAAGGTGGGAGCCGCACTCGCCGCAGGCTGCACTGTCGTTCTCAAGGGCAGCGAGATCGCACCCCTGAGTTCCTACATCTTCGCAGAGGCGGTTCGCGCTGCCGGCACGCCCGACGGCGTCTTCAACCTGATCTCGGGAACGGGGCCCGAGGTAGGTGAGGCCCTGGTCAAAAATCCGCTGGTGGACATGATCTCGCTGACTGGGTCTGTACCTGCGGGACAGCGCGTCATGAGCGTCGCCTCCAACTCAGTCAAGCGGCTCGCACTTGAACTCGGGGGAAAGTCCGCGAACATCATCCTCGATGACACCGACTTCGAGTCCGTTGTCACAGCGGGTGTCGACGATGCCTTCCGGAACAGCGGGCAGAACTGTGGGGCCCTGTCGCGTCTGCTGGTTCCCCGTGCGAAACTCGCTGCGGCCGAGGAAATCGCTTCCGAACACGCTAAACGGTTCGTGATGGGCGATCCGCTAGACCCTCAAACGACTCTCGGCCCGGTCACGACCGAGACGCAGCGCGATCGTGTGCGAGGTTACATCGCAACGGGACTGGCTGAGGGGGCGAAGCTGGTAGCAGGTGGTGCGGACAGTCCCGCCGACCTTGACCGAGGCTACTACGTGAAGCCGACGGTCTTCTCGACCAACAACGAGACGCGAATTGCTCGCGAAGAGATTTTCGGGCCGGTGCTGTCCATCATCCCCTTCGACAACGATGCTGACGCGGTGGCGATCGCCAATGATTCACCATACGGACTGACTGCGGCAGTGTGGTGCGCGGACCCCGAGCGAGCGAAGCGGCTCGCGCGAGGCATCCGCGCCGGGCGGATCCGGATCAACGGTTCTGTGCGCAATCCTTTGGCACCGCATGGTGGGTTCAAGATGTCTGGGATCGGCCGTGAAAATGGCCGGTATGGGGTTGAGGAGTTCCTCGACTACCAGGCCATCGGCTGACCGTTCTGATGGATTCGAAGCAGGGGTAAACATGGTAATGACGAAGGCGCGCATGACGTCTGGGCCCGGAGAGCCGTTCGTTCCGACCCTGATCGAGCGGCGCGACGTCGGTCCGACGGATGTATTGATCGAGATCGCGTACGCGGGGTTGTGTCACACGGATGTCTCGCAGGCGCGCAGCGAGTTGGGCCCCGCCCACTACCCGCTGGTCCCGGGCCATGAAATCGCGGGAGTCGTTTCCGCGATCGGTGCGGAAGTACGAAAGGTGTCGGTAGGTAATCGTGTCGGGGTCGGGTGTCTGGTCGACTCATGTCGCGAGTGCCTGAATTGCCTGTCCGGCCAGGAGCAGGAATGCACGGGGCGGCTGGTCAAGACTACGAACTCAATCGGTCCGGATGGCCAGCCGGCTCACGGTGGCTACAGCGAACGGATCGTGGTCAATCAGGACTTTGTGCTACAGATCCCCGATACCATCCCTCTCGAGCAGGCCGCGCCGCTACTCTGCGCAGGGGTTACGGTGTATGCACCCCTGTGCCGATGGAAAGCCGGGCCGGGCACGCGCGTGGCAATCGTAGGCTTCGGCGGTTTGGGGCACCTCGCCCTGAAGATCGCCAAGGCATTCGGTGCGCAGGTAAGCGTGCTGGACCTTTCCGAAGACAAACATGACGACGCCATGCGACTGGGAGCCGACGAATTCTTTGCGTCGACCTTCCCCGGTCCGCTCGCCGAGCGTCCGGCAGGTTTGGACCTCATCATCACGACCGCCCCGCCTCCGGCATCGCTGGACCCCTGGCTCGAGGTGCTTGGCGTCAACGGAACACTGGTCAATCTCAGCGCCTCCACCCGCCCCCTCACGTTCAGCCCGGGATCATTGATGGCTGGGCGTCGAACGATTACCAGTTCGAGGATCGGAGGCATCGCCGAGACACAGGAGATGCTCGACTTCTGCGGCGAGCACGGCATCGGAGCCGAGGTTGAGGTGGTCTCCGCGGACAGGATTGATGAAGCGTTCGAGCGCATGCTGGCCGGCGACGTGAAATTTCGATTCGTCCTGGATAACGCGACGTTGTGATCCTGGCCGAAGCCCAAAAATTTTGTTGATGGATAGATGAATGGAGCGAAAGCATGGCGAAAATTGTATTGCTAGGCTCGGATGAGCCGTTCCCCGCGGGGACGCCCGGAACGTCGTGGGACGCGGCCTCGGGTGAGCCCGCATACCGCAAGGTGATCCGGCTTGGAGAGGGCGAAGCCGAACCGGACCGCTCGTCCATGGGGCCTGGCGTCAGCGTTTGGATCGGCGAACAGATCGACTCGGAGCCGGAACAGGGCGATCCTGGTGCGGCCACAGCGCTGCTCGCCGTTGGGCATCAAGTCGCGCCGGACGGGGACGCGGAGGTGTTCGATGAGTGGTGGAACACCGACCACATTCCTAGCCTCTCGCGCGTGCCGGGCACCTTGTCGGCCCACCGGTATTGCAGCGCGTCCGACGAGCCAATGTACTTCGCGATCTACCACCTGAAGGATGCCGACGTCAGGGCAAGTGACGACTGGAAGACGGCGGCTACTTCAGAGCTCGGTGATCGGGCCAGGCAGCAGTGGGGAAAGAGGCTTATCGGCGTCTACACAGCATCTCCGGCTGAGCGCTGATCCATACTAATCGTGTTGCGCGGAGCGTGGTCTAGTAGGAGAACGCCTTTGCTGGGCGGGCGAGTCGGTGTCTGCACGGCACACGATTCGACGCCCAGCACGGGCTGTCCAGCCGATGGGAGTCCAGTGATCGGAGCGAATCCAGATTGGGAGTTCGCGCCCCACTCCACCCGCGGTCGCCGTAGACCACTCGCGGTACAGCGCCGCCACGGCAGGAGTGTCGCGTTTCCCAACCCACACGGTCTTCGCGAGGTCGACGGCACATCGGTTCTCGGGCGACACGGTCGCGCTCGTCGCCGGCGCCGACGCGGCGATCCGCACCCGCGCCGCCGCCGGGTCCTTCATGAACCGCCGGCGCCTCTACACGAACCCCGCAAGCCGCCATTCGCGATGTGGCGGCGGAATACGGCCACAGCTACTGTCTGCCCGCGCTCGGCGAGCTCGCGAGAGCCGACAGCGAGTCGTGAAACCTTAGGAGTGAAACCCATGTACCCGCTGAGCAAGCAGGACACCTTCGTGTCCAACCTCGACCGTCTGCGCGAGGTGGCCCCCGAGATCGCGACCGCGTTCCGGGGACTTCGGGTGGCGACCGATGCCTACGGTTCCCTGGAACCCATGCAGCGGGAGCTAATTATGCTGGCCGGTTTCGCGGCGACCCGCAACGAGGGCGGGTTTCGCGTCCACTGCACCCGGGCCGCGGAGGCGGGAGCCGGCCTGCAAGACGTCGAGCAGACAGTGCTGCTCCTGCTCGGCACCAGCCTGGGTCTCTTCCCCGTCGTCGAGGCGCTGGGTTGGGCGCGGGAGGAGCTGACGTAAAAGGGGGCTGTCCTACTCGGCGACCGCAACGTCGAGATCCGCGAGTTTCCGAGCCTGAACGCAAGCAGGAGTCCGAGGTGCTGCCAGCGAATCTCTCGCGGGCGGATCACATGTATCTGTGGATAGACGGCATCCATGTGAAAGTTCGACTCGATTAGGAGACACTTTGCCAGCTGGAGATCATCGGGGCCCGCGCCGACGGGCGCAAGGAACTCGTCGCCCTCACCGACGGATACCGGGAACCGACCGACTCCTGGGCAGACCTGCTGCGTGAGTTCCAGCGGCGCGAGATGCGGGCCCCGGTGACGGCGATCGGCGTGCCTTGAGATTCTGGCGGGCTTTGCGGGATGTGTTCCTCGAGGCCCGGGAGCAGGGTGCTGGTTTCCATCACACTGGAGCCGTTGCACCACAACCACATAGCGAAACCGAATCAGCCTGCACCGGGCCGGGCCACCGTCAAGACATTCGTCCCCGCTCCGCTGCGGGCGCTGTGGCTTGACCCGGCCCTCACTCGATGCTGCCCGTATGGAGCCGAAACTCGACCCTTGACAAAGCCCCGCACCTATAGGGATGGCGACCTACAGCCCAGGGATGTCTAGCCCGGCTCGCATAAAATCCCCGGTTCTCCGAGACCTTCTACGTGGCTAAGGTGAGTTCGCGTTGGCTGACATCTTGCCTCCTGTAAATCTGGCCGGACATCGTAGGCGTATCGGGCTGCCCGGAGGCAGGGGCCTCTCCCGGCGGCATATTGTTCGTACTCGTCCGGTGACAGTCTTGCGAGACCAGCTTGGATCGTGCGCGGAACCGGGTGTTGATATACCAAAACAACGCCGACTCGGCCTTCGCTCTGTTTGGGAATTCAATTGCAGGCCATAGATCAACTCGGTCTTGCGGATCGATCACCGATTTTCGACAAGCGCATTATCGAAGTTGTCCCCGCCGCTGCCGGCGTCCACAAGCCTCTGTGTGAACCGCAACGCCGTGTATTGACCGGGGTCAACCGGTAGAGGCAAGACCTCGATCTTGAAGGTGCGGGATGGGACGACCACTCGGTGTCCGGCAGCGTTGACGGGATGGGCGTCGATGCGGTCGCCGGGACGCCGGCGAACTCGTGCAAGGGGGCCGTCGCCGCCGATGGGCAGTGTGGTCCGTGCCCGCCAGTCGTAGCAGGTGACGACGCCATATCCCGTCCTCGTCGAACGAGACTGACTGGGGAAGTCATGGGCGTCGACGAACCTCATGAGCGACTCCGGGCCGGGTCGATCTCAGAGGCGAAAGACACACTCGCCAGCCGCAATACGTCGTTGGCACGGCGATTTCGGCGTTCTCCTTCGTCAGACGCAGATCCCTCCAGCATCGACGATGGCCGGCCTTCGCGCTCACCGTGATCGGTCTCGGCCTGGCAAACTCAGTTCCGCAGCGCCTCGTGGTGCATGTACAAGCTGGTCGGTCAGCCCTAGGCTCGGACTCCCGGTACAACCGCACCGCACGCTCTCGCAGCTCCTGCGGATACTTCCTCGTCCCACAGTGTCATCCTCCTCCATTGCCCCAGGATCAAACCTGGGTCGGAAGTCTCTGGGAAAGCGGGGAACGCTAAAGCACGGCACCACCACGCTGCTGTGGTGACCGCAGCCCATGCATTCACAGCGCCTGCCCCCAAGAGTCCCGGATGCGGTCCTGCCAGTCCTCGGTACCCTCAGAATGCCTGCGCTCTCTGCCAAAGCCACTGCCTAGCAAGGCTTTAAGATCGACGCGAATCTAGCGGAGTCCTTCTGCAGGTTGCGTCGACAATGACCCGCGCCGGAAACGAATCTTTGTCAAACAGTTGCACAGGTTGTATCTATTTGCTGTCAGGAAATAGCTTGACAATTCTGTGAACCAGGTCATAGTCTTCACTCGACGCTTGCGGCGGTACCCCCTCGGCTCGCGCCGAAGACCTATTGACCGGGAGGTCTGGCGGGCGGATGCCGCCCGAGACTGACGGGAGGCATGTTGAGACCGTTGGTTGGCGAGAGATCCGGCGCACGTCGATGAATCGATTGCGTTAAAAGCCGCCGTAGTGGCCCGCTCGATCCCCGCCCCGCACTTGGCATCAGACTTGTACAACACGAGAGGACACACGGCAATGGCTGAGATCAGCGCTCGACGCCGATTAATCGGCGCTTCGGTAGGAAATATAGGCGAAACTTACGACTTCTTCCTGTTCGCCTTCTCCGCGCCGGCTTTGGCGGCCCACTTCTTTTCCAAATCCGATCCGACTGCCGCGATGTTCGGATCGCTAGCAGTGTTCGCGATCGCCTTTTTTGCACGGCCCGTCGGAGGGGTGCTCTTCGGCTACGTCGGCGACCGCACCAGCCGTATCGTGGCACTGACCGCGAGCCTCGGCCTCATGGGTATCTGCACTGCCCTCGTCGGGTTCCTGCCCACATACGGGAGCATCGGCCTGCTTGCACCCGTTCTTCTGGTCCTCTGCCGCATCGGTCAGGGATTGGCTCTTGGCGGCGAGGCGAGTGGCGGGTACTCCTATGTCATCGAATCCGCGCCCAACGGGAAGCGTGCTCAGTGGGTTAGTACGGCTGTGTGCGCAGCGTGGCTGCCCGCCGTTCTCGCCGCCCTCCTCATCCTCCTGCTCCGATTCGGCATGGGCGACGAAAGTTACATGGCGTGGGGTTGGCGGATCCCGTTCGTCCTGGGCGGTGTGGCAGCCGTCATCGGCCTCTGGCTCCGTTTTAGCCTGGATGACCCGAAGGAGTTCACCGAGGCCAAGGCGGAGACGAAAGTTCGCAATCCGGTTCGGCTGATACTTCGGACGAACTGGCGAGGAGTTGTGAACTCCATGCTACTGAGTTCGACGCATTCGGTGAGTTCCAATTTTCTTCTCGGATTCATGTTCACGTTCCTCACGAGTGTCGCCGGGCTCGGCGCGACCACTGCTCTCCTGAGTAACTCTGCGGCCATCGTCGTCGCCGCCTTGATGTTCCCGGTGATGGGGCGCCTGGCAGACCGGGTTGGCCGCAAGCCTCTGCTCCTGGTGGGCTCCACGGTGCTGATCATAGGAGCGTATCCAGCGTTTCTGCTCGCCTCCTCGGGTACCCTCCTTGGCGCCTGCCTGGGTCAGTTGATCCTGGTGTTGTCCATTAGCCCATGCGTTGCGGGCAGCTTCGCCACACAGCTCGAGCTCTTCCCGACCGCAGTGCGGTGGACTGGCCACGCCATTTCTCAGAATGCCGGTAGCGCGATCTTCGGCGGTCTGGCCCCGCTGATCAGTGCCTCCTTGGTCTCGGCGTTCGGCACCCCGATTGCGCCCGCGTATTACTTGATCGCCATCGGCGTGCTCGCGGTTGTTGTGGTCAGCCGTACCCCGGAAACCGTGCGGGTTACTTTGCGTGACTCGGTGCGGCCTGTGGCTCAGCACGATGCCGCTAAGACATGCGAGAAGTTGCCGATCGATTGAGATGGGCGCCTCACCGAGAGTGAGCCGCACCGTCGCGTGAGCGTGGCGAAGAACGTGAATGCCCGCCGGGCGGGCGAGTAGGGGTCCCCGCACCCTATTCGACCCCCGGCGGGCATCTCGAATTCGAGTTCGTTCGGCAACGAGGTCTTCGCGATGGTCGACACGAATGCGGAGCTCACGTTTACGCCGTCGAGGCCGGCTTCGGGCAGCTCGGGCTCACGCAGGGCTGCGCGTGCGACTGCGAACGCGGCCACCGGATCCGATTTGCCGTAGGTGCGGGCGCCGTAGGACGTTCGCCATCAATCTCGGCGGGACGCGAACTATTCCGGCGGCGATCAAGCTACGTTCGAGGCGCCGATGACGGCAGTCCTCGATAGCCCAGCAGCGACAGGTGGTATTTGCTTATTCGCCAACGGTTTTGTTGGCGGTGGCCGTCCCGTCTGATCAACAAGACAGCGGTGGTGCGCTCGATGACCACCATGGCGGTTTCGTCCCAGATTGCTGGTGGGTGGCATGCGCCCGGTCGATCCGCATATCCAGTAGGGGCGACGACGCTCCTCGGGGGTCAGGTCGGCCGCTCCTGATGGTGCCGGCAGGTCGCAGAACTGGTCAGCCACGGAGGCGCAACAGCATTGAGCGCGATAGGGGATGGTCGGGGGTTTCCACCGCTCTACAGATCCCGGCGTTGATCAGTGTCATACAATATCTTCGTTGTTATGGTTTGAGTAAGATCCTTCGAAAGGGCTTTGATGAACTTCGATGACTATGAACGCCTTTCCTTCGAACGTAAAAAGGATGGGGTCCTGCTCATGTACATCGACCGGCCCGAGAAGTACAACGCAGCAGACAAGCGCATGTTGACTGAGTTCGTTACGGTCTGGCCCGACATCGCGAATGACGAAGAGACTCGCGTCGTCGTTGTCACAGGGCGAGGCAAGGCGTTCTGTTCGGGCGGCGACCTGCAGGAAGAACTTGAGAAGGTCGCCAATTATCAAGCCGTGGTCACGTCCATGGAAGAGGCGCGCAAGCTGGTTGAGAACATGGTTGCTTGCGACAAGCCCATCATCTCGGCGATCAACGGACCGGCTGCCGGCGCCGGTCTGGTTGTGGCATTACTCTCCGACATCAGCATCATCGGTGCAGATGTTCAGTTCACCGATGGACACATCAACATCGGTCTTGCTGCCGGCGACCATGCAGCCTTGATCTGGCCGCTGCTATGCGGAATGGCGAAGGCGAAGTACTACCTGTTGACGGGCGACCGAATGGACGGACGGCAGGCCGACGAGCTCGGTCTGGTCAGCAAGGCCGTGCCACGCGAGCAAGTACTCGAAGAGGCCATGTCCGTGGCCGGTCGGCTGGCACGGGGCCCGCAGCACGCTACACAGTGGACGAAGCGGGCCCTGAACAGTTGGCTGAGACTGGCGATGCCGGCGTTCGAAGCATCGCTCGCGCTGGAGATGATCACTCTGTTCTCGGAGGACGCGCGCGAGGGTATAAGCGCGTTTCTGGAACGACGAGATGCCGATTTCGCCTGATCTGGCCTCGGGAACCGTAGGGTACGGCGTCGACGGGCGACCAGTGCACCATCTTCGGTCCGGAATGGGCATTTACACCGGGGACTTAGCAATATCGATTCCTGTGCAGAAAACGGTGGGCGAAAAGTTTGCGGAGGGTTTCTAGTCCACGTGTGACGAAAGACTTGGAAACCTGTATCCGGAGGGGTGGGGACGGAGCTTTGCCTGAACACTCGTGACGGTCGAGAAAATGGGCCCCAGGCGATCGTCAACGCGGAGTGCGAACTCGAAACCATCGGTCTCGTCGTGCGCACCCCCGACGCGCAGGATCGACGCGGGAATCGAGGTCACCGATGCCGGTCGGGAGGGGCTGGCGCAGGAGCGGCTGTGGCTGGAACAGCTATCGGGGAACGACGGAGTCGAGGGGAAGAAGGCCCTCGACTCCGTCGTTTCGATTCTGCCCAAGTTGCTGGACGATGCCCCCGTCGATTGAGTCCACCGTGCCGTCCCGGTTACTGCCTGCCCTGGCGTACGCCGCCTGACCACAGCGGCTGTCAGTTCACTAGGCATGCTGCTGGTGTCCGCGGTCTCCCGGGAAATGCACGTCGCGATGAGCACCGGACAGTGGATGATGACTGTCCACCTCTTGGTTGGGGCGATCGTAACGCCGATCATGGGCCTACTCAGCGACGACCCTATAAGAAGTGCCTGCTCCTGTGCTTCCCGACGACGATCCTTTTCGGTTCGATCGTCGCCGCCACGGCCCCCCACTTCATCATGTTCCTGATCGGGCGCGCACTGAAGGAGTTCACCTACTGATTTCTTCCGGTGGCAATCGCCCTGGCCCGCCGGTACTTTCCCGTTCGGGTTCGGACTGAGGATTGGCATGATGTACGCGGCAATGCCGGCCCTGATCGCCCGCAGCGTCGCCGACACCGAACTCGGCAGCGCCGTGAGCTTCAACCAGGTGCTGCGCACCGTCGGCGGTTCGTTCGGCAGCGCCCTCGCAGGTGCGGTGCTCGCGGCGAACCTGGCACCGGATCTACTTCCCACCGAAGACGGAATCAGGCTCGCTCTCGCCGTGGGTGCTGCACGGTCCTCTTCGTCGCACTCCTCGTCAATCACGTGATGTCACGTCCGCCGATCCCGGTGTCGGAGCCGGCGGACGCGCGTATCAGTCGAGGCTAGACACCTTCGACGATGGCGGCCATCGAGCGTCGGGGAGGCGCTCTGGTGCCCGATGTGTGCGTCGCCACACGTATTGTCACACAACGGGATTAGATTGGTATACAGCTTTGCCCGGGACTGCGCGACGGGTTACCGGGATGTGGGGATGTATCCGAATGTAGTGTCGCACTGGAAGGGGGCGGGTGTGGACGAGCTGGCCCCGCCGACCTTCGGTCGATCGATACGAATTTTCAGGCCGCGGGGACCGATTCCGTTGCGTCGGAGGATATTCGCGGGTGAGGAAGATCGTACAGGCTCATCGGTTCGGGAAACAGCATCCTGAATGTGTCGTGGCCATTGGACTGAGGAAAATAGTGAGCAGCATGGACCCTCACTCGTGGCCCGGTTGTCATCGGGGCCTGCTTGCTTCCGATGGTTGTCGCGTAATGCTGATTTGGGCGGCACGGGCATCGACGCAAGTGCGCGCCAGTGCACATTCAAAGGGGGATCGAGAATCACAACTGGTAGTCCTGCAGCAGGGCACGTCCGATGATCATCTTCTGGATGTCGGAAGTACCTTCGCCGATCAGCATGAAAGCGGCTTCGCGGTAGAGGCGTTCGATCTCGTACTCACGGGAATATCCATATCCGCCGTGGATGCGGAACGATGCCTCGACGACTTCTTTGCAGTACTCGCTCGCGACCATCTTGGCCATCCCGGCTTCGACGTCCATTCGTTCGCCGGCGTCCTTCAGGCGTGCCGCGCGGACCACCATTGCGTGCGCGGTCTCGACCTTGGTGGCCATCTCGGCGATCCGGAACAGGATGGCCTGGTGCTGGGCGATGGGTTTGCCGAAGGACTCACGCTGCTGTGCGTAGGCGATCCCCAGCTCGAACGCACGGTTTGCGATGCCGACGGCGCGGGCGCCGACGTTCACGCGTCCCACCTCGACGCCGTCCATCATTTGGTAGAAGCCCTTGCCGGGCTTTCCGCCCAGGATCTGGTCCGAGGAGACCCGATGGTGGTCGAGGATCATCTCGGTGGTGTCGATCCCCTTATAGCCCATCTTGTCGATCTTGCCGGGAATGGTGACTCCCTGAGCAGTCTCGCCGAACCCGGACTCCTTCTCGACCAGGAAGGTTGTCATGTTGCGGTACACCGATTCTGCGCCCTCGTCGGTCTTGCAAAGGACCGCGACCAGGTTCGCCGACCCACCATTGGTAAGCCACATCTTCTGGCCGGTGATCTCGTAGCCGTCGTCGGTACGGGCCGCCTTGGTGGTGATTGCCGAAACGTCTGAGCCCAATCCCGGTTCTGACATCGAGAACGCGCCGCGAACCTCGCCCGTGGCCATGCGCGGGAGGTATCGCTCCTTCTGCTCGGGCGTGCCATGCTGCTTGATCATGTGCGCCACGATGAAGTGGGTGTTGATCACGCCCGAGACGCTCATCCAGCCGCGTGCGATCTCCTCGACCACGAGTGCGTAGGTCAACAGTGACTCGCCAAGCCCGCCGTACTCCTCGGGAATCATGAGCCCGAAGATGCCCAATTCTCTGAGGCCCTCAACGATCTCGGTCGGGTATTCGTCGGCGTGCTCGAGTTCGGTGGCGACGGGAATGATCTTTTTGTCGACGAACTCCCGCACCACCGCGAGGATCTCTGCCTGCTCGGTGGTCAGGCCGTCGGTGCGAACGAGACTACCCATATCGATGACTCCTCTTCGTGATGGAACTTGACTAAGACGGTAGATGTCAGACATATTACATTCATGTCTAATCCGGTTGTGGTGGTCACAGGTGCGGGACGCGGACTCGGCGAAGCAATCGCACTGTCCGTTGCCGAGCACGGTGCACGTGTCGTACTTGCCGGGAGGTCGGTTCCGGCTCTCCAACAGGTGTGTCGAGCGATCGAAGCGAATGGAGGAAAGGCGCTTGTCAGGCCTACCGACGTCACCGACGCGGAGTCGGTTGCAGGACTGTTCGCCGACGCGGACGACGCCTTCGGTCACATTGACGTGCTGGTCAACAATGCCGGTATCGCGACGGAGTCGAACCTGATCGATCTCGACGAGGCGGAATGGGACCGGATCTTCGACACCAACGTCCGCGGGATGTTCTTGTGTACGCGTGAGGCGGGTCGCCGTTTCGCGGCGGCCGGTGCCGGACGCGCGGTCAACGTCGCATCCGTGTTCGGGCTGCTCGGCCGGCCGGGATTCTCCGCGTATTGCGCCTCGAAGGGCGCGGTCGTCAACTTCACCCGGTCGGTCGCGGCCGAGTGGGCGCGTTTCGGTGCGCAGATCAACGGTGTGGCACCAGGCTACTTCGCCACCGACATCAACGCCGAGTTGCGCGAGAACGAGGCCGCCATGGCGAAAGTGCTGCGCCGCATCCCGGCCTACCGAATGGGAACACCCGAAGAGCTGGCCAACGTCGTGACCTACTTGGCGATGTCGGCGCCGGACTTCTTGACCGGCCAGACCATCGCGGTCGACGGCGGCGAGTCGAGCGTGTGACAGGCCCTCGGATAACCGAGCTTTTCCACAACCGGACTTGCAAGAACCGAACTACTGACACCTATGGGAGGCAACGCAATGGCCGAAGCCGTGATCTGTGAACCGGTCCGCACCCCGGTCGGCCGCTACGGTGGGGTGTTCAAGGATGTGCCGGTCACAACGCTCGCCTCAACGGTGGTATCCGGACTTGTCGAGCGCTCCGGTCTCACCGCCGAGGACATCGACGACATCATCTTCGGGCAGGGTTACGCCAACGGCGAGGCAGCGGCGATCGGGCGCATCGCCGCGCTCGACGCGGGACTCGACGTGACGGTACCGGGACTGCAGATCGACCGTCGATGCGGATCCGGACTGCAGTCGGTGCTCTATGCCTGCATGCAGGTCGCGACCGGTGGGTCGGAACTGGTACTCGCCGGTGGTGCCGAGAGCATGAGCCAGGCTGAGTACTATCTCTCCGACGGCCGATGGAATGCAGGCGGTCAACCGAAGCTGCTCGACCGGCTCGCCGCACCCCGTCGCAACTCCGGCGGCTGGCGCTACCCCGTCGAGGGCGGGATGATCGAGACCGCGGAGAACGTCGGACGTGAATACGGCGTGACACGCGAAGAGCAGGATGCGTGGGCACTGCGGTCGCAGCAACGAGCGGCGGCCGCCATGGAGGCAGGGCTTTTCGAAGATGAGACCATCCCCGTCGCAGTGCCGCAGCGAAAAGGGGATCCTGTCGTCGTCACCCGCGACGAACATCCCCGCCCGGGCACCACGGTGCAGAGCCTGGCGCGGCTCGAGCCGATCATGGCATCGACCTTGCCGGAAGCGACGGTCACCGCCGGGAACTCCAGCGGCCAGAACGACGCCGCGGCGGTCGCCATCGTGACTACGCCGGCCAAGGCCGAACAACTCGGTTTGCGCCCGCTGGCCCGATTGGTCAGCTGGTCGCTGGCCGGGGTGGAACCCAAGCGAATGGGCATCGGCCCGGTGCCGGCCGCGCAACGCGCTCTCGAGCGTGCGGGGCTGGCATGGTCGGACATCGACCTGATCGAGCTCAACGAGGCGTTCGCCGCCCAGGTGCTGGCCTGCTTCCGCGGCTGGCAGTTGACCGATGCCGATCTTGAACGAGTCAACGTCAACGGCTCCGGAATCTCCCTGGGACACCCGATCGGGGCGACCGGCGGACGAATCCTTGCAAGTCTGCTGCGCGAGATGGGTCGTCGAGAATCGCGGTACGGCATGGAAACGATGTGCATCGGCGGCGGCCAGGGGCTGGCCGCTATCTTCGAACGGTTGGTGTGACAGTGACGAAAATCCTCTATCTCAGCATGTCCCGCGAGGAGTACTCGCCGAACTACTTTCCGTACCTGCGGTCTTACATCGACCAGGTGAAGTCGGCGGACACCGAGGTCGAACTCCGCGGGACGCGGGTAGGCCGCATCGACAGCTTCCGGTTCTTCGAAGTGCTCGACTGGGTGTCGATTCTCGACTCGGTGATCGGCGCCGAACAGGACGGATTCGACGCCGTGGCCATCGGCAATATTCTCGATCCGGCGCTGCGCGAGGCACGATCCATGGTCGACATCCCGGTTCTGGGCCTCGGTGAGACGTCCATGCTGACCTCCTGCATGATGGGCAGCCAGTTCTCGCTCGTCGGAGTCAATCCCTTCTTCGGCGGAAGATTCGAAGAGAACGTCGCCAAATACGGCCTGCGGGAACGCTTGGCAACTATCGAATGCATGGGCCTGACGCCCCACGAGTTGGACGCGTGCTTCTCCGACAAGGATGCGCGGAAGAAGGCGATCGAGTCGTTCACCACCGCCGCGCGGGCATCCCTCGACAAGGGAGCCGAGGTCGTCATCCCCGCCGGCGGCCGCCTGACCGCCTTCCTCAACGCGGTCGGCCTGCGCGACGTCGACGGTGCGCCACTACTGGACGGAACCGTGTCGCTCATTGCGGCAACCGAAGCGGCCGTGCGGGTCCACCGGCAATCGGGTGCTTTCGTAAGCCGTCGCAGGCTGTACGCGAAGGCGCCGCAAGCGTCGATTCAACAGGCCGCAGCGGAGTACGCCGACGGCTACCACGTGCCCGCGCTGGCCCGTCTCGTCGGCACCGGAACCGACAACCCAACGGACAGCCAGAACCCTTAAGCTCCAACCTTTCCGAATGATCGAAGACCCGATGGACGTGCGCCATCCTCCGAGCAAGCAGAACATATTCGTCTCCAATCTCGACCGTCTGCGCGAGAGGGCACCCGATGGGGCCGATGCATTCCGCGGCTTGCGCCTCGCGGCGGACGAGTTGGGCCCGGTGTCGCCGAAGCACCGCGAACTCAGGCTCCTCGTCCGATTCGCGGTGAACCGTAACGAGGGTGATTTCTGAGTGCACTGCACCACGGGCGAAGGACGCCGACGCAACCCTCGCGAAGACCGAGCAAGCGGTCCTTCTCCAGCTCGGCACCAATCTCGGCTCGTCCCAAGGGGAAGACCGGTCGGGGCGCCGACAAAATATGCAAAATTATTGTCAGACAATAACGATAATGCTATTTTATGATCCACAACACCGGATGTAGACGACGGAGGCGCGCGTAACCAACCCCACTCGCGCCACCCGATACCGGAACTATCAGGAGAACTCTGGATGACAGACAACAGCCAGTCCCGCACCGCCCTCGTGGTGGGCGCGGGGTCCGGAATCGGACGGGCGACCGCACTCGAGCTGGCAGGCGCCGGCGTGCGGGTAGTCGCGGCCGACCTGAACGCAGATGCGGTCACGAAGCTCGCCGCGGAGGTCAACGGGATCGTCGATCTAGGCGAGTGCTGGGATGCTACCCGTCCCGAGGAATGTGACCGGCTCGTCACACAGGCCGTCGCCGCGGTGGGTCACCTGGACACCGTGGTCTCCACCGTCGGGTGGACGGCCATCACCAAGTTCCTCGATGAGTCTCCGGACTACTGGCGCCGCATCATCGATGTGAACCTGATGTCGGCCATCTACCTGTCCGCCGCAGCCGGGCGCGTGATGAAGGACAGCGGCGGGAGCATCGTATTGACGTCGTCGGAGGCGGGAACCGTCGGTACCTCGGGAGAGACCGTCTACTCCGCGGCAAAGGCGGGAGTCATCGCGCTGGTCAAGTCGCTGGCACGCGAGTGGGCCCGCTACGGCATCCGCGTCAACGCCGTCGCCCCCGGTATCACCGCGACCCCACTGCTCGAAGAACAGGGCCTGGTGGCGGGCCAGGATGGCGGCGGTGTGCTGGGCGGCATCCTCCGGGGTGTGCCGATGCGCCGCGCCGGCCAGCCCGAGGAGATCGCGGCGGCGATCTCCTACCTCAGCGGTGACGGCGCCAGCTACATCACCGGTCAGACGCTATGCGTCGGCGGCGGTCTGACCATGGGGTCCTGAGCCGACACCACGTCCATTACGTTCCATCACAACGCGTTCGCGACGCTTGTCTCACCACACAATCGAGAGGTCATCCATGGACATGCAGGACAAGACGGTCCTCATCACCGGCGGATCCCGCGGCATGGGGCGGCAGCTCGCGCTGCGCCTCGCAGGGCAGGGCGCGAACGTCGTTGTGAACTATCGACGCGATACGGAGTCTGCCCAGGGCACCGTCAAGGCCATTGAGGAAGCAGGTGGTACCGCGCTCGCGGTGCAGGCCGACGTCTCCGACACAGATGCCGTCGAGGCCATGGTCGCGCAGGCCGCCGAGCGGTTCGGCCACCTCGACGTGGTGGTCGCGAACGCGGCCGCCAGTGCCTTCAAACCGCTGATGGACATCCGCGCCCACCACGTCGAGAAGACGATGGGCATCACCGTGCAGGGGTTTCTCGACCTCGTGCGGCTGAGCCTTCCTCACATGCAGCCGGGAGGCCGCGTGCTGGCGGTGAGCGGGTGGGACAGCTTCCGGGCACTTCCGGGACATGGTCTGCTCGGCGCCGCCAAGGCCGCGATGGAGTCCATCGTGAAATACCTCGCGATCGAGCTGGCGGGCCAGGGGGTGACCGCGGTCGGCGTCTGTCCGGGCCCGATCGACACGGACTCCTTCCGCTACTACGCCGGTGAGGCGTGGGACGACTACGCCAAGCACTGGCTGGCGCAGACCCCCTCGGGTGCGTATCCCACACCAGGAGAGGTGGCCGACGTCATGGCCTTCATGTGTTCGCCGAAGAGTGTCGCGATCAACGGGCAGACCATCGTCGTCGACGGTGGCCTGTCGATCGCGACCATGCCGATCGGCTTCGGGCAGAGCTGATCATGGTTCTCCAATCGTCGGCGGTTGCGCAGACCGTGGTGCAGTTGATGAGCCAGGTGCAGCGACGGCCCGGTAACGAAATCGCGGCCGAGGACGCGGCCGGGAACAAGCAGTTGAACATCGCTCAGCTCACCGAGTCGTCGAACCGGCTGGCCAATGCCCTGACGGGCCTCGGCCTTCGGCCCGGGGCGCGCGTGGCGTACGTCGCGCAGAACCACATCGAGTATGTGGTACTCGAATTTGCGCTCCTCAAGGCGGGACTGGTCAAAGTTCCACTGAATCATCGGTTCGCTCCTCACGAGCTGCGCCGGTGCATCGACCTGGCCGACGTCCGCCTCGTGGTGGCCGATTTGGCATCGGCCGATGTGCTCGACGATGTGCTCGACGGCACCGACGTCCTACGCGTGATCATCGGGGCGCGTGAGGGATGGTTGGGCTTCGACACACTGGTGACCGGTGGTTCGCCGGCACCCATGCAGGCACCGACCGGTCCGGACGACCTGTACCACATCAGGTTCAGCTCCGGGTCGACCGGAAAGCCCAAGGGCATCGCGATCTCACATCGCGGGGCCCGTGCCGCCATGCTGGGCAACACCTGGGTGATGAGCAGCAGCGGACCGGTACCGGCGCCCCGCACCCTGCAGGTGGCCCCCTTGGTCTATGCCGGGGGGTGGAGTGTTCTGCCTACCTTGCTGTGCGGAGGCACCAACGTCTTCACCGAGCGTTTCGACGTCGAGCAGATGCTCAATATCATCGTCGATCGCGAAATCACCTGGATGTTCGCCGTTCCGACGATGCTGCGCAGGCTGAGTACGCTCGGCAACTTGTCGCGGCTGCGTGACTCGTCGCTGAGCTGCCTCATGCTCGCGGGGGAACCTGCCGCGCTGCCAGCCCTCGAGGTGCTCAGCGAGTACACCGATGCGATGGTGCAATGCTGGGGACAGACGGAGGCGCCCGCGTCGACAACTCTGTTGTCGCGGACCGAGATGCGGCAGCGTGCCCTGTGGGCATCGATCGGCCGCCCGGTCCCCGGTGTCGAGTTCTCGGTCCTCCAGGACGGTGTCGTCCTGGACCGTCCGGAGCCAGGCGTCGACGGTGAGCTGGTGATCCGCACACCGAGCGTCACCAGCACGTTGCTGGGAGCGGAGGCAGAACACGCCGAACGCCTGCTGCCCGACGGTTGGTGGCGTACCTCGGACCTGGGGCACTTCGATGATGCAGGCCGCATCTACATCGTCGGCCGCGCCAGCGAGACCATCATTACCGGCGGCACGAACATCCAGCCGGTGGAGATCGAGCGGGCGTTCGAGACACACCCGGCGGTCCGCGAGGCCGTGGTGGTCGGTGTGCCCGACGCCAAATGGGGCGAAACCCCGGCAGCCTACGTGCATCTACCGGAGCTGTGGGATGCGGTGGGCACCGATCTCGATTCGTGGCTCCGGAAGAATCTCGCCGCGTTCAAGCGGCCCGGCCATGTCTTCGTCTCGGCAGATCCCATCCCCCGGGCCTCGGGCGAGTCGAAGATCGCCCGCGGGGACATCAAAAAGTTGGTGCGGTCGTGGGTCGAGGACCCCGCCGCGGTCCCCGGCAATGTGACGAAAGTGGAGAAGTGACGTGGATGATCTCGTCGTAAGTGTGGCCGAGGGCATCGGGACAGTCCGACTCAACCGTCCCGATCGCGGAAACTCGGTGACCCCCGATGTCGTGCGGCGCATGGGTGAGGCAGTCAACGAGCTGGCCGAAACCGACGGAATCGGCGCGGTGATCCTCACCGGGACCGGCAAGGTGTTCTGCGCCGGCGCCGACGTCCAGGAAATGTATGACGTGTACAACGCCGACGGCCCGGACGGCCTAATGGACTATCTCGCCGCCACCTGGATGCCCGCGGTGCAGCAGACGGTCCGGTTTCTCTGGAACGCCCCGGTAGCGGTCGTGGCCGCCTACAACGGCTCCGCGACGGCAGGCGGCCTGGACTTCGGCCTCGCCTGCGACGCACGGATCGCGTCGTCGCGGGCACGATTCGCCGAGAGCTATGTGAACCTCGGCATGGTTCCGGTCGCCGGCGGCGCATATCTGCTTCCGTCGCTGATCGGGCTGCCCGCGGCGTCGCGGATGATAGCGACGGGCGAATTCGTCTCCGCCGACGACGCCTTGGCGATCGGCATGATCGCCGAAATCTGCGACCCCGACGACCTCCCATCCCGCGCGACAGACCTGGCCCGACGAATGACCCACGGTCCCACCGCCACGTATGCGCAAGTGAAGAGGATTGCGCGCGCCGCCGCGACCGCAGAACTGGAATCCGCTCTGCAAGCAAGCCTGGCGGCCAACATCGAGCTGCTCGTCCGTCCGGAGGTCCGCAGCAGTGTGCTCGCCGTCATGGAGCGCTACAGCGCCACGGCCACGAGCGGGGCGTGAAAGTTGAGGTATTCGGGAAGCATTGGGGCAGTCGCCGAATCACAGCCGGGCGAAGCTCGGGTGTCGGCGACGCCCGCAACCGTACAGCGACTCCTCAAACTGGGCTACGAGGTCCGCGTCGAGCGCGGCGCGGGAGAATCGGCCAGCTTCAGCGATGACGCGTACCGCGAGGCCGGTGCCACGGTCGTCTCCGGCGACGACGCGTGGGGGGCCGACATCGTGCTCAAGATCAACGCGCCCACTTCCAGCGAGATCGGCCGACTATCGGACGATGCGACGCTGATCAGTCTGATCAGCCCGGCATTGAACGAAGGCCTCGTCGAGGAACTGGCCCAGCGGAGGTTGACCGTGCTCGCGATGGACGCGGTTCCCCGCATCTCTCGTGCGCAGTCGATGGACGTGCTGTCGTCGATGGCGAACATCGCCGGCTACCGCGCAGTCATCGAGGCCGCGCACGAATTCGGTCGTTTCTTCACCGGCCAGGTGACCGCCGCAGGCAAAGTTCCGCCGGCGAAAGTTCTCGTAGCGGGCGCGGGCGTCGCCGGGCTCGCCGCCATCGGCGCCGCGTCGAGCCTCGGCGCGATCGTTCGTGCCACCGACCCGCGGCCCGAGGTTGCAGAGCAGGTGCGCTCGATCGGCGGCGAGTACCTGAAAGTCGAAGTCGAGCAAGAGATGTCGACCGACGGCTACGCCAGAGCAACAAGCGAGGACTACGACCGGCGCGCCGCCGAGATCTATGCCGAGCAGGCGGGCGACGTCGACATCATCATCACCACCGCGCTGATCCCCGGTCGCGTCGCGCCGCGTCTCATCACCGCGGCGGACGTCGCGTCGATGCGACCGGGCAGCGTGATCGTGGACATGGCCGCCGGGCAGGGCGGTAATGTCGCCGGCTCGGTTGCCGGTGAACGTATCGTCACCGACCACGGCGTGATCATCCTCGGATACACCGATCTCGCGGGACGACTGCCCAACCAGGCGTCGCAGCTCTACGGCACCAATCTGGTCAACCTGATCACGTTGCTGACACCAGAAAAGGACGGTCGTCTGGTAGTCGATTTCGACGACGTCGTGCAACGGGGCGTCTCGGTGGTTCGCGACGGCGAGAAGACATGGCCGCCCCCACCGGTAACCGTGTCCGCCGCACCCGCGGCCGCCCCGCGCACGCAACCCGAGGCGGTCCCCGAGCCCGAACCCCGTCCGGCCTGGCATCGCTGGGCCGCCATCGGCGTCGGCGTGGTCGTCTTCTTCCTCATCAACGCGTTCGCGCCGGCTCCGCTGCCGCAGCATTTCACCGTGCTGGTGCTCGCGATCGTCGTCGGGTTCTACGTCATCGGCAACGTCGCGCACGCCCTGCATACCCCGCTGATGTCGGTGACCAACGCGATCAGCGGCATCATCGTCGTCGGCGCAATGCTCCAGCTCGGTGTCGGAGACGACGTCGGGAACGCGACGGTGATCCGCATCCTGGCTTTCGGGGCGATCCTGCTAGCCGCCATCAATGTGTTCGGCGGGTTCGCGGTAACCCGGCGGATGCTCCGCATGTTCAGTAAAGGCTAGGCGACACATGACCGTGCTTTCCGCTAGCGGCGCCGCATATCTGGTTGCCGCCGTATTGTTCATCCTGTCACTGGCGGGACTGTCGAAGCATGAAACGTCAAGGCATGGCGTCTTGTATGGGATCGTCGGTATGGCGATAGCTCTGGTTGCGACGGTTGCCATTGTCGTCGACGTCTCCACCATGGCAACGGTTGGACTGCTCGTCGTGGCGTTGTTGATCGGCGCTGCAATCGGCTTGTGGCGTGCCCGTGTCGTCGAGATGACCGGTATGCCGGAACTGATCGCCTTGCTCCACTCCTTCGTCGGCCTGGCGGCAGTGCTGGTTGGCTGGAACGGGTACCTCGCGCACGAAGCGTTCGACTCCCCATCACTCGAACGCATTCACCATGCCGAGGTCTTCATCGGGGTATTCATCGGCGCGGTGACGTTCACCGGATCGATCGTCGCTAATCTGAAACTGTCCGCCCGGATCAAGTCGTCGCCGCTGATGCTGCCAGGCAAGAACCTATTGAATGCCGGTGCACTGATCGCCTTCGTTGTTCTGACGGTCTGGTTTGTGATCAGCCCGGCGCTGTGGATGCTGATCGCGGTGACCGTACTGGCCCTTGCCCTCGGCTGGCATCTAGTCGCGTCGATCGGCGGCGGCGACATGCCCGTCGTCGTATCGATGCTGAACTCGTACTCCGGCTGGGCCGCCGCGGCATCCGGCTTTCTGCTCGACAACGACCTCCTGATCGTCACCGGAGCACTTGTCGGGTCTTCGGGCGCCTATCTGTCCTACATCATGTGCAAGGCTATGAACCGGTCGTTCAGCTCGGTCATCGCCGGCGGATTCGGTGTCGAGGCATCGAGCTCCGATGCCACCGATTACGGCGAACACCGCGAGGTCGACGCCGAGGGTGCGGCGATGCTGCTGCAGAACGCGTCGTCGGTCGTCATCACCCCGGGCTACGGGATGGCGGTGGCGCAGGCGCAGTATCCGGTGGCCGAGCTCACCAAGAAGCTGCGTGACCACGGCGTTGACGTGAGATTCGGTATCCACCCGGTGGCCGGGCGACTGCCGGGTCACATGAACGTACTGCTCGCCGAGGCGAAGGTGCCCTACGACATCGTGTTGGAGATGGACGAGATCAACGACGACCTCGTCGACGTCGACGTCGTGCTGGTCATCGGCGCCAACGACACAGTCAACCCGTCCGCCGCCGAGGATCCCGGATCACCCATCGCCGGCATGCCCGTCCTGCGGGTGTGGGAGGCGAAGGATGTCGTCGTGTTCAAGCGGTCCATGGCGACGGGCTACGCGGGGGT